>JAFOQN010000101.1 GCA_017393775.1 Clostridia bacterium
ATCAACGCCTGGGAGCATCCGGCAAACACCGCGGCGATCCTGCTCGACGGCAGAACGATCGGCACGATCAGTACCGTGCATCCGGAAATTGCGGCGGAGATCGACAAAAAGGCTTCGCTTGTGACCCTCGAACTGGATATGGATGCGCTCAGTGAGATCAAGGGCGGCGAGCTGCACTATCGCGAGGCGTCGCGCTTCCCGGGCATCGACATCGACCTTAGCTTCGTCGTCGATAAAAACGTTACGTTTGCGGACGTCACCGGTCCGTTCTATGCAGATCGTGACGAAACGCTGCAGAGCATTTCGCTGGTCGATATCTACGAAGCGGACGTCAAGAGCATGACGATCCGTCTCTCGTTCGTGTCGCCCGTTAAGACCCTGCAGAAGGCGGAGGTGCAGGCGTATATCGACCGCATTCTCGCCGTCCTCGCAGAAAAGAACATCCGGCTGCGCACCGTATAAGAAATGAAAAAGGTGGGACTGTTAGGAAGCCGGGGGTAAGTTCAAAAGCCTTCTCCTTCGAGGAGAAGGTGGCAGGCAAGCTTGCGAGCCTGACGGATGAGGTGTTTGCTTTCGCGACTGAAAACACACCTCATCACCGCCTGTGGCGGAGCTTCTCCTCAAGGCGAAGCCTTATCGTGTGTCCGACAGCTTGCGCGTAAGGACTTTTCATGCCCCTTCGGTAATACTTCATTCTCCAGTACCGATTAAAAAGGAGGAACAAGCATGGCATTCAACGTAGAAAAAGTCACAAACGATCTTGTAAAATGGCTTAACGACTGGTTCAATGAAAACGGTCCCGGCTGCAACGCCGTGATCGGCATCTCCGGCGGCAAGGACAGCTCGGTCACCGCGGCGCTGTGCGTTCGTGCGCTCGGCGCGGACCGCGTCATCGGTGTTCTGATGCCGAACGGCGATCAGTATGACATCGACGTAAGCGAAGCGCTGGTCAAGCATCTCGGCATCCGTTCCTTTGTCGTCAACATCAAGGACGCGTACAACGGCGTCGTGAACGCGGCAAAGGCGGCAGGCGTGGAATTATCCGATCAATCCTACATCAACCTCGCGCCGCGTCTCCGCATGAGCACGCTCTATGCGGTCTCGCAGTCCTATAACGGCAGGGTCATCAATACCTGTAATCTTTCTGAGGACTGGGTCGGCTATTCGACGCGCTACGGCGATTCCGTGGGCGATGTATGTCCGCTGGGCAAGCTCACAGTCGCGGAGGTCAAGCAGATGGGAACGTACTTGGGACTTCCCGATATGTTCGTGCACAAGGTCCCGAGCGACGGGCTCTGCGGCAAGACGGACGAGGACAACCTCGGCTTCACCTATGCCGTGCTCGACCGCTACATCCGCACCGGAGAGATCGACGATCCCGAAACGAAGGCGCTGATCGACCGCAAGCACAGGATGAACCTCTTTAAGCTTGAACTGATGCAGACATTCCAGTACGACCCGAACGCGGAAGCATGACGACGAGGGAGAACGAACCGGTCCGGTCGATCGCAAAGGCGTGCAGGCTTTTGGACCTGCTGACCGAAGCGAAGCGCCCGATGTCCCTGAGCGAACTGACGGCGGCAACCGGCTGGGCAAAGAGCACGGTCTACGGGCTTATTAGCTCCATGCGAAACTGCGGGCTCATCGAGCAGGACGCGCAAAGCGGGCAGTATCTGCTCGGCGTGCGCCTGTTCGAGTACGGGAACGCGGTTCAAAGCATGCGCAACATCATCTCGCTTGCAAAGGAGCCGATGGACCGGCTCGTGAAAGCGACCGGCGAATCCGCGTCTCTGTCCATGCTTGACCGCGGCGAGGCGCTGGTGCTCGCGCATGCCGAAGCGGATTCGAATTTTCATATCGTGTCCGAAACCGGCGCGCATCTGCCGGCGTTCTGCACGGCGCAGGGCAAGGCGCTTCTGTCGCAGCTTCCGGACGCTGCGGTCCGGCGCATCTTTGAATCGGCGTCGCAGATGTTCACGCCGCACACAGTCAATAGCGCCGACGCGCTGCTTTCGGAACTGAAGACGGTTCGCGAAAAGGGCTTTGCAGTCGAGAACGGCGAGTTTAAGATCGGCATCCGCGGCGTCGCCGCGCCAATCCGCGACCGTTCCGGCGCGATCCGCTATGCGATCGGTTTGATCGGCATGTTCCGCCGTATCGATTCGGACGAGTTTCGTGCCGCGACCGCGGAGGTACAAAAAACCGCCGCGGCTTTAAGCGAAGCGCTCGGGTACCGGAACAACTGAATTGCAGAGAGCTTCCCTTCGGGGGAGCTTTTTTGCTTTCCCATAAACGGGATTGCAACGGGGGCGGCAAGGTGGTACAATACCATAAGAGGGACAGATATGGACTTTGATCGCATCATCAAAAACGGAACCATTCTGGACGGCAGCGGAACGGAGCCGCACCGCGCAGACGTCGGGATCATCGGCAAAACGATCGCGGCGATTGGTGATCTTTCCGCGGCGCATACGAAACAGATCATCGACGCGGAAGGCAGGGTCGTGACGCCGGGCTTTATCGACGCGCACCGGCATGCGGATACGGCGATCTTTCGGGACGGCTTCGGCGAAGCGGAGTTATTGCAGGGTCTCACGACGATCATCAACGGAAACTGCGGGCTTTCTGCCGCGCCGGTGTTCGGTCCGCACAAAGACGACGTTGCATCTTATCTCTATCCGATCACGGGAGAATCGGGTGATACAGCGGTCGAATCGCTTGCTGCCTATCAAAACGCCTTGAAGCGACGTCCGCTGCCGCTGCATGCGGGCATGCTCGCGGGGCTCGGCACGCTTCGTGCGGACGTCGCAGGCTTTGCAAAGGACCTGACCGACGACGATACCAAAGCGATCCACCGGATGTTGGAACAGACGCTCTCCGAGGGCGCGCTCGGAGTCTCTTTAGGGCTCGGCTACGCGCCGGAATGCTTCTTCGACACGGACGGACTGATTCGCGCGCTGGAGCCGATCAAAAACACAAATATTCCGCTTTCGGTGCATATGCGTTCGGAATCCATGAATCTGCTTGACTCGCTCGACGAGGCGATTGCGATCGGCAGGGCGCTCAACGTACCCCTGCAGATCAGCCATCTGAAAGCGGTCGGGCGCGAACGTTGGGGAAAGCTCATCTATGCGGCGCTCGACAGGATTCGCCGCGCGCGGGAGGACGGGCTGGACGTGCTGTGCGACGCATATCCGTATACGGCGGGCAGCACGCAGCTTCTGCACGTTCTGCCGCCGGAGTTTCTGGAAGGCGGCACGGACGCGATCGCAAAGCGGCTCATCGATCCCGACGCACAGAGAATCCTGAAGGACCGGCTCGAGACCGGCACGGATTTTGACAATTACGCGATGCTGATCGGCTGGGAAAACATCGAGATCTCCTCGGTACGGCTTTCAGAGGACCGGCGGTATATCGGCAAAACGGTCGCCGCGTCGGCAAAGGATGCGGAGCCGTGGCGGTTTACGGCGGAGCTGCTTTCCCGCAATCATTGCGCCGTGACGATGATCGACCGGCTCACGAATGAGGACGACATCGCGGCGATCTACCGCGCGCCGTTTTCCTACGTCATTTCGGATGCGACATACCCAAAGGACGGCATTCCGCACCCGCGCGTATACGGCACGTTCGTGCATGTTCTCGAACGCTTCGTAAAGGAACGGCGTACGCTGTCGCTTCCGGAAGCTGTGAAAAAGATGACGCGCATGCCTGCGGACCGGTACGGATTGAAGCGTAAGGGACGCATCGAAACCGGCGCGGACGCAGACCTTTTGGTGTTCGATCCGGATCATGTGCACGAGCGGGCGACGTTCGCGGATGCCGCACAGTATGCGGAGGGGATCGAAACGGTGCTGATCCTCGGGGAACCGGCGGTCGAACACGGCGCGATGACCGGCAGAACAAACGGAACGGTTTTGGAACGGAGACGCATATGAAACGCGAAAACCAAAAATGCAAGATCCTGGTGATCCGCGATCTGCTGCTCGAAACGGATGAACTGCATCCGCTCACGGTACAGGATTTCATCGATAAGCTCAGGGAACGCGATATCACCGCCGAGCGCAAGAGCGTAACGGACGATCTTATGACGCTCACCGATTACGGTATGGACATCGAATCGGTTGCGGTCGGCAAGCGCAAGGGCTATTATCTCGCGTCGCGCACGTTTGAACCGGCGGAGCTCAAGATGCTCGTGGACAGCGTGCAGGCGGCAAAATTTCTGTCGCCGAAAAAGACGGCGCGGCTCATCAAAAAACTCGCCGGGCTCTCGAGCCGCTGGGAAGCGGCGCTTTTACGCCGTCAGCTTTATATCTCCGATCGCGGCAAGACGGACAACGAATCCGTTTTCTACAACATCGACGCCATCCACGGCGCGATCGCAAAGGACTGTGAGATCTCGTTCGTCTACTGGCAGTACGATCTCAATAAAAAACGCATCCCGCGTAAGCAGGGCGCGCGCTATCGCGTCAGCCCGTTTGCGCTTGTGTGGGACGACGAGTTCTATTATCTGATCGCCTACGACGCTTTCGATGCGCGCATCAAGCATTACCGCGTCGACAAAATGACGCGCATTCAGGAAGGCGATGCGGGACGGCAGGGGAAGGACGTCTTTTCCGCAGTCGATATGTCGGTCTATACGAGCCGCAACTTTTCGATGTTCGCGGGCGAGGAGGCGGACGTCGTGCTCGACTGCGACGAAAGCGTCATCGGCGTGATCGTCGACCGCTTCGGCACCGACGTGTCGATCCATCCGGAAGGCGAGCGGTTCGCCGCGTTCGTCAAGGTTGCGGTCTCCGGGCAGTTCTTCGGCTGGGTCGCGGCACTCGGCGGCGCGGTACGCATTGTATCGCCCAAGCCCGTCAAAGAGGAGTTCCTCGCGTTGCTGGACCGCGTGAAAAATGCACAGGAGTAAATAAAAAAGCCGTTTCCGAACAGAAACGGCTTTTTCGCCGAATGCTCTTATTCCGCGGTGTCAAGCTTTTTGCCGAGCTCTTTGAACGCTTCGGGATCGCTTACGCGCAGAAGCTCGATCGCGGTGACTGCGCGAACGGCCTTTTTGCCTTCGCTGTCCAGACGGGTAAAGCGTTCCAGAAGCTCGCGCTTTTCACCATCCAGGAAGATCGTTCTGTCGCCTGCGACGGGCTTGATGTCCAGAACGTCGCAGATGTGCATGATCGTTTCGAACGAGGTTCCGCCGATGCCCTTCTGAAGCGCAGTGACGATCGTCGATTGCGGTACGCCGATGTACATCGAAAACTGACGCACACTGCGAAATTGCTTTTTGATCTCTGTCTTGATCAGATTTGTAAGTTCATCCATTTCACACACCTCCACATTTAAAAAGAATATCACAGATGCATGCCGTTGTCAATCGATAATATATTGTACAAATGTATTATTATGGAAATACCCGAAAAGTCTGGAAATAAACGAAAATACGAATAAAATGTACAGATATTTGTGCATCGATTTTACACGGATGCCACCGACCGCCCGGAGATGCGCAGAATCCTGTGCGGATCTGCTTGACGCGGGCATTCCGTTCCGCTATACTGAACTGTAGTGTTTCCAAAGGAACATGTTTTTCGGTCCGATTGAACGGATATTCGGATTGCAACCGATGGATAAAGGACGCAGAGACGCGTCTCGCTGTTTTATCATGATGAAAACGATTTTACCCTATTTAAAGCCTTACAGAAGGCAGATCATCCTGACCGGGATCCTCTGCATCGTCTCCACGCTCGAGGGGACGTTTCTGCCGTATCTGATGAGCCGCATCGTCGACGACGGCATTGCGGTGAGCAACATGAGCATGATCTTGAAGCTCGGCGGGATGATGCTCGCGCTTGCGGTCATGTCCATGCTCTGTTCACTGTGGACCGGCGCGGTGAACGCAAGGATCTCCGCGGGCTTTTCGCGCGATCTCAAGCACGGCATCTTTCAAAAGGCGTCGGCGCTCGACTTTGAGAATTTCTCGAAGATCGGCACATCGGGACTTTTGACGCGCTCGACGCACGACGTTTCCACGATCGCCGACGTCTCTTCCATGTTCGTGAACGTCGTCGTGATGGTCCCGATCATGATTGCGGGCGGCGTGGCGTTCGCGCTTTTAAGCGACCGCATGCTTGCGCTGATCCTGCTTGCGTCCATTCCTGTCGCGTTTCTGATCCTGTTTCCGATCGTGCGGCACCTCGATCGGCTGTGGAAGCTTTCCGATGAGTATATCGACGTTCAGAACCGCCTGATGCGTGAACGGCTTTCCGGCATTCGCGTGATCCGCGCGTTCGACAAGGAGCCGCACGAACACGGCCGCATCGCGCATGCGACCGAGGAGATGGCAAAGTACATCATCCGCGCAAATGTCCGCGCAGGCTATGTGAACCCGCTCTGCATGCTGGTTCTGAACCTTGCAACGGTGGTCATGCTGCTGATCGGCGCAATCCGGCTGCAGGACCCCGCGCTTCTGGAGCAGGGACTGACCGCGGGCGGCATCATCGCTACGGTACAGTATGTTGCGCTGATTCTGAACGGCGTTATGATGCTTTCATGGACGTTCGTCTTTTTGCCGCATCTCAAGGTCTGCATCAACCGCGTGACGGAGGTGTTGGAGCTTCCGGACGAGCCCATGAAAGCGGGCGACGGCACGATCATCGGCGGCGATCTGGTGCTCGAAAACGTCGGCTTCGCCTATCCGGGCAGCGAGATCAACACCGTTTCGGACGTCAATATCACGGTGAAAGCGGGGGAGACTGCCGCGCTCATCGGCGGCACGGGCAGCGGCAAATCGACGATTTTGAAGCTGCTTCTGGGATTCTATCCGCCGACACAGGGATCGATCTCGCTCGGCGGCGTTCCGTATGAAACAATCGGACGCGGCGGCGTGCGCGAGAATGTCTCTGCCGCGCTGCAAAAGGGCATGGTGTTTGAAGGAACGCTCCTTGACAATGTGCGCATGGGCGATCCGGACGCGAGCGAGGATGCGGTAAGGCAGGTCCTGGATATTGCGCAGATGACGGATTTTGTGAACGCGCATGAGGAAGGGCTTCAATACCGCCTTGCGCAATCCGGCGCGAATATTTCCGGCGGACAGAAACAGCGCATCAGCATTGCGCGAACGATCTTAAAGCGCGCCTCAGTCTATGTATTCGACGACAGCTTTTCCGCGCTCGACTATCTCACCGAGAGCAGGCTCAGAAAGGCGCTGAACCGCTATCTTGCGGGCAAAACACAGATCATTATCACACAGCGCGCGGCGACTGCGATGCGCTGTGATCACATTTACGTCATCGAACAGGGCGCCATCGTCGGAAGCGGCACGCACGCGGAGCTCGTAAAGTCCTGCAGGGTCTACCGGGAAATCGTGCACTCGCAGCTGGGAGGTGATGCCGTATGAAACCGAAAAACACCTCGAAGCAGACCGTGCTCCGCATCTTAAAGGACACAAAGCCGATCGCAGGCTGGCTCATACTTTCCGCATTCATCAGCCTCGTTTCGGTCGCGCTGTCACTCATTACGCCGGAGATTTTACGTGCGCTGTCCGACCGGCTCTATAACTATTGGGAGCCTGTACATCTGGGACAGCCTGCGGTGTTCGACAGCGCCGCGTTCGGTCTCGAATGCGCGCTGCTTGCCGCGGCGTATGCGGGAAGCTCTTTAGCGGCGATCGGTGAGATGCTGCTCATGAACAACGTCGTTTCCCGCCACTTCACCTGCGCGATCCGCATCCGCATGAGCGACAAGATCCGCCGTCTCCCGGTGCGCTACATCGATCAGACGCCGAACGGGGAGATCATTTCGCACATGACCGACGACGTATCCACAATGGGCACGACGGTCCACAGCTTCCTCGAAACGCTGATCTCCGGTGTACTGAAGCTTGTCGGCATCATCGTTCTGATCTTCATGCTGAACCCGATCCTTGCCGCGGCGGTCATCGTATTCGTGCCGCTTTCGCTGATTCTGTCCGCAAAGATTGCGGGCAAGAGCGAGAAGTATTTTGCAGCGGTGCGAAAGAAGAACGGTGAGATGTATGCGCTGACCGAGGAAACCTTCACGGGCTTCGACACGGTCAAGGCGTTCCATCTCGAAGCACGGCAGCGCGAACGGCACGGCGCGCTTTGCGACGACATGCGCGACGCGGCGCGAAAGGGCACGTTCCTGGCTTCGATTGTACAGCCGATCGTGGCGCTTTCGAATAACATCGCGTATATCGCGATCTGCATCATCGGCGGCGTCTTTGCGGCGAAAGGTCTGTTCGGCATGAGCGTCGGCACGATCGTCGCGTTCGTGCTCTACGCAAGAATGTTCGCAGGTCCTTTGGAAAGCATCGCACAGGGCTTTTCGATGCTCCAGCAGACGATCGCGTCGTCCGAGCGCGTCTATAAAATGCTCGATGAAGCGGAAATGACGGAGTGCACGGAGGAGACCGCGCCGAAGGGCGAGGGCAATGTATCCTTTGAAAACGTCGATTTCTCCTACGACCCGAAACAGCCCCTGATCAAGGGACTGACGATCCAGGTTCGCGCCGGCGAAAAGGTCGCGATCGTCGGACCGACCGGCGGCGGCAAGACCACCATTGTGAACCTTCTCATGCGCTTTTATGACGTTGACGGCGGGCGGATCCTTGTGGACGGCAAGGATGTCATGCAAATGCCGCGAAACGCGCTTCGGAGCGTCTTTTCGATGGTTCTGCAGGACACATGGCTGTTTTCCGGCACGATTTACGACAACATCGCTTACGGCAAACCGGACGCGACCGAAGCGGAGGTGCACGAGGCGGCGAAGCGCGCGCACATCGACCGTTTCATCCGTTCGCTGCCGAAAGGCTACGACACCGTGATCAACGAGGAAACGACAAACATCTCCGGCGGACAGAAGCAGCTTTTGACGATTGCCCGCGCGTATCTTGCAAACCGCCCGATCCTGATTCTCGATGAAGCGACTTCAAATGTCGATACGCGCACCGAGATCCTGATCCAGAAAACGATGGACGATCTCATGCGAGACCGCACGAGCTTTGTCATCGCGCACCGTCTTTCGACGATCGTGGACGCGGATACGATCCTCGTTGTGAACCATGGCTCGATCGTGGAGCAGGGCACGCATAAAGAGCTTCTTGAAAAGAACGGCTTCTACGCCGAGATCTACAATTCGCAGTATGAGCTGTTGAACTGAACGGCAAAAAAAGGGTCACGGAAACTCCGTGATCCTTTTCATTCCTCGAACAGGTGCCGGTATTTGTTGAAAAAGTCAAAGTAGATCTTCGTATTCTCCAGTTCCCACCAGTTTTTGATCGTAACGGGCGCGGCGTCGAGATCATAGATGCGCGCGCCGGACATGGCGAGCAAAAAAGGCGAGTGGGTCGCGATGATAAACTGACACCCGCAGTAGCGAGCCATCTTTTCGAGCAGCTTCATGAGCTCGATCTGCATCTTCGGCGACATGCTGTTTTCCGGTTCGTCGAGACAGTACAGCGTATCGTTTTTGAGCTTTTCCTCAAAATACGCCAGCGCCGTTTCGCCGTTGCTGGAAAGCTTCACCTCCGTTCCCGCGTTTTTTCGCAGGAACATCCGCCGCGAAAGCGTCTTTCTGCGGGACTGCACCTGCAGCCGCAGCGCCTCGTAATCGTCCATGCTGTGCAGTACGATGTTCTCGCCGAATTTGATTCTTGCGTATTCCGCTTTGCCCTGTTCGACCGCCTCCCCGATCTCAGAGTTGTTGCTGCGCACCGCCAGCATGTAGTCGAATATGTCGTCGCTCGTGATGATCCGGCTGCCGTTCGGGATCCGCTCGGGGAAGCCCTCCTCGTCCGTGCCGCAGGTATAGCCGCAATTTTCGGCATAGGCGTCGAACAGCTCGCCGGAATTGAACGGCGCGACGCGGTTCAGCCCGAGCTTTGCCGCAATCAGGTTCAACAGCGTGCTCTTGCCCGATCCGTTGCCGCCGTAAAACACGGTGACGCGCGCAAAGCTGACTTCGGAAAGCGCTTTGTGATTGAAGATTTCACATGGGTAGATGTTGTCGATATAACCGAACGCGCCGCCGTTTTCTGCCATGCGCACCTTGATCAGGGATTCTTCCCGGTCGACCGGAAGCGTGAATGTCTCCAAATACATACCGGCTTCCTCCCTTTATCTTCGAAGCTCCCAAAAAGCGACGGCGCTTGCAGCGGCGACGTTTAAAGAATCCACACCGTGCGCCATCGGGATCTTCACCGCAAAATCGCAGCCCATGATTGTCTCCTTCGAAAGGCCGTCGCCCTCCGTACCGAGCACAATCGCAAGACGTTCGCATTCCTTGAGCCGCGGGTCGTCCATCGGAAGCGAATCGTCTACGAGCGCCATTGCCGCGGTGATAAAGCCGCGTTTGCGTAAAAGCGCGATCCCGTTTGGCGGCAGGAACGTCCACGGCACCAAAAAGACCGTGCCCATGCTGACGCGCACCGCACGCCGGTTCAACGGATCGCAGCAGGTCGGGGTAAAGAGCACCGCGTCGATGTTCAATGCCGCCGCGCTTCGCACGATCGCGCCGAGGTTTCCGGCATCCACGATCCCGTCAAGCACCGCAACGCGCTTTGCGTCGTTTTGCACCGCGTCCAAAGCGGGCAGAGGTTTTCTTCGCATGGCGGAAAGCACGCCGCGGGTCAGCTCGTAGCCGGTCAGTTCTTTCAAAAGCGCGCGTTCGCCGGTATAGACCGGGACGTTTTCACAGCGTGAAAGCAAATCCTTCGCGTCGCCTTCGATGTGCTTTTCCTCCATCAAAAAGGAGACCGGTTCATATCCCGCGTCCAGCGCAAGCCGGATCACCTTCGGGCTTTCCGCGATAAACACGCCCTTTTCGGGCTCGAGACGGTTTCGGATCTGCGCCTCTGTGAGCCGCGCGTACACGTCGAGCGCGGGATCGTCAATTGAATTCAGATAGATCACATTTGCCATAGTATCAGTTCAGGATCGTATCCTTGTGAGTTTCGACAAATGCCGTAAGACAGTCAAAGAGGGAGGGCGAAAACGCATAGTAAGCGTTGTCCGTATGCATCCAGTCATCCTTGCGGCCTTCCGTCACGGCTTTCCGGAAATTATCGGCGATCTCTTCGGTTCCGATCAGGCGAAGCGCGGCTTCCGTTTCCGCAGGAGATGCATAGCGCTCGCTGTCAAAATAGGCGCAATGTCCGCCGTTCTGAATCTCTGCATCGTACCAAAAGCATATGAATGCCTGCCGCTGCAGATCAGACAGCGCTGCAGCATCCCGCATACAGATATCGCTGATAAACCGGTTCCATCTTTGTGCACGTTCGTCCATACATACCTCCGCTTATCATAATAAAGAGGCTTCTCCTTGAGGAGAAGCTGTCACCTTCAGGTGACTGATGAGGTGTCGTCCAGATGCTGCAGAATATCGCTGCAAACCGCTTTGAATTCTCGCTGTATCTGCAAGTTCGAATACCTCAGAACCGTGATCCCGTTTTGCTTCATCCATGCATCTCTGTCCCGATCGGATCGAATGCCGTTGCCCATATAATGCTGCGATCCGTCCAGTTCGATCACGATCTTCTGCGACGCGATGTAGAAATCAGCGATATAGTTTCCGAGAACCTTCTGTCGGTGAACCGTTACGGGCAGCGCTTTCAGAAAATCGTACCAAAGATGTCGTTCTTTTTTTGTCATCTCGCGGCGCATCTTCTGTGAAAAAGGCTTCAGCTGCTTGTTGTGAAGTTCGTTCATTTACACCTCATCCGGCTCGCTCACGCTTCGGCGTACACACTCCGCTTCGCTCCGTTTCAGCGGTGCCGTCGCGCGCTCCCCGCGCGTCGCCATCTCTTCTCCTCAAGGAGAAGGCATATAAAAGCGTCATTTCTCCGCCGATCTTATGAGAAAAATGCCCCGCCGTATTGCAGGCAGGGCGGTTGGTCGGATCGTCAGTTCGCTTTGCTTTCGAGATAATCGTTGAGATCCTTGCACAGCGCGTCGGCGTCGATGCCGTGGACGGCGCATGCCTCTTCGAGATTCTCAAAGTGCGACATCGCGCAGCCGAGGCAGTGCATGCCGGATGCGATCAGAATGCCCGCAAGATTCTCGTCGATCTCGATGATTTTACGGATGTTCATGTCTTTCGTGATCATGGTTCGTACTCCTTTGTCTATTCGGTGGGATTAGTATAACAACTTCCGACGCGTTTTTCAACACCGGATTGTGATTTTTTCGTGACGTTACACTTTGCGGAGGATCCGAAAGCCGTTTGCGGGCAGCGTGACGGAAAGCGTGCTGCGCGCCGTGAACACTTCGCCGTTTCCGTCGCGGTACGTTCCGGCAAGCTCCAAAGGCTTGGTGTCCGGTCCTTCGCGGAAGAGCCCGGGGAAGACGACCGCGCGCGCCGGTGTATCGGCGGCATTTGCAAGCAGGATCAGCGTTTCCCGTTCGCTTTTGCGAATCACGCAGAGGATTTGCCTGCCGACCGCAGCGATGCGCGTGCCGCCGTTTTGAATCGCGTCGCTTTCGTTGTGCAGCTTCATCAGCGCGCACACCTCTTCGATGAGCGCGGTTTTTTCGCGTCCCCACGGGAACGTGCCGCGGTTTAACGGGTCGGACATGCCGGTCATGCCCGCTTCGTCGCCGTAATAGATGCACGGAACGCCCGGGAGCACCGCCATCAGCGCATAGCCCAAAGTGAGACGCTTCGAGGCGCGCGCGAGCATTGCCGCGTCCGGACGGAAGGCAAGCTGGTCTTTCCTTGAAAGTGTTCTTGCGTCGGGAATGCCGCAGAGCGCGGTGCGGATGCGCTCGGTGTCGTGCGAGCCCAAAAGGTTCAGGCAAGCGTCCATAAAAGGCTTCGGATAATCCTCCAAAAGCACGTTCTGCGTTTCAGCAAACCAGTAAGCGTCCCTGCGTCCGTTCAGAAACTCGATCGCGGGCTCGCGGAACTGATAGTTCATCGGCGCGTCGAGCTCGTCGCCGCTGACGTAGCCGCGGCGTCCGTCCGGACCGTACTTCGTTGCGCAGTTGTCCCAGACTTCACCGATCAAAACCGCGTTCGGGTCGTAATCCTTGATCGAACGGCGGATCCCGCGGATGAACGAATCGGGCAGCTCGTCCGCAACGTCGAGCCGCCAGCCGGATGCGCCGGCTTCGAGCCAGGTGTGCAGCACGCCGCCTTCACCCTGAATAAACGCCTTATAGCTCGGTTCGTTTTCCTCAACTTCGGGCAGGGTCTCAAAGTTCCACCAGCACGCATAGGTTTTCGGCCATTCGTAGAACCGGTACCACGGATAGTATGGGGAATCCTTGCTTTCGCATGCGCCGTGCGTCTTGTAGCGGTTGTAGCGATCGAAATAGACCGAATCGTCGCCGGTGTGCGAGAACACACCGTCGAGCACGATGCGGATGCCGTGCGCCTTTGCCGCTTCGCAAAGCGATTTGAAATCGTCGTTTGTGCCGAGCAGCGGATCGATCATGAGATAATCCGCGGTGTTGTAGCGGTGGTTCGAGTGCGCGGCAAAGATCGGGTTCAGATAGATGCAGGTGACGCCGAGCGAGGCGATATAGGGAAGCTTTTCTTTGATGCCGAGGAGATCCCCGCCGAAATAGTCGTCCGGGATGTACTCCTTTGCGCCGCCGTGCGGCTTATAAAACGGTTCCTCATCCCAGCTCGAGTGCACAAAGATCGGGCGTCCCGCGGCGCGGTACTCTGCGGCGGCGGACAGAAACCGACTGCGGTCGGAGCAGAAGAACCGGTCGGGAAAGATCTGATACACCACGGCGTGCCGGAACCATTCCGGCGTTTCGAACGCGCCGTCGTAGACGGTCAGCCCGTAAGTCTGCGGGGTATCGGCAAAGTACGCTTCACCGGTTGAGGCGCCGAAGTATCTGCCGTCGATGCGGAAGCCGTAGCCCATGCGGCAGGGCGTATGCGGCGCGGTGAACGTTGCCCGGTAGGCGCTGCCGTCCCAGTGCATGGGCAGCGTTTCCGGTCCGTCCGGAAGGTACAGCAGAAGTTCGACAAGCGCGCTCGGCTCGCCGTCGATGCGAAGGGAGACCTGCTCGTTTGTTCTGACCGCCCCGAACGGGGTCTTATAATGCGGATCACGCGAATGATAATACCAATTCATACGCATCATTATATGCGAGAACGGCACGCTTTGCAAGATTCTTGTCGACAGGAATGCTTTGACGGAAGCGCGGGATTGTGGTATACTGCAAAATGAGGACCGGATGAGCCGCTTTTTGCGCCAAAAATCCGCTTTTCTGACAAAAATCTGCAAAAACCATACATTTGAAACACTCGTGTTACATTTTGTCCGCATTTGGGTGTTACAATGATTTCCAAGACAGGGAATCGGAGGATGGGAATATGATAAAAATCCTGATCGTGGATGATGAGGAACCGATCGCAAACCTGATCCGCATGAATCTGACGCGGCAGGGATATGTTTGCACATGCGCCTATGACGGGCAGCAGGCGGCGGATTTGCTCGAAAAGAATCCGTTCGACCTGGTGCTTCTGGATATCATGCTGCCGAAATTCGACGGCTATGATCTTTTGGCGTACATTCGCCCGATGGGGATCCCGGTGATCTTTCTGACGGCAAAGGGCGATTTGAACGATCGCGTCAAGGGACTGAAACTCGGCGCGGAGGACTATATCGTAAAGCCCTTCGAGATCGTGGAGCTGCTCGCCCGCATCGAGGTCGTGCTGCGCCGCTTCAACAAGAGCCAGGGCATGATCCAGTGCCTGGATCTTTTGATCGACCTGGACGCGCGCGACGTCTATCAGGACGGCAAGCGTGTCGACCTCACACGCAAGGAGTTCGATCTCCTGGTTCTGTTTGTGCAGAATCCAAATACGGCGCTGTTCCGCGAGACGCTGTTCGAGCGTGTGTGGGAAACGGAGTACATCGGCGAAACGCGCACGCTGGACAGCCATGTACAGCGCCTGCGCAGAAAGCTAAACTGGCAGGATCGCATCAAAACGGTCCATAAGATCGGCTACCGGCTGGACATTCCGGAAGAAACATGAGATTCGCGCTGAAAATCTGCATATGTACCGTATTGATCGTAGCGCTGTTGTTCGGCGTGGCAGGACAGATCCTGATCGCGCAGAGCTTTGAAACAGCGCTTCGTTTTCGCGTGCACGCGGCGGTTGCGGATTATTCGGCGCTTGCCTCCGCCATGGAAGCGGAGCTTTACGGCATTTACCTCTACTACAACACCGCCTCGCCCGACATGTACGGGGAGATCCTGAAGCGCGCGGGCTCGAATCAGGGCGTGGAATCGCCCTGCGCGCTGTACGATACAGACGCGCATCTTCTCACCGCAGCAACCGATGATTTTCCGGAAACGCTCCCGTTTTCGGAGCTGCGCGTCCGGCGCTTTGCGTACCGCCTTCTGAAGGACGGCGAACGCACGCTTTTGGATACGGCTGGCTGCGTGTCGATCGGCGGACAGAACTACTTTCTTTCGGTGCGGTACGACGCGACCGACCTTATGCGGCTGCGTGCGGAGCAGATTCGCTCGGTTACCGTTCTGCATATCATCACCGTCGCGGTCTCGATCGCGGCGATGCTCCTGCTTTCCTATTTTACCACAAAGCCTTTACGGCGTCTGCAGCGCTTTACGCAGGTCATCGGCGGCGGCAACTATTCGCGCCGCGCGCGGGTCACGACGCTCGACGAGATCGGCGATCTGACCGTCGCGTTCAACGACATGACCGGCGCGATCGAACAGAAGGTCGATGCGCTCGAACTGAACGCAAAGCAGCAAAAGGACTTTGTCGCAAACTTCTCGCATGAGCTGAAAACCCCGATGACCTCGATCATCGGCTATGCGGACATGCTCCGGAGCACCGAGCTTGATGAAGAGGACGCCTTCATGGCGGCGAACTTCATCTTCACCGAGGGCAAGCGGCTCGAGGCGATGTCCTTAAAACTCATGGACATTGTGGTGCTCGACAAGCAGGATTTCAAGCTGATCCGCGGGTACGCCCGGCGCGCGCTCGGACACGTCGTCGCGGTCGTCACGCCGATGCTCGAAAAGGCGGAGCTGACGTTTGTCTACGACATCGAACAGCAGATCATCCTCTATGAAAAGGACCTTTTGCTGACGCTCGTCACAAACCTCATCGACAATGCGCGCAAAGCAAGCTCGCCCGGCAAAACGGTCACGCTTTCGGGTCACCGCGAGAACGGACGCTACCGCATCGCGGTCCGCGACGAGGGTATCGGCATTCCGGAGGAGGAGATCTCCCGCATCACCGAGGCGTTCTTTATGGTCGATAAATCGCGTGCGCGCGCACAGCACGGCGCGGGACTCGGGCTTGCGATCGGCAACCGCATTGCTGAGATCCACGGAAGTACGCTGCACTTTGAAAGCAAGGTGGGCGAGGGCACGCTCGTGTGGTTCGACGTGCCGCTCTATCAGCGCGGGAAGGGAGGCGAGGAGGAATGAAACTGAAAAAGCTTCGTCTCTTTGCAAACCGCGATCGTGAGACGCGGACGCGCATCGCGTATATCGGGCTTACGGCGGGCACGGTGCTGATCGCGTTTCTGCTGGTCCTGATAAACCGCTGGATCTTTCGCCTCAACGAAGCGGCGCTGTACGACGACCCGCAGTACGAGGCGATCAGCATCATCAGCGCAAACGGCATCGGCGCGCCGCTGCCGTTCGAAACGCGCGTGGCGATGTTCCTCGGCTGCGACCGGCAGGGCGACGAACGCGCCGTCATGCCCGGCGAAATGAGCGAAGCGGAGATCACGGAACGCATCAAGGCGCTTTGGACCGAAACGCTTCAAATACATGCGCCCTCCGGAAAGCTTTTCACCGGCGAATCCGCGGATTCCGTACTGAAGAAGAGCCGCTATCAGGCGACGCTGCGCGATTTTTATAACGATACGACCGGCGCAAAGCTTGCGCTCTGGTGCGCGCAGGCGTATTACAGCGCCGAAAACGGGCAGACCTACTGCCTGTCCGTGCAGTACGACAGCCGCACAGGAGAAGCGTATTCGCAAAACTGCGCGCTGTTCGACAGCGTGCGTTCCGAACAGGCGACGGCGGCGATCGGGCTGTTTCTCACCGCGAACGGCTATGCGGATTCGCTTGCCGAGCAGGCGATCCTCACTCCGACCGTAAAGGGCTATTCCGGTACGCTCACCCTTCCGGACGGGTTGCTTCTGGAAATCTTTTACAGCACAAACGAACAGTACGAGATCGCGTTTACGCGGTGACCGCTATGCGGCGGCGTACCCCCTCCACCGTGTGACGACGTACCCCTCCACCGTGAGACGGTGGGGGTCCCCCTCGTGAGACGACCCACCCCCCACCGTGAGACGGCGGGGAAATAAATAATAATAGCAAAGATATAATGGGCGACGTCCCGTCAGTCGGTATAAACCCGCGCGAAGGACAGGACGGGACGGTAACGGCACAAGTTGTTTTCAATTGGGATGTCACATTTTCCCGTTCTCGGTTGTCTATCTAGCAAAGGACAAATGAAGGAGCGCTGTATGAAAAGGACGATTGCGGTTTTGCTTGCATGTATCATGATGCTGACGCTCGCCGCCTGCGGACACCGGCATAAGGTCGAACACCGGGTTTATACGGATGATTATCCGACGCAGTACGAAAGCGAACTCAGGGAGATCTTCGGC
>JAFOQN010000102.1 GCA_017393775.1 Clostridia bacterium
CAGACTGTTCTTTGGTACGGATTGGCCCTGCAGCAGAAGTGTTGAACCGACACAGATCATAGAGCGTTATCTTAACATCCTGGATCAAATGGATTTTACAGAAGAGGAGATGCATCGGATCGGTCATGTAAACGCAGAACTCTTTTTCAGGCTATAATTCGGCAAATTCCGGCTTGTCGGAATGAAACGGATTTGAACCTTCCGATAAACTATTTCTTTTCGGGAGGTTTTTGTTTGCTTGAAGAGCACGTATCACCTCCGCTTGGTAGTGTATAAGTGCGCTCTTCCAGAAAAAAAGGCTTCCCCGTCAAGGGGAAGGCTATGCTTGAAACCGCCCTTTAGAGAATAGCTCTCCGCAGCCTTTTTTGTATGATATTACGTTGTCGGGAGCATCCACATAAAGGGGTTCATGCGGTAGAAAAAGCCTGCAAGCGGCGGATCGACGAGCATTTGCCCGAGCTTCGGTACGATCGTGAGGATGACCGGCGCGATCAGGAAGAAGATATAGAGCAGCGTGACGCCGTGTAAGAACCCGATCCCGCAGGAGAAGAGCGGGTCGAACCGCTTCAGCGTGGGCAAGCCCCGTCTGCCGTAGTCGATCATGCGCAGAATGAAGCCGAACAGCACGCGGAACACGACGAACAGGAGCAGCAGCGACAGAATGTTTAAAACGACGTCGACGATCGTCTGATTGAAATAGTCGCCGAGCGTGGTGATCCTGTCCGCCTTGTACGCTTCGGCGCGGATGTTCCTGCTGACCGCGCTGTCCAGCGGCAGGGGCAGGTCGGCGTTTTCAACGACCTCCGAAAGCGTTTCGCCGTCGATCGAGGAAACGGGATCGTGGATCAACTCCACACTCGTCCGGCTGACAAATTCATAGCCCTCAAAGTAGTAGAGCAGGCTGCCGTACAGCGCCTTGCTCCGCCGCACTGGCGCGGCGATCACGGGGATCAGCAGCAGTGCCAGGAAGAACGAGAGAAACGTAATGCCGATGCTCACCGCGGAATACACGACCCCTCGGTAATAGCCGGCAAGGATGCACAGTCCCAGAACGACCAGGATCAGGATGGTTATCATCACATTATCCTCCCTTTCGCGTCAGTCGATCGTGACACGATAGCAGCTTTGTTCGGTCACAATGAGGAACCCCTGATCGCCGCATCGGAACGCGGCGACCGGCTTATACTGCGGTTCCAGGTCCAGAAGTTTTTTCCCCGCAAAGGAGAACTGCAGAAAGTCCTCCCGCGTGAATACGCAGATGTTTCCGTTGAACAGGAACGCGCTGATCACCGGCGAGGGCATGTATTTCTGCATGACGTTTGACCAGAGGTCGTCGGTCTCGGAGATCGTGATGAGCCGCACAAGGCTGTTTTCTTCGCCCTCGGCGGCGACGGGCAGCGCGATGAAATACGCGGTCTCCGTGCCGGCGTAAAAGTCGACGATCGTGCTGCCGTAGACGCGCACGCGGTCGCGCTCGGCGGAAAAGCCGTCTTCCTCGCGGTCGTAGCGGATGATCGACTGTGTGCCGACCATGAAGAGACAGCGATCCGACAGATACAGGTTGTAGATCGCCTGGTTGTAGAACGGAGAGGTGTAGTGGATCATTGTGCCTTCCTTGCCGCAGTCGTAGATGCGGACGATGGATTCCTCGGTGAACTGCCCGATGTCCATCGTACTGACCCACAGAAGCTCGGTGCTGCCCGCGTCGAGAAAATCGAAGCCGACGACCTCGCTGTCCTTAAAAGAGATCTGATTCACCGAATGCATCGCGCGGTCGATAATCAGAATGAAGCGCTCGTCGCGGTCCGCGCCTGGGTTTTTAAAGAGCAGCGCGGCGTAATTTTTACCTGCACGCACGTCAAGGATGATGCCGTTCGTCAGTGACAGCGTCTTTTCCGCTCCCTGGATCTTGAACTGTGAGCCGGCGTACACGATCGTCATCGAACCGGAGCTGTCGTAGCCTTCGATATTCGCGATCCGGTAATAGGTCGAAACGTCCTTCGCGGCGTCGTAGGTATAGAGCCGGTCCGGCGTGCGGTAGGAAAGCAGATCGCCCTTCATGCGATAGGTGTAGCCGGAAACCACGTCTGCGCGCGTAAAGGTCAGACCCTTTTCCCGCTTCGACATCATCACGGCGATCAGCGCGATCACACCGGCAATCACGATACCCGCGGCAAGCCCGAAGAACGCGAGCCGCGATACGGCCATCCGGCCTACCGTCAGCTTGCGGTCCGCACTTTCCCGTATGTATTCGCGAATGCGTTCGCCGATGCTGCTCATGCAAGAATCTCCGTGTCAGTTGGTTTTCGGCGCGCGGACGTTCAGCGCGCCCGGCAGCACGCGGAAGGTCACCGGCGTGCCGTCCATGCGTTCGCCGTCGACCTCGATGCGTGAGGGAGGATCGCACACGACCGAGACCTCGGTCGTTTTCCGGTAGGTGATGACGGGCATGCCGAGATGCCTGCCCTTGATGAATTTCGGAAGAAGGCTTAAAAGCTTCAGCCGGCTGACGTCGTGCGCAATGCAGACGTCCAGAAGTCCGTCGGACATGTCGGATTCGGGCAGCACGTTCATACCGCCGCCGAAATGCGTGCCGACGCCCGCTGCCGCCATGAGCACGTTTCGCTCGATCGTGCCGTCCGGGAACGTCAGCGTCGACTTGCGCAGCTTCAGCCCGAGCACTGCTTTGAGACAGCCGAGCCGGTACGCGGTCTCGCCGTTTTTGCACTTCGGCTTGAATTCTTCGGTGTAGTCCAGTACGTCCACATCGAAGCCGAAGCCCGCGATATTGAAAAAGATCTGATCGTTCGCCTGCCCGGCATCGACGACCTTGTTTTCACCGTTTAAGAGAATGTCGAGTGCGGCTTCCATGTCGGTCGGAATATGAAGCGCGCGCGCATAGTCGTTGCCGGTGCCGCAGGGCAGAAGTCCCAGGATCCGGTCGGTATGCACCACGGAAAGCGCAGTCTCCCGCAGCGTGCCGTCGCCGCCGACGGAAACGATCACGTCGAAGCCCTCGTCGACCGCGGCTTTACTGAGTTCCGTTGCGTGACCCGGGTGCTGTGTTTCGCGGATCTCGAAATCGACGCCGCGCGCCACAAGCAGATCCTTCACCCGGTCGATGTACGCGCCGGCGCTTCCGCTGCCGGACGTGCGGTTTGCAATCAGACAATACCGTTCCATAAAGCTCTCATCCTCAATTGCCCATTCTGAATCACTCTATCTTAACACAGATCGCGGGGCGGGTCAAGACGATGCGCAGGCACGATCGGACGGCGCATTGCAAACTTTTTGCAACATGAGCGTGAAAAACAGCTTCGGCGCTTGCAAAAGCCGGGGGCTTGTGGTATGATACCACAATCCGGCGAAGAATGCCGATTGTTTCGGCGTGCAAGGAAATAGATAAGGAGTAAGGAACATGGCACAATTTGAAAAACTTGAGGGGAACAAGGGAAAACTCACGATCACGGTCGACGCGGAAACCTTTAAGAAAGCGTTGAACGATGCGTACAAAAAGACGGCGGGCCGCTATCCGGTTCAGGGCTTCCGCAAGGGCAAAGCTCCGCGCAAGGTCATCGAGACCTATTACGGCGCAGGCGTTTTCTTTGAGGATGCGTTCGAGCTCTGCTGGGGTGAGCCGTACGACGCGGCGGTGAAGGAGCATGACCTGTTTGTGGTCGACCGTCCCGACGTGGATATCCTTTCGATCGGCGAGGACGAAGGCGTCACCTATGTGGCGGAGGTCACCTTGAAGCCTGAAGTCACGCTCGGCGAATACAAAGGTATTGCGGTGCCGAAGGCGGACTATACTGTAAGCGACGAGGATGTTCAGAACGCACTCGAAGCGGAGCGCGAGCATCAGGCGCGCTTTGTGGACGTCGACCGTCCGGCAGAGAGCGGCGATCGCGTTCTGCTCGACTATTCGGGTTCCGTGGACGGCGAGAAGTTCGACGGCGGCACGGCGGAGGATCAGACGCTGGTTCTCGGCAGCAACACATTCATCCCTGGCTTTGAAGATCAGCTTGTAGGCGTAAGCGCGGGCGAATCGCGCGACGTCAACGTGACGTTCCCGACCGAATACCATGCGGAGCACCTCGCGGGTAAGGCGGCGGTGTTTGCCTGCACGGTGAAGGCGGTTCAGAAGAAGGAGCTTCCGGAAATCGACGACGAGTTCATCGGCGACATTTCCGAGTTTGAGACCGTCGATGCATGGAAGGCGGACAAAAAGGCCAAAATGCTCGAGGAAAAGAAGCAGAGCCTGGACAACATGCGCGAGAACATCGCGCTGAAGGGCGCGTGCGACAACGCGACCGTGGACATTCCGGACTGCATGATCGAACGTCAGGTCGAGTACATGATGCAGGACATCAAGTACCGTCTTGCGGGCAGCGGTCTCGATTGGAACACCTACCTCGGCTACCTCAACACGACCGAGGACAAGATGCGCGAGACCTACCGCACCGAAGCGGAAGCGCGCGTCAAGATGCAGCTCGTGGTCGAGGCGGTTTCGAAAGCGGAGAACGTGACCGCGACCGACGAGGAGATTGAAGAGGAGATCAAGAAGTACGCAGAGAACGGCAACACGGACGTTGAGACCTTCAAGGCGCAGCTTACCGACGCGGATCGCGAATACTTTGCAGATCGCATCGTGGTCGACAAGACCGTCAAGCTGATTTCCGACGCAGCGGTCGAAACCGAGCCGGAAAAGGCAGCCGAATAACGGCAAAACACAAATCCGTAAAATCCGGCGGCATGCGCGGCGGATTTTACACCCTGCAGCATCCGCTGCCCGGATCATCCGAAGGATGAAAGGCGGATGCTGTGAATAACCGGTCAGTCATAATATTGGACTGACCGAGATCATGAAGGAGGTATCTCAAATGAATCTGATACCGATGGTGGTCGAACAGTCCGGCCACGGCGAGCGCTCCTATGACATCTGGTCGCGGCTTTTAAAGGATCGCATCATCTTCCTCGGCGGCCCGATCGACGACGACACCGCAAATCTCGTCATCGCGCAGATGCTGTTTCTGGAAGCAGAGGATCCGGACAAGGATATTTTCCTCTATATCAACAGCCCGGGCGGTTCTGTCAGCGCGGGGCTCGCGATCTATGACACGATGCAGTATCTGAAGTGCGAATGCAGCACGATCTGTGTCGGGCTTGCGGCAAGTATGGGCGCGTTCCTGCTTGCGGCCGGCGCAAAGGGCAAGCGGAAAGCTTTGCCGAACAGCGAGATCATGATCCACCAGCCCAGCGGCGGCGCACAGGGACAGGC
>JAFOQN010000103.1 GCA_017393775.1 Clostridia bacterium
CAAAGCAAAAGCAGAAACAGTCCCGCTGACTGCGCCGTGAGCGCGTCGCCGGTTCCGAGCTCCAAAACCGCGCTTCGGAACAGCGTATAATCCCCGACCATCTGAAAGAACAGCATCACAAAGGGCGCCGCGGCGATCGCAAGCGCCCTTGCGTTTGCTTCGCGGCAAAAAAGGAGGCTTAAAAGCAGCGTCGGCGCTGCAATCAACAGCCCCTGCTCGAAGAACAGCGGCAGCGAGTCGCAAAGCTTCCAGCCGAGAAACCCGCCGAACAGCGCGGCAAGCAGCGCGCGCAGCGGCTGATCCGTCGGACAAAGCAGCGCAATAATGAGCGCAAAGGCGCACGGTGCAAAGCACAGCCGCACGGTGGGCATACGAATTGTCGGCAGCAAGCTCAATCCGAACACGATCGGCAAAGCACACAAAAGCGCGATCTTCTCACGTTTAAACAGCAGCAGATCGAACCATCCGCCGCCGGTCAGAATAAGCATCGTCAACAGAAGGATCCTTGCGGTCCACATAAAAAATCACATCCCGTCCTTTTCGGATAGGATGTGATTTCTGTCTTGTTTCATGCGTTATTTTAAACGCCTGCCTTCGCCGTAAACTGCAACGATGTCCTTCGGTTCGGCGATATAGACCGCACGGTCGAACCGTTCTTTGAGCGTCAGCCGTTCCGTATCCGGGTATTCGCGGTCGTCGATGACCACGGCGTGCAGCTTGTCGCCCTTTTGGAATCCCGGCTTTGCGCCGAAATACAGCGCGCCGGCGGTTGTGCCGAGGTAGAACCCTTCTGCAACGGAGAGGAACGGCTGTGTCCAGCCGCTTTCGATCCGCTTGATCTTGGAAACGCGGATCGACATCTGGATCACGTTCAGCATCGAAAGATGCGCGCCGCCCGCGATATCGCTGCCCAGAACCACATTGATCCCCTCGTCGAGCATCGTCCGGATCGGCGCGACGCCGCTCGCGATATTCGTGTTTGAATCGGCGCAGTGCACGACCGTCACGCCGTGCGCTTTGATCGCTTCGCGCTCGCGTTCGTCGCTGTGCACGCAGTGCGCCATCAGCGTGCCCGGCTTCCATAGCCCGTATTTTGCGTAGGTTTCCCAATACTGCGCGCAGTCCGGATGCAGCGAACGGACCAGCGCGATCTCGCTCGTGTTTTCGGAAAGATGCGACTGCACCGGCAGGTTCCGCTCGCCGGCAATTCTGCCGAGCCATTCCATCAGCTCGTCCGAGCAGGAAGGCGTGAACCGCGGGGTAATGATCGGCCGGATGCGTGAAAACCTGTCGCAGGCGTCGAGCCAGCGCAGCGTTTCGCGCTTGCTTTCCTCCGACGTCTCGCAATAGTAATCCGGACTGTTGCGGTCCATGTTGACCTTGCCGACAAAGCCCGAGATACCCGCGCGTTCGAGCTCCTCCATCAGCACCAGCGTCGCGTCCGTATGGAGCGAGGAGAACATGCACACGCGCGTTGTGCCGTAACTCACCAGATGCTCAGCAAGCGAGCGATCGTGCATCCGCGCGTAATCGAGATCGGCAAACCTTGCCTCCGTGCGGAATGTGTAGGTGTTGAGCCAGTCGAGGAGCGGCAGATCCATGCCCATGCCGAGCATCGGATACTGCGGTGCGTGCAGGTGCATGTCACAGAACGACTGCAGGATCAGCGCGTCGCCGTAATCCGCAAGCTGTCCCGATTTGAACCGCTCCGGCAGCGTTTCGAACACGCCCTCGATCACACCGTCGGCATTCAGCACGATGTAACCGTCCTTTACCGTTTCGAGCTTGCCGAGCTCCGGCACGGTCAGAATGTTGCCGTGCAGAACGGTATAACGCGGTTCTTCCCTGCCGCGCGTATCGATGTCGTCGAGTTCCTTCAGGGGCACCTCGATCGTTGCGAGCCGTCCGCGGTGCCTTGCGATCACCTGACTGCCGCCGACGTCGCCCGAGATCGACAGAAGCTCCGGAAAGAGATCCTTCGGGAACAGCACGGGATTGCCGCGTCTGCCGTTTGCGACCGGCGCCACGATGCGCGTCGGATCCTCTGTAAACGCGTCTATCAGCGCGTTAACGGTCTTTTCCGTCACGCGGGGCTGATCCCCCACCGCATACAGAATCCCGTCCGGATCGCTTTTTAACGCGTCCTCCGTGCCGATGATGACGCTCGACGCGATCCCGCGTTCGGCATCCGGATTCTCCGCAACACGGTACTCCATGCGTTCCGCGACCATGCGGCGTTCCTCCGCGCCGGTTCGCAATACAACGGTACGCGAAACAAACCGGTCAGAAAGCCGGTCGTAGAGCTCCAGTGCGTGCAGGAGCATCGGCTTTCCGTCGATCGGATATGCAAGCTTGTCACTGCCGAAGCGCTTGCTGCTGCCGGCAGCTGTCAACACCAATGCGATCTTCATTTTCTGTACCTTTCACACGGTTTCCGGAAGACGTACCTTCCGCAATGCGGTTTGATGAGCTCCCCGTTTTCCACAACGGGCTCGCCGTTTAAGAGCACGTCGCGCGTACGTCCCGAAACTTTGATCCCTTCATACGGCGAATTGTCGCAGGCATGCAGGTTCGTTTTCCACGAGATCGTATGCGGCGCGTTCGGGTCGAAAATCACGAGATCGGCGTCGCTGCCCTCTTTCAGCACGCCTTTTTGCGGATACATGCCGAACAGCCTTGCCGCCCGTTCGCTCATCAGAAGTGCCATCTGTTCCAAAGTGATCGCGCCGGTCTCCACCGCGAAGCTGTAGACAAGCTCCGCGCGGTTCTGCACACCCGCGCCGCCGTTCGGAATCTTTGTAAAATCATCCTTTCCCATCGCCTTCTGCGCCATCGTGAACGAGCAGTGGTCGGTGCCGATAAAGTCAATATCCTTCTTTTTCATGCCGTCAAGGATCGCCGCGCGATCTTTCGCTTCGCGAAGCGGCGGCGACATCACAAACTTCGCGCCGTCCGGATCGGCATAGCGCGCAACATCGAGCGTGAAATACTGCGGACAGGTCTCGGCATAGACCTCGACGCCGCGCTTCCGCGCCGCGCGGACCTCAGCTAATCCGTCCGCGGTCGAAAGATGCACCACCCACGCAGGATAGCCACTTAGCTCCGCAATGCGCATCAGCCGTGCAACGCCCTCGGCCTCGACCGCCTGCGGACGTGTGACCGGATGCGCGGTCGGGTCCATGTGTCCCTTTGCCTTCTCCTCCGTGATGCGCGCCTGCAGAAGATCGTAGTTTTCGCAATGCACGCCGATCACGCCGCCGCGTTCGCCGATGAACTTCTGCGCGTCGTAGATCTGCCCGTCGGTGACCTTCATCGCGTCGTAGACCATGTACATCTTGAAGGACGAAATGCCTGCGCGGAACATGTCGTCGACCTCGGCTTTGCGCGCGTCGTTCCATTCGGACACCGCCATATGGAAGCCGTAATTACAGCTGCTCTTCTCCGCTTTTTTGTGCCAGAGATCGAGCGCGTCATGCATCGTCATGCCGTGATCCTGCGTCGCAAAATCGAGCACCGTGGTGGTGCCGCCGACGACCGCGGCTTTTGTTCCGCTTTCGAAATCGTCCGCCGTGACCGTCACGCCGAGATCAAGGTCGAAGTGCGTGTGCGTGTCGATAAATCCCGCAAAGAGATAACAGCCCGCCGCGTCGATCACGCGATCCGCATTTGCTTCGATCTCCGGCGCGATCCTTTGGATCTTGCCGTCCTTTATGAGCACATCCGCTTTTCTTCTCCCCGTCGACCGTACGACCGTTCCGTTCTTGATCAGGATCTGCATGTCCTCGCCTCCGCACAGATTTTTACAGATATTATATTATCATATTCGCGGATTCATTTCAAGACTTCCCTTTCCCACCGAAACCTGTTATGATACAGGGAGAACCGAAAGGAGCAATCTGTATGCTTTTTCACGCATCGCAAACGCCGGAGATCGAAACGCTTGAACCGCGCACTTCCAACGAGGGCGTCCCGCGCATCTACTTCTCGGACAAACGGGAGAACGTATTGGTATATCTTTCCAATGCCGTTGAAAAGACATGCCGCAGGGACGGCTTTGTTCACACCGGCAAATGGCAGAAGTGGGCGACGTACGGCTTTACCAAAGACGGGCTTCTGCACTTCTCGGAATACTACGAGAACGCGCTTACGGATACGTATGCAGGGGTGCCGGGCTATATCTACACAGTCGAGTCCAGCGATTCCGTGATCCCGTTCGAAAAGATCTGCAACTGCTTCTATGCCGAAACGCCTCAGCCGGTCGCTGCGTGCGAGTTTGTTCCGGATGCATTGGAGGCGCTGCTGAAAGCCGAGCGCGAAGGAAAGATCGTCATTACCCGCTACGAAGAACTGTCCCCTCGCAAGCTGGATTGGATTCGCAAAACGACGTTCGACGAGTACCGAAACGCCGCCGACGCGCCGGATTATCGGTATTTCCTCAAAAAGAAATATCCGTTTCTGGAAAATGAGGCATGAACAGAATAAAGCCCCGTGCAAGTGCACAGGGCTTTTTGTTTGAGACGATTATCTCTTGGAGAACTGAGGCGCACGACGGGCTGCATGCAGACCGTACTTTTTGCGTTCCTTCATTCTCGGATCGCGGGTAAGGAATCCCGCTTTCTTCAGCGTACCGCGGAGTTCCGGATCAACGGAGAGCAGCGCACGGGAAATGCCGTGACGAATCGCGCCCGCCTGGCCGGTCGTGCCGCCGCCGTAGACGTTGACGTTCACGTCGTATTTTTCGGAAAGGTTCGTGAGAACCAAGGGCGCACGGACGATCATCTTGAGGGTTTCGAGACCGAAATACTCGTCGATGTCACGCTTGTTGATCGTGATGTTGCCGGTGCCGGGGAGAAGACGAACGCGCGCGACGGATTTCTTGCGTCTGCCGGTGCCGATGTAAGCGATCTTTGCCATAGTCTTTCTCCTTTCCGATTACTTAAGCTCCAGCATCTCAGGCTGCTGTGCTTCGTGGTTGTGGTTCGGACCTGCATAGACGCGAAGCTTCTTCAGCATCTTGTCGCCCAGCGGGCCTTTCGGCATCATGCGGCGGATGGATTCGTAAACCGCAAACTCCGGCTTCTGCTCAAGCAGGGTGCGATACTTGACTTCCTTGATTCCGCCCGGGAAACCGGTGTGGTGGATATAGGTCTTCTGATCGAGCTTTCTGCCGGTCAGACGGACTTTCTCAGCATTGATGACGATCACATGATCACCGCAATCAACGTGAGGCGTAAAGATGGGCTTATGCTTACCGCGAAGGATCGCAGCGACCTGGCTGGACAGACGGCCAAGGACCATGTCCGTCGCATCCACGACATACCAGCTGCGCTCTACGGTTTCGCCCTTTGCCATATAAGACTTCA
>JAFOQN010000104.1 GCA_017393775.1 Clostridia bacterium
CGTCCGCTCGACATACCCTTGCGCTGTACGCCGGTCTGAAACGCGTCGCGTACGGTGCCGCCGGTGTCGGAAAGGTACAGCGTCTCGCCTGTCGGGCTGATGCTGAAGTTTGCATCCCCGTTTTCATAATCCGCATACGAGCCGGTCGCATTGAGGACAGCATAGCCGTGCCCTTCAACCGAGAGCGACGTGATGCGATATTTTGTAAGGTCTTTCAGCGAATCGCTCAGATACCAGCCGTCGAGCGATACCGTCCGTTCTCCGCCGTTATACAGTTCGATCCAGTCCTTCTCGCCGCTTCCCCGATCGTGAATGGCGCATACCTCGGAGATGTATACGCCGTCAGATGGAAAAAAACCGATCGCCTCCGCCGTCTTTTCCGCATGTCCGTTCGGCTCGCCCGGCGTCGGGTAGCGATAATAGACCTGCTCGTTGCTGTCATTGAGCCCGACCGAAACATTGTCGGGAAGCTCCGGAACCGTGATCCAGTCAAGCTCGCCGGTCTCGGAATTGTAAAGATACAGTGTCTCGCCTGTGCCGAGCGAGAAGCTTGCATGCATTTCGCCCGTGATGTCCGTCTTGCCGGACAGGAAGATGACAAGATAAGACCTGCTGTTGATCGCCGTATTCTCCGGCAGCGCCCATTTCATCAGGTTTCTCGGATTGTCCGAAAGATACCAGCCGGAAAGCATGATCGGCTGATCGGTCGTATTGAACAGTTCAACCCAGTCCGTGCGTTCGCCCGTGCTGTCCGTGATGCTGTATGCGTTGTTGGCAAGCGCCTCGCTGATGCGGAGTCCCGTCGGACGCGTTGCGTTCTCGGTGGGATCGACGGCTTCGGCATTCGAATCGTTCTTCTGCGGAAGCGGCGTTTCATCCGGACGATACGGCGGTTCGTCCGTAATATCCGCCGTGTTCGCCGCTCCGGGCGTCGGCGTTTCGCAATAACCGAACGTGCCGTCGGCGCGTCTTGCGTACGTCACGTCCTTATACGGCATCTCCGGCACGTCGACCGAGCCGATCTCGAACCCGTTCGGATCAAACAGCATCAGCGTTTCGCCGTTTCTGCTGATGCCCAGATCGATGCAAACGTGCCGGTCCTTTGTTTCACAGTCCTTTTCGCAGCAGTAAACGATCAGATACCCGTTCGCAGGCAGGATCCCCGAAAGGTTCGCATCGTCGTAATCGCTCGGCTTGTCGCACAGCGTAAAGCCATCCAGAGGAATATCTGCGTTTGTACTGTTAAACAGCTCGATCCAGTCACACTTTAGGCAGCCCTCACAGGAAAGAAGCGAGTTGCGCGAGGAGACCTCGCTGATCTCAACGCCTTTCACCGGCTCCGGCGTTTCCGGCTCCTTCGGCTCCGGCTGCGTATCGGTGATGTTCGTCGTGTTTGCTTTCCCCGGGGTCGGTGCGTCGCAGTAGCCATAGGTCCCGTTTTCGCGGCGCGCATAGGAGATATCGCGATTCAGCTTGGGAACCGCAAGCTCGTATACCGTCTGCAGGTTTTCATTGATCAGCACAAGGTCCTCCCCCGCCGCTTTCAGGGAAAATCCGAGACAGATGGGGCTTTTGCCGTCCCAGGTAAACGTGTCGGTCTTTTCCTGTTTTGTGGCAAGCAGCAGCAGATACCCGTCCGCCGGAAGAACGATCTCCGGCAGTGTGAACGCTTTTTCGGCGTTTCTCACGTTGTCCGTGATGCTCCACAGTGAAAGGTCGATCGGATGATCCGATTCATTGTGCAGCTCGATCCAGTCCGGCGAGCCGTAGAATTCGTGCTCAAAGCTGTCGCCGTTGCTGGAAACGACCTCGCTGATCACAATTCCCTTTGATGTATCGGCAGACTCCGTATTGCACCCCGCAAACGGGATAACAAAACAAAGCGCCAACAGTCCTGCTATGATTCTTTTCCAAGGTTGAGATCGCATATCCGATCCTCCGATCAAAATTCCAATTGTACCACGAGACGCAGGATCTTCGCGGCATCCGCCGCCGTGATCTCTCCGTCGCCGTCTGCATCTCCTGCGGCGCACATCGGGTCGTCCATGTAGGACAGCCCGACGACCGTCCTCAGTACGAGCGCCGCATCGCCCGCCGTCAGTTTTCCGTCAAGGTTTGCGTCGCCCCGCATGATGGTCACGCGCAAAAGCCGCGGCTTTGCAAAGGACGCGTTTTCAAAGAACCCCGGCGCAAAGTACCCGAAACCGTGCTGATAACCGCCGTAAAGGATCGCGCGTCCGTAGACCCCGTCCGCCTGCAGGCGGTCCGCCCCGTTCGCAAAATGTGTCCAGCGGAATATGCCGTCTTCTTCCGAAACAGACAATGTTTGACCGGTTTCCGCGGTTCGGCTCAAGCAATATGTCCCGCTCGAATTGCGGCACTCGAACCGGAACCCGTCCTCCGTACGCACCGCACGGAAGATCGCACCGTTCGCATTGGCGGCGTCGATGGTGCCGTCCGCACTCGGAAAAACGGGAACGGCTTCCAAAATCCGGCCTTCGGCAGGCTTTGCGGAAACTGCAAGCCACTTCCCCTGAAACTCAGCAGCAATCGCATAAAAGCCTTCCTCCGGCTCCGGCACCGTATAGATCTCCGAGACCGCGCCGTCCGCGATCCCGACAAATAAGAGTCCGCTGTCCGCGTCGGCGGGTACTGTAAAGCTGCCGTTACATTCGATCAGCAGCGCGCCGCCGCCTTCGATGCTGCGCCCCGATCCGGTATATGCCGGTATCTCCGCTTCCGTCGTCCCGATCGCATGCCATCCGTTCTCTTCGCGCACAAGCATCGCGATCCGGAACGCAAGTGCTAGTTTCGAAAGCAGGACCTCGTCTGTGCCAAGCTTTTCTTCGACCGTTTCGCTGTACGGATACAGCGACTCAAGCGATCCGATCTGATCATCGGTCATCTGCGCACGGATCGCCTGCGCTTCGCTGAGCTCCGTCAGACTTTCCGCGCCGAGCCAGTATGCGAGGATCTCATGAAACACGCCGTCGCCGAACTGCCTGCGCAAATATTCGGTAAACAGGAACGACTGTCCGTAAGCGCCGACGTCCGAAGATGTCGAATCAAAGTGCCGATAGCTCATACCGAGCCGGATCTTTTCGGAGCGTCCGTATGCATCCACATAGCCCTGTTCCGCAACCGAGCCCGGATAACACAGCTCCTCCGCCGCCATCGAAAAGCCCTCGTTCAACCAGATGCCGACCGTCTTTTCGTGTCCGAGCAGATCCGCATTTGCAGGCGACGCCAGCACCGCGCTTCGAAGAATCAGGTGCTGAAACTCATGCGCAAGCGTGCCGTAAACGACGCTTTCCCGATTCGCCATGCGCGTATTGACATTGATGATCGGCAGACAGTTGTAGCTGTCCGCGTCGTCCGGATCGATCACGGCGATTTCTTCCCGCGTATAAAGATCGTAGGAATCGAAGAAACCGCAGACCGAAGTACTGTTCATTGCGTAGGTCAGAATCTCCAGTTTTCCGTCGCCGCCAAGGTTGCGAAAACCACCGAAGTACGCGGTATCGCTCGGATAGATGACCGATTCGAACTGTTCCAGCATGGCGGCGGTCTGCTCTTCCGTAAATACAAGATCCGCTTCCGCCATCGTCCAGATGCGGCAGTGCTCGCCTTCCGCGGCAATGCGGAACGTGCACTTGTCGTAGCGGTAGGTGACAAGGTCCGTGCAGACCCAGAAATCCTGCGTATCGGTGTCTTTATATCCGAGCGTCGTGTCTTTGCCGGTTTTGTGCATGCCCGGCGTAAACGACGGGTCGCCCGTCGGATCTTCGTCCGCCTGCTGTTTTGCGATCGTACCGGAAAACAGCGCGCTGTTCTCCGTATCGTACACCAACGGGTTATAGATCAGAACACGGTCCGCATCGATCGTATGTGATTGCGTCTCTTCGCCGATCGCCGCATGCGGAAGCAGCGCAAGCAGCAGGATCGCCGCGAAAAAGACCGAAATAATGCGCCTCATTTCATACTCCTACGAATACAGTATATCACGGATCGCATCGTTTGAAAAGCCGGACAGATGCCGAAGAAGCAAAATAAATGTAAGACGATTGTAAACAAATCCCGAATATCGCCGTTTTATCCCTCCGTCTTTCCGTCCAGCACGTTTTTCAGACGGTACAGCTTGCTCTCTTCGAGCATTGCCGTGATGTGCGTGCCGTCCGCTTCATGCGACTCGGAGAGCACGGTGCCGATCTCATGCAGCACGCGGATCGCTTCATAACGATCGTACGGAATGACAAGCTTGATGCGCCGCTGTGTGCGGTTCAGCTCCGCTTCGATCCGTTCCAGAAGCGTTTCAATTCCCATACCGGTCTTAGCGCTGATCGCGACGGCTTTTTCACGCTTTGAAGGGATCGCTTCCGGCAAATCGCATTTGTTGTAAACCTCGATGCACGGCGTATTGCCCGCACCGAGGCTGTCCAGCACCTGCTGCGTCACACGCATCTGCACGTCGTAATACGGACAGCCCGCATCGACGATATGCAGAATCAGATCGGCATCGCGTACCTCTTCGAGCGTGGAACGGAACGCCTGAACCAGATCGTGCGGGAGCTTGTTGATGAACCCAACCGTGTCGGAAAGCAGGCACGGTGTACCGTTCGGCAGCGTAATGCTACGCACGACGGGATCGAGCGTTGCAAACAGCTTGTCCTCAGCAAGCACGCTGCTGTCCGAAAGCACGTTTAAAAGCGTGCTCTTCCCCGCGTTCGTGTATCCGACAAGAGCGACGATCGGTGTTTCGCTTTTTTTGCGCACGGATCGCCGCACGCTCCGCTGTTTTTCGACTTCTTTCAGCTCCTGTTCGAGTTCATAGATGCGCCTGCGGATGCGACGGCGGTCGATCTCCAGCTTCTTCTCGCCGGGACCGCGCATGCCGACGCCGGACGCCCCCTGTCGGGACATGGCGACGCCGACGCCCAAAAGCCGCGGCAAACGGTATTTGAGCTGAGATAGCTCGACCTGCAGCTTGCCTTCCCGCGTGGTTGCGCGCGTTGCAAAGATATCGAGGATCAGCATCGTCCTATCGATGACCGGTGTGCCCAGGATGCTCTCAAGGTTGCGGATCTGGATCGCGGACAGCTCGTCGTCGAAGATAAAGACGTCCGCCTCCGTCGCGCTGCCGATGAGCCGCAGCTCGTCCGCCTTGCCTGATCCGATATAGGTGCCGTTGTCGACCGGGCGCTTGCGCTGCCGTTCGATGTGCACCACGTTGACGCCTGCGGTGTCCGCAAGCGCTTTGAGTTCTTCGAGCGTGTCGTAGCCGTCTTCACCGTCGATGCCGACCAGCACCGCGCGTTCCGGCTCCGCCTGCGTGACCGCGTACGCCGGGGCCTTGAGCCGGTTGTCCGCTTCGATCAGCGCGTCTAAAAGCGCATCCTGCGGCAGGCGGTCCGCACGCATCGGTCCATATATGACAGGTTTTCGCTCCTCGCCCTCCATTTCGCCGACAAACGCGACATAGACCGAGGTCGGTCGGCCTTCTCTGACGCCGACCGCCGCCATCGCGTCAAGACGCATGGAATTAAGCGTGCCGAGGTCGACGTCGGAAAGATAGCCGCTGCCGTTCGGATGCGTATGGATGCACCTGACGCCCGCGAGCCGGTCCGCATTGCGCACGAGGCGCATGTCCGGCATGGAGACTGTTGTGGCGTCTCCGATCGAGACGTCCTTCACCGCGCCGCTGCGCGACAGGTAGACCGAGATTTCACGCCCGATCCGTTCGGTGAAATCCGCAAGCTTACAAAGAAGCTCTTTTGACGCAAACACGCCGCTCGGCTGTGTCTCGTCGTAGAGCGTCTGCATTTCATTTAAAATGGTGTCGCGGATGCCCGCAACATTTCCGTGAATCCTTTTTTCTTCCATATCAATATTGTACCATATCGATCACATCGCTTGCAAGCAATGCGCGTTCTCCCAATAGTGTCATTGCACGGTCCGCGCCGGTTCCCAAAAGATACGCGCCTGCACGCGCCGCGTCGAACGGCGAAAGTCCCTGCGCAAGAAGCGCCGTGATGAGTCCCGTCAGCACGTCGCCGCTGCCGCCCTTACTGAGTCCCGGATTTCCGAACGTGAGGAACGCCGTTTTTCCGTTTGCGTACACCAATGTCGTTGCGCCTTTTAACAGCGTGGTGCACGGAAAGTGCTTCACTGCGCCGAGCGGATCGGAAAGCACATCGGACACCGTCGTATTGAGCAGCCTTGCCATCTCGCCTGCATGCGGCGTCAGCACGACGTTTTCATGCAGCCGTCCGAGAAGGGATCGGTCCGCCGCCATCTGATTCAATGCGTCCGCGTCAAGTACAAGCTTTGTGCCGGTATCAAGCGCCGCTTCGATCACCGAAAGAAGACTGCCTTTCCCCGCGCCGCTCCCGATTCCGATTGCCTGCTTTCCTGCCATCAGGGCTTTTGCCGTCTTTGCCGCCGTTTCGCACCAGTCGTCCGTACCGGTCGGCGCTGTGATCGCTTCCGGCAACGCCGCGAAAAACGGACGTACCGGATCGGGCGTGCACACGGTCAGAAGTCCCGCGCCGCCGCGCAGCGCCGCACGCGCCGAAAGCAGTGCCGCGCCGGGATATGTCACAGAACCGACGCACAAAAGCGCATGTCCGTTCATACCTTTATGCGAATCGAACGGACGCTTCGGAAGCAGCGC
>JAFOQN010000105.1 GCA_017393775.1 Clostridia bacterium
GAAAAGTGCGACGAAGCGGGTCTCGAACACATCCTGCTGTACGTCGGCGGCAACATCGTCATCGGCAAACAGCCGTTTGAAGAGGTCGAAAAGCGCTTCAAGGCAATGGGCTTCGACCGTTCCTTCCCGCCGGGAACCGCTCCCGAGGTGGACATTGCGTATCTCAAACAGGACCTGCATGTGGAGGACTGACGTTCGGGAGCTGACGCAATGAAACCTGTTCTTTTGATCGATTTCGGCAGCACCTATACCAAGGTGACCGCGGTGGACGTTGACGCCCCGCGGCTTTTGGGTACCGCAAATTCCTATACCACCGTAGAGACCGACATCAACAACGGGCTTGCCGACGCGCTTCAAAAGCTTGAAGCAAAGACGGGCAAGCTCGATTTTTGTGCGCGCTACGCCTGTTCGAGCGCGGCGGGCGGACTTCGCATGCTCGCGAGCGGGCTTGTGCCGGAGCTTACCGCGGAAGCGGCAAAGACCGCGTCTTTGGGCGCAGGCGCAAAGGTTCTGAAAACCTATTCCTTTAAGCTCAACGAGGACGATGCGGACGAGATCCGGGAGCTGAACCCGGACATTTTCCTGCTCGTCGGCGGCACGGACGGCGGCAATACCGAAACGATCATCCATAACGCAAAGGTGATCGCGGAGATCGGCGGAGACTACCCCGTGATCCTGGCAGGCAACCGCAACGCGGCGCGCACCTGCGCAAAGATTCTCGAAGGGCGCGAGGTGCATATCACGGAAAACGTCATGCCCTCGTTCAACGTGCTGAACACCGAGCCGGTGCAGAAGGAGATCCGCGAGGTCTTTTTAAACCGCATCATCCAGGCAAAGGGGCTCAGTAAAGCCACGGAGCTTCTGAACGGGATCATGATGCCCACGCCGAGCGCGGTCATGGAAGCGATCAGGCTTTTAGCCGAGGGCACCGAAAATCAGAAGGGCATCGGCGATCTCGTGGCGGTGGACGTCGGCGGCGCAACGACGGACGTGTACTCCGTTGCGGAGGGACTTCCGGATGATCCGAGAACCGCGCTGCGCGGCATTCCCGAGCCATACATCAAACGCACGGTCGAGGGCGACATCGGCATGCGATACAGCATCAGGGGCATCGTAGAAGCGGCGGGGCTCAAAAAGACCGCCGAGATCGCAAACATGCGCGAGGAACAGCTTTCGGACATCGTCGAGCTGTTCGCGACGCACACCGATATGCTGCCGTTCGATGAAGCGTCGCAGCGTGCGGACGAAGCGCTTGCGAGCATGGCGGTGCGGGTCGCGATGACGCGCCACGCCGGACGTCTTTCCGAGATCTTCGGTCTCGGAGGACTTCAGCTTATCCAGACCGGCAAAAACCTTTTGAACGTGGATCAGTTCATCGTCACAGGCGGGTCGCTGATTCATACAGAGCACACGGGACGGATCGCGTCCTACGGCTTCTTTGACGAGGAAGACCCGGGTTCCCTGAAGCCGAAGAAATGCACCGTGCTCGTGGACAGAAGCTATATCATCGCCGCAATGGGACTTCTTTCCCAGTATTACCCCGACGCGGCGCTCACAATCTTAAAAGAGGAGTTAGTAAAAGATGACGGTACAAAATAAGCGCATCCCGGATGATGAATTTAACAGCATCCGCGAGGAAGTTCTGAAGCAGTGGCCGACCGGCGCGGAAGTCGATCTCAAAGAGGCGATCGCGTTCCACAAAGCGCTGCCGGAGCACAAGGTCTTTTCAAAGAAGCTCGTTGATGCCAAGAATAAGGGCATCACGCTGATCCAGCCGCGTGCGGGCGTTGCGCTCATCGACGCGCAGATCGAGCTTTTGACCTACCTGCAGGACAAGGGCGAAGCGGACCTTCTGCCCACCACGATCGACAGCTACACGCGTCAGAACCGCTACCAGGAGGCAGAGAACGGCATTCGTGAATCCATGAAGGAACGTCGCTCCATGCTGAACGGCTTCCCGGCGGTCAACCACGGCGTACAGGGCTGCAGACGGCTCATCAACGCGCTGGACACACCGATTCAGGTACGTCACGGCACGCCGGACGCGCGTCTTCTTACCGAGATCGCGTACGCGGGCGGCTTCACAAGCTATGAGGGCGGCGGCATTTCCTATAACCTGCCCTACGCAAAGAACGTTCCGATGGAAAAGACGATCGCGGACTGGCAGTATGTCGACAGGCTTACCGGCATCTATGAGGAAGCGGGCGTTTCCATCAACCGCGAGCCGTACGGTCCTTTGACCGGCACGCTCGTTCCCGCCTGCATTTCGAACGCAGTCGCGATTATCGAAGCGCTGCTCGCCGCCGAGCAGGGCGTGAAAAACATCACCGTCGGCTACGGTCAGTGCGGCAACCTCGTACAGGACGTTGCGGCGATCCGCGTGCTCGAAGAGCTTACCAATGAATATGTTGAAAAGGCCGGACATAAGGACGTCTGCATCACGACCGTGTTCCATCAATGGATGGGCGGCTTCCCGCAGGACGAAGCAAAGGCGTTCGGCGTCATCAGCTGGGGCAGCGCAACGGCGGCGCTCTCAAAGGCTACCAAGGTCATCGTCAAGACCCCGCACGAGGCGGCGGGCGTTCCGACAATGGAAGCAAACGCGCAGGGACTTCGCTGCACCAAGCAGGTCATTTCGATGCTGGCGGACCAGGTCTGCACCGCTGCGAACCTCGAAGAAGAAAAGGAAATGATCCGCATGGAGACCCGCTGCATCCTCGACAAGTGCTTCGAACTCGGCAACGGCGACATCGCGGACGGCTGTGTCAAAGCGGTGCTGTGCGGCGTACTGGATATTCCGTTCGCGCCCTCGCGTTTCAACGCGGGCAAGATGCTCCCCGCGCGCGACAACACCGGCGCGATCCGCATTCTGGAAATGGGAAACCTGCCTTTTACCGAGGAGATCAAGGCGTATCACCGCGCCAAGATTGCAGAGCGTGCGAAAGCGGAAAAGCGCAACGCAACGTTCCAGATGGTCATCGACGACGTCTACGCGATCAGCAAGGGCCGGCTCGTCGGCAGACCGAGAGCGTAACAACACCTCATCAGTCACCTGACGGATCCACTCCGCTGCGCTCCGTTACAGCGGAAGATCGCGCGCTTCCCGCGCGTACCATCGACAGCTTCCCTCAAGGGGAAGCCTCCGGCTCTGAAGCCTTCCC
>JAFOQN010000106.1 GCA_017393775.1 Clostridia bacterium
GCGGCGTACATCTGCAAGCCCTGATCGAGTGGACAGCGATAGTCTTCGTCCGAATGGATGAACAGTGTCGGCGTCTTCACGTTCTTTGCGTATTTCAAAGGAGAATGGTCCCAAAGCTTCTCGTGATCGGTATAGAAATCCGCTTTGTTCTGATCACCGACGAAATAATAACCGATGTCGGAAATGCCGAAAAAGCTCAGCCAGTTCGAGATCGAGCGCTGTGACGCGCAGGCGCAGAATCGGTCCGTGTGCCCGATGATCCAGTTCGTCATAAAGCCGCCGTAACTGCCGCCCGTTTCGCACACGCGGTTCGGGTCGATTGCGGGATAGCGGCGCAAAACCTCTTCCGCAAAGTCCATCAGGTTTTGATAATCCGTCTCGCCGTAATGACCCATGATGTCCGCAAACGCGTCTCCCCTGCCGTCGGAGCCTTTGGGATTGCAGAAGAACACAAAATAACCGAGCCCTGCCCATACCTGCATTTCGTGATAGAATACCGTGCCGTAGACGGTTTTCGGACCGCCGTGGATATCGAACACCGCGGGATATTTCTTGTTCGGATCGTAATCCTTCGGCTTCAGTACCCAGCCTTCGATTTTCAGTCCTTCGCTCTCCAGCGAGACCGGTTCGCACTTGGCGACGTACTTGCCCTTCAGCGCCTCATCGTTGAAATGCGAAAGCTGCCTCAGCTCACCCGTTTTCAGATCCTTTGCATAAAGCTCCTGTAAGCTGCCCTCGTAGAGCGCGATAAACAGCGCCTTATCGTTCTCCGGATGGATCGCTATTGCGTCAATAGAGCCGATTTCCGTCACGATGGGAACGTTGTTGCCCTGCATATCCAAAGCGTACAAATGCGAGCTCTCAAAACGCGTAGTGATGTAATACAGGCGGTCGTTCGCGCCGATCATGCTTTCTCCGCCGCCGTGACGGACGTCGGAACCTACCGAGTTCCAAAGGCTTTCGGTATTCTCAAGAAGCACGGTCAGTTCACCGGTCTCGCGGTCGACCAGATAGAAATCGCTGTTCTCGTTGAGACCGATGTCCTTACCTTCCGTCGCCGTCATGATGAGGCGATCGCCGACTGCTTTGATGCGTTCGACATACAGTCCATCATAGGTGCGGAGTTTGCGATACCAACCGGTCCTGCCGTCCATTTCATAGAGCGAGGGATGCGTAAGATCCCGCCGCTCGATGTATCTGTCGCCCAGGAAGTAGACCGAATCGCCGATCGTTTCGATCGTATCGATCGTAAAGAACGGCTCGGTCACGCGCTGCACCGTCAGCTTCTGCGTCGCATCGTCAAAGGTCACATAAAACAGCGCCGTACGCTTTTTGTTAACGATCCCTTCGCCGTTCGACCAGTATGGCAACTCGTCGAATACTTCGTAGTCCTTATCGTCGGCATATCGCTTTTCGACCTTCTCACGTTCCTCGCGGTCCATGAGATAATAATCCGACTCGTTGGCGTCGATAGATCCGAGTACAGCATATGCGCCGTTCGGAAGTTTTTTGATCCATGTCGCCGCAAACGGCAGCGTGAATGCATGCAGCGCTTCGCCGCCGGAAAGATTCAGCCGATAATAGCTTGTGAACTGCTCCTTCTTTTCGGCGCGTTTCTTCTCGTCTTCGGACCGCACGGCGGGAAACAGAATCGTGTTCGCATCCTCCCAAATATAGCGTGATTCCTTGCCGAGATCAGTAAGCTGTTTGAACGTGCCGTCATACAGCCAAAGACGGCTTTCATAACTGTTTTCCGTTTCATTGCAGTTTGATACGACGAATGCCGCGCGCTTTCCGTCCGGCGCGTATTTCACATTTGACAGATACTTGTAATCCAGAAAATCTTTGATGCCGATCGGTTCCATAGTGCTCCTCCATGATGATTTGATACGATTGTAACGATTTTCGACAGAGATTGCAACCAAAAGAAACGAACGGCTCTTCGCCGTTCGGAAGTGTCTGAGTCAGCTGATGGGGCTTTCGGCGTACAGCATGGAAAGTGACAGATATACGCCTGCGAGCATGTCCGCACCGCCGCCCAACGGCAGCGCCGCTATACGGTTTGCGGCGGACACAAGCACCGAATACGGCGCGTCGGACAGGACATTGCGCAAAAGGACAAATAAGTCCTCGGAAACGAGTCCTTCCCCGCTCTGCAGCAGGAACGCGCCGGAAAGCTCGGTCGTGTGCGCAGCGGCTGCGCCTGCAAGCGCGCGGGTCATTTCGAGTACGCGGTTAAAGCTTCTGCCGAGCGCAACGGAAAGCGCGGCGTAGCCCGCGATATAGCCGCATAAAAGCCGGTCTGCGGACGGGATCAGTCCCACACCTATCCCGGCGATCTTGGACGTCGCTTCAAAGCAGGCGTTGGGATCCTGATCGCGGAACGCCGCATGCAGCTTCGGAAGCAGCGGCTTTAGGGTTTCGGAATACTCGTTCGGCTTCGTGTCGACGACAAGCGGGCTAAGATCGTCAGCTTTTGCATTCGTTTCCACGATGTGCAGGATATGCCTCAAACGAATATCGTAATCATTCGGCAGGAACACGGCTTTGAACGTGTCGAGCGAAAGGTCGTAATCGGTCGACTGCGAAAGGTCCAGGGTAAGCTCACAGTCAGGGATCTCGATGCGCTCATTGCCCATCAGAACGTGCATTCCCTCATCGATCTCGTAACGCGTAAAGGGTTTGATGGACGAAACGATAGCGGAAAACGGCGTGAGACAATGCGCATTGCTTAAGATCGAGATCATGCCGATCGAAGTATTGCAGTAAATCGCATCGGGATAGACGGCATGCACCGTGCCGTCGTATGTCCCCATGCGAAGGTAGGTATGCAGACGTTTACAGATTTTTCTTGCGGTTTCGGTCATATGAATACTCTCTTCATTCGTGTACATTCACGCATATACAACATGTATGATTCAATATTTTACAGCGAATATGCACATTTGTAAAGATTTTACAGGCGTTCCGGAGACATCTGATTATGAATAGAGTGTAAATTTATTCACGAATTGTTTCGAAACGTAAAAAAGGAAGCCGATCGGCTTCCTTTTGTGTGGATGAATTTTACTCCTCCGGATCCTTTTCCGGAATGTGCAGTTCGATCGGCTCGTTGCAGTTTGGACAGATAAGTCCGTCCGGTGAATCGAGCATGTCCTGATCGAAATAGATGGTTTCGCCGCAGTTCGGGCAAACGATCTCGAAGAAATCGTCGTCATCAAACTCCTCTTCGTCCTCATCTTCGTCCTCGTCGCCGTACAGAAAATCATCGTACTCGTCGAGGTTCTCAAAGATCTCATCCACGCTGTCGTCAAGGTCCGCAAGCGCGTCCTCATGATCCGACATTTCTTCCGCAATCACGTCGAGCGTATCGACAATCGCCGTAAAGATCTTTGCGTACTTGTCTTCGTGGATGTTGAGACCTTCCATAAGTCCGTCCAGATATGCGACCTTCTCAGAAATTCTGCTCATGCTGCACCTCCGAATGATAGTTATTATGTATTATACGCGGGACATGTATTCACCGGTTCTCGTGTCGATCCGGATGATATCGCCTTCATTGACAAACAGCGGTACCGCAATGTGATAGCCGGTCTCGACAACGGCAGGTTTGGTTGTGCCGGTCGCGGTGTCGCCCTTGAAGCCGGGCTCGGTCTCGGTGACCTTGAGTTCGACAAAGTTCGGCGCTTCGACGGAGAACGCGTTGCCCTTATAGAAACGCATCTTGACCTGGTCGTTTTCTTTGATGAAGTCGATCGCGTCTTCAACCTGTTCGAAGTTCAGCGGGATCTGCTCATACGTCTCGATGTCCATGAAGTAATAGAGCTCGCCGTCGGAATACAGGTATTCCATGTCCTTGGTTTCAATGTGTGCCAGCGGGTATTTGTCCGTAGGACTGAAGGTACGCTCCAGCACTGCGCCGGTCATGACGTTCTTGAGCCTGGTGCGAACGAACGCCGCGCCCTTGCCCGGTTTTACATGCTGGAAGTCGGAAATCGACCAGACAACACCGTCGATCTCAACCGTCACGCCCTTGCGGAAATCGCCTGCCATAATCATAAGTATGTCCTCCCAATTAGTTTCCTTGATTTGTTAAATATGCTGCAGTTCTTTTGTTGCGTGTGCAAAGTTCAGCTTGCCGTCTTTCGTGACAACGCAGCAGTCCTCGATGCGGACGCCGAACTTGTCTTCGATATAGATGCCGGGCTCGATCGTGATCGTCATGCCTTCGGTGAACACCGTGTCGCCTGAAACGGATGCACGCGGCTCCTCGTGAATGAGAAGACCGAACCCGTGACCCAAAGAGTGACCGAAGCATTCGCCATAGCCCTTTTCGGTGATGTAATCGCGCGCAATCGCATCGAGTTCCCTGCCGGTGATCCCGGGCTTCAGCGCGTCGAGCGCGCGGGTCTGTGCCTCGAGAACGATGTTGTAGATCTCCTCTGCGAAGGGATCGACTTTGCCGACTGCAAAGGTACGCGTCATGTCGGAATGGTAGCCGTTGTAGAGACAGCCGAAGTCGACGACGACAAGATCGCCCTCCTGCAGTTTTCTTTCGCCCGGAACCGCATGGCACATTGCGCCGTTCGGGCCGGAGCCGATGATCGTCTCAAACGAAGGCCCTTCGCTGCCGAGCTTTGCGCAGATGTATTCGAGCTCTGCGGCAACACGGCGTTCCGTCATGCCGGGTTTCACGACTTTTAAAAGCTCCATGAACGCTTCATCCGCCATAGCCTGCGCCTTTTGGAGATTTTCGATCTCGTCCGCGGTTTTGACAATGCGGAGCAGCGAAAGCTCCTTTGCAAACGGGACGAGCTCTGCGCCGAGTTTCGAAAACGCTTCATAGCCGGCGAAGCTCACATAGTCCTCTTCGAAGCCCATGCGCCCGACATTTTCGGAAGCGATGATCTCTTTGAGTTTTTCATGGTGCGCCGCTCCCGAGACCTCGAAGATCTCGCAGCAGTCGCCGGACTGCGCCTTTGCCTGAATGGTGTAGCGGAAGTCGGTCAGAAGCGCCGCGCGGTTCTTTGTGATCAGAACGCTTGCGTCTTCACTGGTAAATCCGGAAAAATAACGGATCGCGGTAACGGATTTCAAAAGAACGGCGTCCAGTCCCGCATGTTCCATTTCGGCACGAAGCCGAATAATACGATCGTTCATAGCATCCTCCATCTGTGTCTATAACAATCGTATTATAGCCGATTCCCGCTTCATTTGCAAGCCCTCAGTGAAAAAAAGCGTTGTCATACAGCAACATAATCAAAAGTCCCGGTGTGATCCGGGACACATGATCAGGTATTCATTCGCCTTGTGAGCGTTTCGAAGGTCTCGTTCAATACGGGAACATTGCGCCACGCACAGCCGATCGGAACGCCGGGACGGTTGTCGCCGTGAAAATCGCTGCCGCAGGTCACCATCATATGATACTGCCGTGCGATCGAGACGTACATCTCGGTCTGCCGCGGTGTCGACGTCGGATAATAGGCTTCGAGTCCCATCAGTCCGAGATCATAGAGCTCGCGGATCAGTCCGTGCGGGTTATCGCGGATGTGGCACGGATGCGCAAGGATCGGAAGCCCGTCCGCAATATGGATGATATCGATGACCTGCTGCGGCGTGAACCGCTGCTCGGTATAATATCCGACGGTTCCCGGTCGCAGATACCGCGCGAACGCATCGCGCACATCGTTTGCGTAACCGCCCTTGATGAGACCGTGCGCGATATGCAGCTTGGTCGTGACGGATTCCGGACGGTTGACCAGCGGCTGAACGTCATAACCCGCTTCCTTCAGCTTTGCATAAATAATCCGGTTGCGCCGCTCACGGCGTTCCCGCGCGATTTCCAATGCGCGCAGGAGCGTCGGGTTGTTCGGATCGACGTCCAGTCCGATGATGTGCAGCTCATGCCGCCATTCGTTGTCCATCTCTACGGCGGGAAGCACGGGAACGCCGCATTCTTTGCCGGTTTCGAGCGCTTCCCTGACGCCGGTAATGTTGTCGTGATCGGTGAGAGCAAGAAGCCTGATCTTTCCGCGCGCGGCGGTGCGCACGATTTCCGCCGGCGTTGCGGTGCCGTCGGAAATGCAGCTGTGCGTATGCAGATCAAAGCGATTCTCTTCCATCGTTTCTTATGCTTTCTGATCCTGTTCGTCGGAAGCTTCCTTCGCCTCCGGTTCCTGTTCCTCCGGCTGCGCCATGACCGTATCCATGTCTTCGCCGTTCAACACGCGAATGAACTGCGCGCCGTTGACCCGCTCGTATTTCAAAAGAAGCTTTGCGCAGGCGTCAAGCCCTTCGCGGTGCTCCGTAAGGATCTTCTCCGCGCGTTCGAATTGTCCTTCAAGAATCGAGCGGATCTCGGCGTCGATCTTTGCGGACAGCGCTTCGGAATAGTTCTTGGCATGTCCCCAGTCCTTTGCGATAAAGACTTCGGTATCGCCGCCCAGGAACACAGGTCCGACCGCGTCGGACATACCGTATTCCTCTACCATCTTGCGCGCATGCTCCGTCGCCTGCTTGAGGTCCTGCACCGCGCCGGTGGAAACGTCCGTAAAGACGATCTTTTCGGCGACTCTGCCGCCCATCGACATGCAGATGTCATCTAGCATATGGGATTTCAGCGTATAATGGATGTCCTCCTTCGGGAGCATCATCGTATAGCCGCCCGCCCATCCGCGCGCGATAATCGACACCTCGTGCAGATCGTCGCAGTTTTCAAGCACATGCGCCAGGATCGCGTGTCCGCATTCGTGGTATGCGGTGATCTCTTTGTCCTTATCGGTCACGACATGGCTCTTCTTTTCGGGACCCATCTGCACGCGGGTGACCGCTTCTTCAAGGTCCTTCTGCGTGATTTCTCTCCGGTGATCGCGCGTCGAAAGGATCGCCGCTTCATTCAGAATGTTTTCAAGGTCCGCGCCTGTAAAGTACGGCGTGCGGCGTGCAAGCGTTTTGAGGCTTACGTTCTTTGCAAAATGCTTGTTCTTTGCATGGACCTTTAAGATATCCTCTCTGCCCTTTACGTCCGGGTAACCCACCGTGATGCGCCGGTCAAAGCGGCCGGGCCTCAAAAGCGCGGGATCGAGAATGTCCGCGCGGTTCGTCGCCGCCATAACAATGATGCCTTCGTTTGCGGCAAAGCCGTCCATTTCGACCAGCAGCTGATTCAGTGTCTGCTCGCGTTCGTCGTGTCCGCCGCCGAGACCTGCGCCGCGCTGCCGACCGACCGCGTCGATCTCGTCGATAAAGACGATCGCGGGCGCACTGCGTTTTGCGGTTTCAAAAAGATCGCGTACACGGGATGCGCCGACGCCGACAAACATTTCCACAAAGTCCGAACCGGAAATGCTGAAGAACGGAACGCCCGCTTCGCCCGCAACGGCCTTCGCCATCAGCGTTTTGCCGGTGCCGGGAGGTCCTACCAAAAGAACGCCCTTCGGAATACGCGCGCCGTTTTCGGTGAATCGCTTGTGATCGCGCAGGAAGTCGACGACCTCTTTAAGCTCCTCTTTCTCTTCGACAAGACCTGCAACATCGCTGAAGGTGACTTTGTCCTTACTGGGATCGTTGAGCTTTGCGCGCGAACGGGAAAAGTTCATGACCTGTCTGCCCTCGCCGCGCTGACGGTAGAGCATAAAGGCCAGGAGTCCGCCCAGGAGCAGAAGCGGCACGAACTGAATCACAATGTACCACCACGGGATGCTCTCCGGCAGCGCGCTCTGCATCACAAAGCCGTAATCGGCCGAAGTGACGTGATCGATGTCGATTCCCTTTTGTTCGGCAACCAACTTCGACATGTACTTTGCGAACAGATCGTTGTCAAGGTACATGACGTGATCCGCCTTCTGCGGCAGCTTCGTTGCGTCGAGCTCGTTGGAGGTCAGCATCACATAATAGGTACCGCCGTCAATCACCTCATAGACGGCTTTGATTTTGCTTTGCTTGTACAGATCGGCAAACTCGGCAAACTTGATCTCTTTCGGCTGGCCGGAAGAACAGCCGTTCGTGACCATAAAAATCAGAAGCGTGATGATCAACGCCCATATCAGCATCGTTGCGATACGGCGTCCCGTCATGCCCTGCTTGCCGGGTTCGTTGTTCGTTTGGTTGTTGTTCGGATTAAATTCCAATGTGTCCTCCGTTCAGGGGCTTTGCCCCAACCGTCCGGGATCAGCTGTAGATCTCGGGCTTTAAAATACCCACATAGGGCAGATTGCGATACTTTTGTTTGTAATCGAGACCGTAGCCGACGACAAACTTGTTCGGGATGACAAAGCCGCAGTAATCCGGCGTGATCTCGCACTCGCGGCGTTCCGGTTTGTCGAGGAAGCAGCAGGAGCGGATCGACGCGGGCTGACGCTCATTCAAAAGGCGTGTCATGTAGGAGAGCGTGAGACCGCTGTCCATGATGTCCTCCGCGATGAGCACATGCTTGCCGGTGATGCTCGAATCCATGTCCTTCGTGATGCGGACGATACCGCTGGTTTTCTGCGCGTCGCCGTAGCTCGAAATCGCCATAAAGTCCATCTTGGTATGCACGGTGATTGCACGGATCAGATCCGCGAAAAAGATGCTTGCGCCCTTCAGCACGCAGACCACGATAAGCTCCTGCCCCTCATAGTCTTTGGAAATCTGATCGCCGAGCTCCTGTACGCGCTTTTTGATCTGTTCTTCGGAAAGAAGAACTTCTTCAATGTCCTGTGCCATGAAAGCCTTGCCCCACATAGTCAATCCTCCTCATAATGATAATGCAGAATATGTTTGGAATCCGCTGTGACGCGCATCCGTTCATCCACCGTGTATCCGGCGACCCAGACAACGCCCTGTTCGTCACACAGGACCGGCATATCGCGCTCGAACCGCGGAACCTTCCGATCCGTCAGATAATCGCTCAGAAGCTTTGTCCCCTGCATGCCGAGCGGCGTGAACCGGTCACCGATTCTGAGGTTTCGCGCCGTAACGCCTCCTTTGATCCGGTCCGCATCGAGATACGCATCAGACCCGCTGCACGGGATCGCGGCGTATTCTGCCGTTTCGACCGAAAGCGTTCCCTTCGGAAGCTTTATGCATCCCTGTCTCGGCACGGGAATCGAAAACGGTTTGTTCTCCGGCTTCCCGATCCGAAGATCGTCAGCGTCGAGCCAGGCGATCACGCCGTTTTTCAACGTTGCCGTGTCGCCGGTATTTCCCCGAAGCAATGCGTCGAGCCGGTCGAGATCCGCATGTGTAAAATCTTGATACGGAAGAAGATCGCGCAGTACCCGGAGGCGGATCGGTTTCGGAAGACTCCGAAGCTTCTCGCGGTTTGTTCCGCATGTCCGTTTCGCGTCTTCCTTCAACGTATTCAGATAGTCGGTATCCTCTGCTATGTGCGCCGCCGTTTCGGCAAGACTCCGCTTGATCGACGGATTGACCGTTTCAAGCGCCGGAATGATGTTCAGCCGAATCCGGTTTCGCGTCGCGTCGGTCTCGAAATTCGTCGCGTCGATGCAAAAGCTCTGTCGGCGTTCCTTCAGATACGCAAGGATCTCTTCCTTTGACGTATGGAGCAGCGGCCGGATAAGCTTTCCCGAACGAATGCGCATGCCGGCAAGCCCGTCGGTTCCGCTCCCCCGCAAAAGATGCAGCAGCAGCGTTTCCGCCTGATCATCCCGATGATGTCCGATTGCAATGCAGTCGAGATGTCGATCCGCTCTCACACGCTCCAAAAAGGCGTAACGCATATTCCTTGCGGCAAGCTCCACGGATTGCCCGGATTCCTTTGCTGCACGCGGCACGTCGATCCGTTCCGTACACAGCGGCAGATCGAGCCGTTTGCACAATTCCGTCACAAATGATGCGTCCGCATCAGCGTCCGTACCGCGGATCGCGTGATGCAGATGCGCCGCCTCTAACCGAAGGATCCGTCCATTCCTATAAAGCTCATAGAGCTCCAAAGCCAATGCCACGGAGTCCGCGCCGCCCGATAGTGCAACCAGCACGCCGTCCCGTTCGGAAACGCCGCACGCGGTCCATGTCGAATCGGTCCACAGCAACATGATACACAACTCCGAGAATAATTGTAATTAGTTTACCCGAAAACTGCGATTTTTGCAAGTGGCAATTGTGAATTAGGCATGGCAAATCCGTAAATCCAATGAAAAAGCCCCCGGAGGGGCAAGTCAAAGCAATTTATCCGACGACATTTTTCGGCTTCCCGGAAAGGAATGCTGCGAGGTTCTCCGCGGAAACGTCGATTATACGCTGCCGCATCGGCTGCGGTGTCCATGCGTAGTGCGAAGTGATGATACAGTTCGGCGCGCGCATCAAAGGATTCCGCAGTTTGATCGGCTCCTCGCTCGCGACGTCGGTTGCGTAGCCCGCGATCTTACCGGATGTAAGCGCATCGTATACATCGGTTTCCGAAACAAGGCTTCCGCGCGAGGTGTTGACGACAAACACACCGTCCTTCATCTTTTTGATCGTTTCTTTTCGAATCAGTCCAACTGTATCGGCTTTTGCGGGACAGTGCAGAGATATGACGTCGGATTCCCTGAGAAGCGTATCAAGCGGAACATATTCTCCGGGGAAATCTGGTTTTTCGTGCGGATTCACACCGAGAACGCGCATGCCCAAAGCGTCTGCGATCTTTGCCACGCGCATGCCGATCCGTCCGCAGCCGATGATACCCATCGTTTTACCGCACAGCAGCACCGGCGCGATCTCAAACCAGGAGAAATCCGGCTGTGCCGTCCATGCGCCCTGATGTACCTGCGCAGAATGGTATTCCACATGCTGACACATCGCAAGCAGCAGCGCGATCGCATGCTGTGCGACAGCTTCTGTGCTGTACGCCGGCACATTTGTCACAATGATACCGCGCTCCTTTGCGGCGGCGGTGTCGATCACGTCGTATCCGGTCGCAAGAACGCCGATGAATTTCAGCTGACGTGCGCCGAACAGAATCTCCCGATTGAGCTTCACCTTGTTGACAAACACCGCATCCGCGCCGCGAAGTCTTTGCGCAACCATATCGGGATGCGTGCGGTCATAGACCGACACCGTACCGAGCTTCTTGAGCGGACTCCAGTCGACGTCACCGGGATTCACGCAATATCCGTCCAAAATCACGATCTGCATAAGCTTTCCCTCCCTGTCCTTATTGTACGCCCGAATCGGTCGCAAATCAAATGAACAAACTATAAAAACAGGTCTTAGGAATGAAAAAAGGACTTAGCAATCACTAAGTCCTTTTCCTGGTGGAGCATAGGAGATTCGAACTCCTGACCTCAACATTGCGAACGTTGCGCGCTAC
>JAFOQN010000107.1 GCA_017393775.1 Clostridia bacterium
CCGGGAATCATCGGATTGAAAGCGGCGCTGGATTCGATAGATTGCAAAGCAGCGCGAGATCGTGAGATCGATCTTATGCAGCATTTTCAGGAATCGATCAGGGATATCCCACACATACGAATGCTCGGAAGCGCAGAAACGGATCACCGCGTCGGCGTCTATTCGATTGATTTTCTGCGGAGAGACAACGGGGATATTTCTTATCGACTGGAAAATGAATACGGCATTCTGACTCGTTGCGGGCTGCACTGCGCACCGGATGCACATCGTGCATTCGGCACATTTCCGAAGGGGACCGTGCGATTCAGTTTTTCCCCAGCAACAACACATGAAGAACTCGATCAAGCCGCGAAAGCGATACGCGCCCTGTCCTAAAATATATAATGATCCAAGCGCCGGAAACGGCGCTTTATTCTTGCAGGAAGAACGGATTCGTTGTATAATGACTTTAAATCCGTAACCAAAAATACGAAGGAGGATTCTATGAAAAAGATTCAGGTAGCTATTTGGGGATTCGGAGCAATGGGCAGCGGAATTGCGAAGGTGCTGCTGACCAAAAAAGGCGTCGAAATCACCGGCGTTTGCGACATTCATCCGGATCGTGTCAGCAAAAGTATCTTTGATTTGCTCGGCGTAGAACGCGGCGATCGCAACGACGTCAAAGTCATCGGTGATATTGATGCGGCTCTCAATCCGAAGCCCGATCTCTGCATTCTCGCAACCGATTCGTTTACCAAGAAAGCATATCCGAAGATTTGCCATCTGATTGAAAAGGGTGTCAATGTCATCTCCACCGCGGAGGAAATGAGCTATCCGCGCGCGCAGAATCCCGAGCTTGCCGACAAGATGGATGCGCTTGCAAAGGGTGCAGGCGTATCGGTTCTCGGAACCGGCATCAATCCGGGTCTTATGATGGACCTTCTGGCGATCTGCCTTTCCGGCTGTATGACGGACGTCGAGCATGTGCTGTGCAAGCGCGTGAACTCCCTCTCCCCCTTCGGCCCCGCCGTTATGGAAGAACAGGGCGTCGGTCTCACCGTCGAACAGTTCGAAGAAGGCTGCAGGAACGGCACGCTTGCAGGACATGTCGGCTTTGCGGAGTCCGTCGGCATGATCGGCGAAGCGCTTGGTTTTGAAATCGACCGTTTTGAACAGCAGATGAAGCCGATCGTTACGAATGTTGACCGTAAATCCCCCTATGGTTTTGCAAAAGCGGGTGATGTTGCGGGCGTCAACATGACCGGTCAGGGCTATATCGGTGACAAGGTTATGATCGACATGATTCATCCGCAGCAGATTGAACCCGAAATGGAAGGCACATACACCGGTGATTATATCACGCTCACCGGCACGCCGAATGTCAATATGCAGATCAAGCCTGAAGTCAACGGCGGTATCGGTACGATCGCGATGTGCGTCAATATGATCCCGCATGTGCTCAATGCGACCCCGGGTCTCAAGACAATGATCGATCTGCCCGTCCCGCACGCGATCATGGGCGACATGCGCAATTATCTGAACAAATAAGGAGTAAATCATGGCAAAGAAAAACGATTGGGTACAGGTCCACATCGATGTTTTGAAGCCCGAAGAGCGCGCTACGAATATCCCCGAGGATACGCGTCACGTTCCGCTTGAAATGTGGGTTAAGGGACATTTGCAAGATGACGAAGCCGAGATCGGCGACACGGTTACGATCAAGACCAAGACAGGACGCACGGTAGAAGGCACGATGTGTGCCGTCAATCCTTCCTTCAAGCACAATTTCGGCGACTATATACCGGAACTTGATCAGATCGAGGAAACCGTGAAGACCATTCTGTTCGGAGGTAGAAACGATGCTTGACAACAGTTATTCTGCCGTAATGGCTCGTAAAAATGAGATCATGAAGCGCGCCGTCGGAATGGACTACGATCTTTTTGAAAGCGGCTCCATTGCGTTCGACTATGAAGCGATGATGGCAGCGACCGGCTATACGCTCGACGCCGTTCGCAAGATCCAGGTCGAAGAGTTCCAGATCGGGAACACCCCGATCTACGAGCTCAAAAATCTGACCGCGCTTGCGCGTGCATGCGCACCGCAAGGCATGGGCGCTCGTATCTTCGTTAAAGACGAGGCCGCCAATCTATCCGGAAGCTTCAAGGTTCGCCGCGCGGCGACGAGCATTTATCAGGCGCGGAAAATGGGCTACAAGGGTGTTATATCCGCTACATCCGGCAACTACGGCGCGGCGGTCGCTGCCTGCGCGGCAAAGGCCGGTTTAAAGTGCATCGTTGTACAGGAATGCTTCGATTCTAAGGGCGTCGGTCAGCCGGAGATCATTGAAAAGGCAAGGAAGTGCGAGGCGCTCGGCGCAGAAGTCGTACAGTTGACGGTCGGACCGGAGCTGTTCTATATGTTCCTGCGCATGCTTGAAGAAACCGGATATTTCAATGCTTCCCTGTACACACCGTTCGGCATTGCGGGCGTCGAGACGCTGGGTTATGAAATCGCACAGCAGTGCCGTCTGATGCTCGGCAGAGATCCGGACATGGTCGTCTGCACCAATGCCGGCGGCGGCAACCTTACCGGTACCGCGCGCGGACTTCTGAAAGCAGGCTGCAAGGCAGAGGTCGTTGCGGCAAGCGTCAATTTGTCCGGTCTGCACATGGCAAGCGATCATCAGTTCAATCTGAAATCGTTTACGACCGGTCATACGGGATTCGGCATGCCGTTCTCCACCTGGCCGGATCGCAGTGATGTTCCGAGAAGCGCAGCAAGACCGCTTCGCTATATGGACCGTTATGTGACCGTCAACCAGGGCGAAGTCTTCTATACCACCGAGATGCTCGCAGCGCTCGAAGGTATGGAGAAAGGTCCCGCCGGAAACACGTCCCTTGCAGCGGCGTTTGCGCTTTCGCAGACGATGCCGAAGGACAAAATCATCGTCGTGCAGGAGACCGAATATACCGGCGCGGGCAAGCATGTCAACGCTCAGCTGAGCTTTGCACGGTCGAACGGCATCGACATTCACTTCGGCAATCCCGAAGAGGAAGTCCCGGGCAAGAGTATCATTCTCCCCTCCCATCCCTCGATGATCAAGGCGCGTCCTGCGGACATGACGCATCTGCGCACTTCGCTCATTCACAATGCGATCAAAATGACGGGAAAGACCCCGACAGACGCAGATATCGACTTCCTGGCGGCTGAAACCAAGACAAACAGAGAATTTGTAAAGGAGCATCTTGCATGAAACGCAATGACGACTTTGAATCGCGCAGAGAGCATTTAAAAGATCTCTCTGACGCAGAACTCGAAACACGCTTCTGGTCGCTGATCGGCGAGTTGATCGATCCTTTGCTGAAGCTCGGATATGAGAACACGACGCCGGCGATCGAACGCAGTGTTCTTCTTCGTATGGGATTCTCCTCCCTCGAAGCAAAGGCGCTTGTGGAAGGATGCATGGAGCATAATCTGATGGAACACGGCGC
>JAFOQN010000108.1 GCA_017393775.1 Clostridia bacterium
AAGCTGTCAACGCCGTTGTCTGATGTGGGGCGATGAAAAACGCAATTCATACACCTCATCCGCCTGACGGCACCTTCTCCTCAAGGAGAAGGCAGATCAAGAAGGCTTCCCCCTCGGGGGGAAGCTGTCAACGCCGTTGACTGATGAGGGGCGATGAAAAACGCAATTCATCCACCTCATCCGCCTGACGGCACCTTCTCCTCAAGGAGAAGGCATATATAGGAGGCTTCCCCCTCGGAGGAAGCTGTCAACGCACTTGACTGATGCGGGGTGATCATTTATGATGTGTGCAGATTGACGTATATTGCGTCAACTGCTATACTTTACGCATCAAACCATTCGGAGGAAATATGACAGAACTCTTAGCCCCGGCGGGGTCGATGGAAGCATTGAAAGCCGCACTGCGCTTCGGGGCGGACGCGGTGTACCTTGGCGGACCTTTGCTGCAGCTACGCGCAAAGAGCGCCGGGTTTACCTTTGAAGATATCGAAACAGCCGCAGGTCTTGTGCACGAGAAGGGCAAGCGGCTTTATGTAACAGTTAACGCGCTTGCGCATAACGATGAGATCCATCTGCTGCCCGATTACGGAAATCAACTCCTGGACTGCGGTGCGGACGCCGCGATCGTTTCGGATCTCGGCGTGCTTACAACGCTGCACAAATCGTGTCCGAAGCTTGAACTGCACGTATCGACGCAGGCAAGCTGCCAGAATTACGCGTCCGCTCATGTGTGGTACGAGCTCGGCGCAAGGCGTATCGTGCTTGCCCGTGAAATGACGGTCGATGAGATCCGAAAGCTTCGAAAGAACATCCCGGACGATCTCGAACTTGAAGCATTCATTCACGGCGCGATGTGCATGGCATATTCCGGACGGTGTCTCCTATCCTCCGCGATCCTCGGGCGAAGCGGCAACCGCGGCGACTGCGCGCAGCCATGCCGCTGGAAGTATGCGCTCGTTGAGGAAACGCGCCCGAACCAGAGCTTTCCGATCATAGAGGAAGGCAACGCAAGCTATATCCTGTCCTCGCGCGATCTGAACTGCGTGACGCTTTTGGATGAACTCATCGACGCGGGCGTGACGTCGCTGAAGATCGAAGGACGTATGAAAACGGAATACTATGTTGCGGTCGTGGTGAACGCGTACCGCCGCGTGCTGGACGGCACAATGACGGTCGAAGAAGCGCAGCGCGAGCTTGATTCCGTTTCCCACCGTCCGTACACGACCGGGTTCTATCTCGGCGAGCTGCCGCAGGATCACAGCAACGCCGGCGTCTATACGCAAACGCACCGCTTTGCGGGAACCGTCCTTGCATGCGAAAACGACGTCGCGACAATTCAGCAGCGGAACCGCTTCGTGAAGGGCGACGCGCTGGAGGTGATCTCTCCTGCGCTCAAAAACGCGGTGCTGTATGCAAACGACATCACGGACGAGAGCGGACACGCAGTCGATGTTGCAAACCGCGTGCAGCAGATCCTTCGGATCAAAACCGATCTGCCGCTTGCGCCGGGTGATTTTCTGCGGATCAAGGCATAGCAAAACGGACCCGAAACGGGTCCGTTTCTATTACGATTCCGGCAAAAAGGGTTTTGTGACGTCGATGGTGAAATCCATCATCTGCACGTCTACTTCGGTCAGCACATCGGCATAGACACGGTTTTCCCCGGGCAGCAGCAGAAGGTCCCCGGAAGCCGTCCGAAACTCCGCGTAACCAAGCTTGACGCCATCCTGTTTGAACGTGATGCGAAGCCCGCCGGAAAGCTTGCCGGGATAGTCGTTCGTAATCAAGGCGTCGATCAGCGTTTCGCCGTTTTCTTCATAGATGCGCATCTGCGAGACCGTGATATACTGCTCGTAATAGTGCATACGCTCGTCCAGGATCGGGATCCCGTTGACGTCCGTTCGGATGCCTTCCCCCATCACCGGATCGACGTGGATCGGCTGCGGTTCGGGCGGCGGTGTCGGCGTATACATCGGCACAGGCGTCGGCGTCGATTCCGGCAGATAGATGAGATGCGCTTCCTGTGTGCTGCAGCCGAGCAGAAGCGCGGCCGCAAGCAGCAGCAACAGCCGTTTCATACCTGCTCCCCTTCCTTATTCATTTTTTCTTCCGCCTGCGTCTCCGGCGATTCCGGACCGGTTTTCTGTTCTTTGGACATTGCTGCCGGATGCTTTACGCGATACAGCGAAAGCCCGACAAAGAACAGCAGCATTGCGATGAGCACGATCTGATTGAAGCGGACCTCACCGAAGACAATCTGCCGCGTCGATCCGTCGCGCAGCCATTCCAGAACAAACGCTGCGAACAGATAAATGGTGATCGTCATGCGGGACACGGTCCCGGGCGTACGTTTTTTCAGCAGCAGAGCCGTAATCCCGAGCGCAAGACAGACGAGGAAATCGAGGAAAAAGACTGCGTACGCAACGGTCGCGTGATCGATAAAGTACTGACGCGTGAAGGTTACCAGCGGGAAAAACTTCGGAACGTTCCCGCCGACAACGGGACCCAGTCCGTCGCAGAGAAAGAAATCCGACCAGCGCCCGACTGCAAGTCCAAAGAATGCGCCCGGTACCAGGAGATCGAACACTTCGGAAACGGAAAGCTTTTTGATACGCGCATAAACCGCGATCCCGATCCCGGAAAACAGCAGCGCGCCGGGCAGATTCATCCCGCTTTGCGAAAGGCGGAAGAAAGCGGAAAACGCGATCCTGCCCGAAAGTGCGGAAAAGAGTCTGCCGCCGAGCAGTCCCATCGGAATGCCGATGATGCACGCGTCAAGGGCAAGGTCCCGATACGCGCCGCGTTTTTTCACGATGATCCCGGAAACAATGACCGCTGTGAGGATGCCGAGCGCAAGCATGACCGCATTCCATGACAGCGCAACGCTTCCGACAGAAAAGACCGTATTGAAAGAATCCATAGCGAAAACCTCCATCTTTGTTTCAGTATATCAAATGCACGCGTAAATGAAAAGCCCGCCGGAAAAAAGTTTACGGAAAGCACATAAAGCCCGCCGGAACACGGAATGAAAATCAGTATTGACATTCCGCCGTTCCTTTTGTATAATAATCAAGTACGGGGATGTAGCTCAGCTGGTCAGAGCGCTGTGTTCACATCGCAGAGGTCTAGGGTTCGAGCCCCTACATCCCCACCAAGCAAAGCCCGCCAATCGGCGGGCTTTTGTTGTATCGGTTCGTTTGAACACGCTGCAACCGTGCTCAGTGAGCGGTTTTGCGGGCGCTCAGTCAAATCCCTTCTGATTGCATAAATCACGAAAAAGACCGCCATGCAGGCGGTCTTTTTGTGGTGCGATTGGCGGGATTTCTTTCCGGCTATAGATATCGGGATCTCTTGCTTGTGCTCCGCACTGCGCAATCGTCCCTGCCGGAAAGCCGCTTCGCTGCAAAACCGTCCACCGGACCGTTTTGCGGGCGCTCAGTCAAATCCCTTCTGATTGCATAAATCACGAAAAAGACCGCCATGCAGGCGGTCTTTTCGTGGTGCGATTGGCGGGATTTGAACCCGCAAGGTTTCCCCGACGGATTTTAAGTCCGTTGTGTATGCCGTTCCACCACAATCGCATTGATACTATTTTACTCACAATTCTGCGTTTG
>JAFOQN010000109.1 GCA_017393775.1 Clostridia bacterium
ATCAAAAAACAGCATTGGGACGCGACGCATAACTGCTTTGCGTACCGTCTTCGCTCCGGAGAGGCGCGATATTCGGACGACGGCGAACCGCAGGGCACGGCGGGACTTCCGATGATGGAGGTGCTGAGAAAGCGCGGTCTATGCGATCTATTGGTCGTTTCTACGCGCTATTTCGGCGGAATCCTGCTTGGCGCCGGCGGACTTGTGCGTGCGTATACGCGCTCCGCATCCGATGCGGTCGATGCCGCGGGACTGGTTTCCATGGAGCCTTGTATGCGCTTTTCGGTCCGCTTTGCGTATCCGTACCGGAATGCCGTGTGGAGCGTGTTTGAACGCTTCGGTGCGATCGAATCGACCGACTACGGCGAGGCGATCACCTGTGTGTTCCGCTGCAGAACGGCCGACACGGACGCGTTTTTGAAAGCGCTTTCGGAACGCACGGAGGGACGCGTCGGCGCAGATGCTGTCGGCGAGAGCTATTTCGGATTCCCTGCAACCGATCCGAACCCGTAACAGTTTTATTTGTAAACAACATCTTTGCCGGAGGAAACTCATGAAGCGAATTTTGATCTTCTTCTGCGTTGTCGCGCTGCTTGCGGGGCTTTGTTTGCCTGCGCGCGGCGCCGCCGAGGACGATCATCCGATCACGCTTTCGATTACCTGCGATCCGGAGCCCGAGCTCGAAGGGGACGGGGTGATCCCCGATCTGCTGTTTACGATCCGCAACACCGGAGATACCGATTATACGCTTGAAAACGCAAAGCTGATCGGCGGCTATGAGAACATCGAACGCGTCCTCACCGAATCGATCACCGTTCTTGCCGGCGGGACGAAGGAATTTCATCTGACCGACGTACCGGTTCTGGATGAACAGCTCAATCACAAGATCACCTATAAGCTTTCCTGGGAGGAATCGAAGCCGATCGAGGACGAGGAGACCGGCATCATCACGTTTGAAACGCACAGGCGGGAGACGACCGCGTCGATCACACTTGATCGTTTCATCGTACCGGAGCTTTCGGTCTCGGCTGCCTGCGAGAAAAAGAGCGTCCGCGCCGACGAGAAATTTGAAGTTGTCTATACCATACGCAACGATACCGCGTTCGATATGACCGGGCTTCGTCTTTACGATCCCGAACAGAGCATGCAGTCGATCCCGCTGCCGGATTCCGACCTTTCCGCCGGCGATTCGCTCACGGTTCGCGTGACGTATCAGATGGGCTTGACGAATATGAAGTTCGACCCGCGGATCGAGTACATCGTACATCGCCGTGAAATGGAAACACAGGCCGAAACAGCGCTGATCGTGGAATCCGTGGTGGTCGATCTCGTCATCGAAACGGAAATGCGTCCCGCAACCGCGGAGGGCACGACGTTTGCGGTCACGATCCGCAACAACGGCAGCCATTCCGTCAAAAACGTCTGCCTGTACGATGAGATCAATACGCTGCTTTCGGAGCCGTTCGACCTCGTTCCGGAAGGGTACAGAACCGTGCTCTATACCGTGCTGCCTGCCGTCTCGTCCGATCGGGTGCGAACGGTTCGGTTCCATGTCAGGGCAATCGATCCCATGGATCAGCCGATTGAGATCGCGGATCCGCAGGCATACACGGTGGTTCCTTATATCATGCCCGATTCGGTGCAGCTCGGGTTATCCGTCATTCTGAAATCCCCGTATTACAATGAGGACGGGAAACTCTGTGCGTCGATCCAGTTTGTGATCCGCAATAGCGGAGAAGTGAAGCTCTTCCATGCGGTGCTCAAGGAGATCACGCTGTTCGGCGAAGTCAAATCCTATGAGGACCTTCGCCACGGCGATACCTACTTTACGCAGATCTATCAGCTCGACGGCGTCAAGGAACTGAAATTCCGCGTGGAAGCCGTCGATCCCGCAGGTGTGCCGTGCAGCTCGGATATCGTTCGACTGGATCTTTCCGGGCTGAAGGAACTTGCCGACCGCAAGAACGATACGCAGCATGTATATACGCAGAACGCCTATTTCCAGGATGTGGATCAGAAATACGGCGGGCTGCTGCGCATTGCAACGATCATTGGACTTTCCACAGCCCTTGTGTGCGCGATCGTCTGCGTCGTACTGTATGCCGTCGAGATCCGCATCAAGAATAAACTGCCCGCGGAGTTCGAGGATGAAATGGAACGAACGCTGCGCAACACGAAACGGCGCACCGAAAAACAGCTGTTCTCCGACGCGCCGACGGAACAGTTCGGCTATACCGCCCCGATCAAGCTCAGAAACTACGGAGAGCTGACGGAGGAGGAAGCGAAAGCACGCCGCGCGCTCTACGAAAAAGGTCTTCGTGAAAACATCCGAAAGGAAGGCGCAAAGCCTTCCGAAAAGACGAGTCGCCGGCCCGAACCGGTCCGTATCGAATCGGACGGTACGCGCGTCATTCCGGTTGTACACCGTTCGACAGCGGAGCCAAAACCCGTTTCCGAAAAGCCGAAAGCGCCGGAACCGCCGGTGATTCAGACCGTTTCCCGTAAAGAGCAGAACCCTGCTGCACAGCAGGCGCCCGCTTCAAAAACCCATACGGAACCGGAAGAGGAGCCGATCCGTATTTACGAACCGAAGCGAACACCGAGACCTGCGATCCCGGAGGAGAAGGAAGACAACCTCACGCCTCATCCCGCAGAGGCGGATCTCATACGCCCGCCGATGCCGGAGGAGAAAGAAGACAACCTCACGGCTCAACCTGCAGAGGCGGATCTTATCCGCCCGCCGATGCCGCCCGAGACGACAGATGATCCGGTACCCGCACACGCTGAAGACGCCGCCGGCGCTCCGTTTGAGCAGGAATCCGAGCATATCATTGCGGAGAACAACGACCGTCACAACCAAAAGGTATTGCGCACCGTATGGCGATCCGACGATCCGACCGAACCGGAACCCGCACCGGCAGCGCACCCTGACCCGGAACCGGAAAACGCCGCATCCGAGCCCGCACCGCAATCCGCAGAGGCGGTTATCATCCCCCCGGAAATTCCGGAGGAAGCGATCCGGGAGGACGCCGCATCTGAGCCCGCACCGCAATCCGAGGAGGCGGATATCATCCCGCCGGAAATCCCGGAGGAAGCGATCCCGGAGGACACCGACAGCGTCTCGGATACGATGATGTCCGCACCCGATCTTAAACCGGGTTCCGAAGAACGCTTGAAACTGCGCAAACTCAATGAAATACCGGCGCCCGCACGGCGCGCCGCCGTTCTGCACCCGATCAAACGAATGGAGCATTGATCTCTATGCAATGGTATTGGATTGTCCTCATCATCTTCGGCGCTGCCGCATTGATCGCTGTGATCGCAGCGTTCTATCTGTTCCTGCTTGCGTTCGGGCAGAAGCGTCGGCAGATCGATCGCATTTTCCGCGATCGGGAACAGGATCCGTCGCCGCTTGCGCGTATGCGTTTCAGAACGAAGGATTACATGGATGCGCTGCCGAATGAAAAGCTTACGCAGATCGCGAAGGACGGCGCTGTACTTTCGGCGCGCTTCTTCCCGAACGGCGGCACAAAGAAGATTGCGGTCCTCTGTCACGGATGGCACAGCTATCCGTGGTGGGACTTCGGCAAAACGTTTGACATCGTTTATGACGGAGGCTTCGCCGTGCTTGCGGTTTCGATGCGTGCGCAGGGGGAGAGCGGAGGCAGATACATCACCTACGGCGCAAAGGAATCGGAAGACCTGTTGGGATGGATCCGCATTCTGATCGAGCGGTACGGCGAGGATATTTCTATCGCGATCATGGGTGTTTCGATGGGCGCGGCAACCGTTTGCTGCGCGACGGGCAAGCCGCTTCCGAAGCAGGTAAAATGCGCCGTTTCGGACTGCGCATTCACCTCCGCAAAGGATCAGTTCAAAGCCGCATCGAAAGGCGCGTTCCCGATCTCCCGTTATTTGGGGCAGGGAATCGCGCGCGTACTTGCCCGCATCCGTTATGCCGACACATCACCGATCGAAGCGGTCAAACGGTCCGAGACCCCGACTCTGTTCATCCACGGCGATCAGGATGATTTCGTGCCGTTATCCATGCTCGACAGTCTCTATCACGCCTGCGCCTGCCCGGATAAGGACGTTTGGGTATCGCCCGGCGCGGTGCATGCGGAAGCCGCCATGCGCAATCCGGAGGAGTACGCCGCACATGTGCTTCCGTGGCTGAAAGCGCATCTTTGAATCGGATCTGTGCGGGACGCCCGGAAGGACGTCCCGCTTTTTTAATACTGCTTCAAGCTCGGGTTGTTTCCGTTGCAGTAGATCAGTACCGTTGCAACCGCAACGCCGATTGCACCGAATACCGGATGCATGTGGACCCCTGCACTTAAAAGACTGTTGACGACCGCTTCATAGACCGCGGATACGAGTCCGATCCAGAAGAGTACGCTCTTGTTCCTGCTCTGTAATTCCATTCCGTTTCTCCTTTCTCAAAACAGCTTTCCGATCGCATAGCCGATCACACCTACGACGGCGGCGGAGACTGCCGCAAGCGCGACCGCTTCCATTCGCTTGCCGCTTTTCTGTTCAAGCTCACGGAGCCGCGTCTCATGATCGGCGCTGTTCTTTGCGATCGTTTTGACATTCGTTTCGATCCGCGCCAGCGCTTCGAGGATCTCCGAGATCGTTCGCTCAGCCATGACGCACCTCCGTATACTGCGGCTTGTTTGTGATGTATACGGATCTGCCGTTCCACGCGATGCGGTACCAGCCGGAGGGAGCGACGCCGATCAGCGGATAGGATTCACCTCTGTACACGATCCCCAGGCAAGGATTTTGGACGCCGTCGCCGGACCGGACACGGACCGAGCCGCCTTTAATGAACACGACTTCGTTCTTTGCTTCCTGCTCAAACGCCGGCAGACGCCCGAACCGGTTCCAGTAGCCGCTTTTACGTTTGTTCCGCACAACGCCGCAGTCGCGGCCTCTGCATTCGACCTGCTCTTCGCCGACCGAGATCCCGACGTGTACGATCTGTGTTCCGTCGTGATGAAACACCAGATCGCCCGGCTGAAGATCCTCTTCCTCTATGTGCGTGCAAAGCGCATACAGCCCTCGGCTCGAAACATCGTTTTGCTGAAGACCGAGCGCGTGCAGCGCCCAGTATACGAGTCCCGAACAGTCGAACATGCGAAATTGTTCGATGCCGTCCGAAAGACGTTTTGCAATCAGCATGCAAACGCGCCTCAGGTTTGCTTCACTGGTTTCATGCCGTTCGATGAAGCGCAGTACATCCTGTAAGTCGTCAAAGTATTCGCCGTTTCCGCCCCAGACATAAATGCCTTTGCCGACCTGCTCCGTTACCATCTGCACAAATTCTTCGCGCAGGCTTGGTTCTTTTGTTTGTTCGTTCATGATTCACTCCTTTCCATCCCGACAGGGACAGCATATCAGAAAAACCTGTGTCCGGATTCCGGGAATTTTGACACATTTCAGTCCGGAGCAAAGACGCTGTATTGCCTGTCATACCGAACAAAAGGATCGTGAAACATAAGAATCACGGATCTTCCGTATTCTTTCAATCAAGAATAATTATTTCTATTTACTTATATCTATATTCTTAAGAATATGGATACATAAGAATCATGATTCTTTATGAAGAATCAAAAAAGTCATTCTTCTTAAGAAGATCGATATTCTTGCTTCAAAGCATCATGAAATGAACACAGAGGCCATACCTCCGCATTTGAAAGATGTCAAAATTCCGGGAATCCTGTACCGACTTTTTGTGTCATACTGACAGCGGAGGTAAAGGAAATGATCAAAAGAACAACTAATCAATCGCCCTTTGCGATGATCAAAATCGATGTTCTCAGAAGCGGAATGCTCACCGCAGATGAAATCGGACTGTACACGCTGATGATGTCGCGTACGGATAACTGGGAGTTTTCGGAGTTTGTGCTGGCACGAGAGCTTCACACGAATCCGTCAGAGGTACGGCAGCTGTTGAAAAGACTCGAACAAAAGGGGTTTACGCGGGAGCGGAAGGGGAAATACGGACCGGTTTGGGACCTTTTTGAACTCTCGGATCAGCTCCCGCAGCGCAGGTACAAAACGAGCGGGGATTATACGGTCCCGCAGGACGTCGCCGAAGCGTTCGTCGATCGTTTTATGCTGCAGGGAAAACGGGAACCGCAGAAGCGTATCGAAGAAGATCACGGTGCAACCGCCCCGCAAAAAGCAACAAACGAAGAGATGGCGCAGAAGTTTTTCGAAAAGGCAGAGGAGCTCAGGAAGGTCGCGGCGGAACAGCGGCTGAAAAGGGATGCTTGCCGAACGGGAATAAATCGGGTATAATGCGCGTATGGACATGCTAAGGCATACGGTCACAACCGAACAGCAGGGACGCACGGTCGAAGATGTTTTGCAGGACACTTACGACGTTTCCGAAACGTACCTGAAAAGGCTCAAGCGCCGATGCGGTTCACTGCTTTTAAACGGCGTTCCGGTCTATAACACGGCGCGCGTGACGGCAGGCGATATGGTTTCCTTCGATCCGGCGGACGAAGCGCCGCTTCCGATCCGTCCGATCCCGTATCCGCTTTCGATCGCGTATGAGGATGCATGGCTGATCGTGCTCGATAAGCCTGCAAACATGAGCGTGCATCCTGCGCGCGATCCGGAAGAGCCCACAGTTGAAAATGCGCTCGCGGCGTACTTTACCGGACGGGACAATTCGCATCCGGTAAGCCGTTTGGATAAGGGCACAACGGGACTTTTATCGGTAGCCAAAAGCGGATATATCCACGCGCGTATGAAGACGATCCAGCATGCAGGCGCGTTTCAGAAGACCTATCTTGCGATCACCGAAGGCACGCCCGCGCGCTGCCGGATCGAAATTAATGCACCGATCGGACCGCTGCCAGGTTCCACCTATCAGCGCTGTGTGCGCGCGGACGGAGCGGAGGCAAGAAGCCTGATGGAAGTGCTGACATCAAAAAACGGACGATCGCTCGTCCGGCTCACGCCCTTTACCGGCCGCACGCATCAGCTGCGCGTGCACATGGCGCATATCGGTCATCCGCTGGTCGGGGACTGGCTTTACGGAGAACGCAGTACGCTGATCGACCGGCCTGCGCTGCACGCATCGGAGCTGACGTTTTTGCATCCGATCACAGGGGAGAGGATACAGCTGTGCGCACCTCTGCCGGAAGACATGCAAAGGCTTTTGTGAGATTATTCCAGCTGCTTACCCAGGTAAAGCGCGGCGGTTTTGAGAATCGAAAGCTCGGTTTCGGACAGTCTTAAGCGCGTATCGTCGGTGGCTAACAGTACGCTTCCGAGCATATCGCCGCCGGATATGACCGGAACGGCTGCGATCCGAAGCGGCGCGGCGTCGCCCGAAAGAAGTGCAAATCCCTCCGGCGCAAGCGTCGTCTGACGGGATCGTATGCGCTCAATGAATGCTTCCGAGAGCGACGCCCGCAAAAGCTGCTTTTTGAGCGTGCCGGAAGCGAACAGCACGGTTTCGGTATCGGTCACCGCCGCGGAAAAGCCCAAAGCGCCGGTCAGCGCCTGACAGTAGACGTCGGCATAATCGCCGAGCTCGCGAATGCGCGCGTATTTTTTCAGAACAACGGCGTCGCTGTCGGTGAAGATCTCGATCGGATCGCCCTCGCGGATCTTCAAAACACGTCGGATCTCCTTGGGGATAACGATCCTTCCGAGCTCGTCGATGCGTCGTACAATACCGGTTGCTTTCATTGGTTTATCCTTCTTCCGTAGTTTGGAGTCAGTATAGCCGTAAAGTTTGCGTTTCATACACTGCACGATTGATTTTTCGCGCGCGTTCCTGTATAATAAAAGAAATTTGTCACGGAGGTTGTTTGTATGAAGAAAACGGTTCTCGTAACGGGCGGTGCAGGATATATCGGTTCGCATACGGTGGTGGAGCTTCTGAACGCGGATTATCCGGTGCTGATCGCGGATAACCTCATGAACTCCAAGGAAGCAGTGCTCGACCGTATCGAAACGATCACAGGTAAGCGTCCGGCGTTTGCAAAGGTCGACGTGTGCGACAGGGAAGCGATGCGTAAGCTCTTTGCGGAGAACGATTTCGGCGCAATCATTCACTTTGCGGGATTGAAAGCGGTGGGCGAGAGCGTCGCAAAGCCCGTCGAATATTATCGCAACAATCTTGACGCGAACCTGACCTTGCTCGAATGCATGAAAGAATTTGATGTGCGGCATATCGTATTCAGCTCGTCCGCAACGGTCTACGGCATTCCGAAGGTCCCGATCAAAGAGGATGCGCCGCGCTGGTGCACGAATCCGTACGGCTGGACGAAGTTCATGGGCGAACAGATCCTGAGTGACTTTGCGGCGGCGAATCCGGAAATGTCCGTCGTGCTGCTCCGTTACTTCAACCCGATCGGCGCGCATGATTCGGGCCTCATCGGCGAGGATCCGCAGGGGATTCCGAATAACCTTCTGCCGTACATCAACCAGGTCGCGACCGGCAAGCTCAAGAAGCTGCGCGTGTTCGGCGATGATTATCCGACGCCCGACGGCACCGGTGTGCGCGATTATATCCATGTTGTCGACCTCGCCGTCGGTCACCTGCGCGCTTTGGAATACGCCGACGCGCATACCGGTTCCATCGCGATCAACCTCGGCACCGGCATCGGCTATTCCGTACTCGACGTCATCCATGCTTATGAGGACGCAAACGGCGTTCAGATCCCGTACGAGATCGTTGCACGCCGTCCCGGCGACGTTGCGGAAAACTACGCGGATCCGTCGCTCGCAAAGGAGCTTCTGAATTGGGTTGCGGAACGTGATCTTGTCAACATGTGCAAAACCGGCTACCACTGGCAGTCGATGAACCCGAACGGGTACGACGCGTAAATGCCGCAGGATGTTCGCGGCAGAGAGACAAGCCATACACGGCAGAGATTTTTCATTGTATTTATTACACAAAGGAGTAAACGGAAATGAAACGTACTGTATATTGGATCCGGATCGTTTGTGTCTGCATACTGGTTCTCGGCATGCTCGGCTGTTCCGGCAGCTGCGCTGCAAATAACTATATTCCGTCTTATCCGAAGCCTTATATCAAACCCACACAGAACAATGGAAACGAAACGGTGACGCCGGGCGTGGATGAGGTTGGCAGTACGATTCCGGACAACGAGACGAACGCGGCGCAAACGCCTGATGCGTCGGCAGAGCCGGAGACGCCCGAGGCGACAGAGGAACCTGACATCGAGATTCCCGTCACATTGAAACCCGGAGAAACCCGCAATCCGACCCCTACGCCAAAGCCTACACCGTCGCCGGACGAAAATGTTACGCCGTCGCCGACACCGGACACCAGCGACATTGAACTGCCTGAGTTGTAAAAACAGAAAAATTCAGCATGAAAAGATATAAAAAGTCTCAAAAGTGTCTCTTTTGAGACTTTTCCTATTTCGTTTCATTCACGTCTGTTTTACGGCATATCCTGTGTAATAACAAACTACGAAAACAAAGATTACTGTGTCAAGGGGACACTATGTCAAGGGGACTGTGTCAAGACACTGTGTCACGGGGACGGTTCTGTTGACAACATTTGACACTGTGTCAAGGGGGTGTCAAGGGGACGGTTCTGTTGACAACATTTGAACACAGGGGGACGGTTATCTCTGTGTTGACAAATTCGAATATAAAACAAGGGGATTGTGTCAATAGAACCGTCCCCGTGACACCCAAACATAATTTATACTTTCATTCTTGACACGAGTATTCTCAGCGTGTATAATGAAGTAGGAAATGAATATAGAGAGTTTTGTTCTATATTTTAACGAAAGGACTTTGTACCATGGAACTGTATGAGAAGATCGAAATCGAAGTAATCGTGTTTGAAACCG
>JAFOQN010000008.1 GCA_017393775.1 Clostridia bacterium
GACTATGGATATTTGAAAGATACCTCCTCTATGGATGGTGCAGGAATTGATGTATGGGTCGGAAGCAGTGACAAAAAGATTGATGCCATCATGTGTATCGTTGATTTAATGAAGAGAGATTCAGAAATCAAAATACTGGTAGGTTGTACGGAAGAAGAAAAGCTGGAAGTATACAAAACGCATAATGAAACGCAGTATATGAAAGGCGTTTTGATACGTCGGTAAATTCCTGTTTGTATAACAGATGTCGCATTCTTTCTGCTTTGTCGTATAGGTTAATAAGCAGGACATTTGTCCGGACAAATGTCGAGCCGAGGTTGAATTGCCCCGGCTTTTCGCTTGAAGGGACATCCCTGACCCGTTCTAGTCAGGTTCACGCTATACTTTCCGGTCGACTGGAAAAAGAAGGCGGCAGCAGAAAACGCACGTCCAGACGCAGGAGGGTATCACTACTGACGTGTCGGTGGTGTATAAGTGCGCTTTTTACGAAAAAGGCTTCCCCTTCGAGGGGAAGCTGTCAACGCAGTTGACTGATGAGGTGGACACGTAAAAAGCGTTGTAGGGGACGCCGACCCCGGCGTCCCGTTGCGTATGGTTTGTTTCGCCTGCGCTGACACCTCATCCGCCTAACGGCGTATACACTCCGCTTGCGCTTCGTTTCAGCGGTGCCGTCGCGCGTCAGGTCACGCGTCGCCATCTCTTCCCCCTCAAGGGGAAGGCTTTTTTCTTCGGCAAGGTTTGAAAACACCCTTTACGGAATCGCTATTCCAAGCCGTTATTTTCTATCCGTTCAGCAGCTTCTTCCGCGCTTTCCAATCCGGCATGAAGCGGTCGAGCAGCGCCTTGAAGTCCGCGCCGTGCCCGCGCACGCGGAGGTGCGCAAGTTCGTGCAGGATCACGTATTCGAGACAGATCAGCGGGTAATGCACAAGCTGCAGGTTCAGATTGATCTTTTTTGTCTTCGTGTTGCAGCTGCCCCAGCGTGAGGTCATGTTGCGGATCGTCCATTCACCGGGCACAAGCCCCGTATAGTTCGACCACAGCGGCAGGAAATGCTCGATCTCGGCTTTCAGCCGCTCGCGGAACCATGCGTTCAGGATCGTTTCCCGCTTCTCGGGCGGGGCGTCGCTGCGAAGCGACAGTACGATGCGATCGCCGTCCAGTGCGGCGCCGTTTTTCTTTTGATGCTCCGATACGACAAGCGGATATACCTTTCCGAACAGCCGGACCGTTTCGCCGTCGGAATACGCCTTCGGCTCGTCCTTATGCTGCATAAGGACCTTTTCCCGGTGCGCGCGGATCCAGTCGGCTTTTTCAAGGAGAAATGTACGGATGATCGCCTCCGGCAGCAGCTTCGGCACGGTGACGCGCACGGTTCCGTCCGGCGGTACGATCGTGACGCGCAGGTTTTTCACCTTTTTGCGAATGAGCGTCGCTTCGATCCCCACGACCGTGATGACTTTTTCGCTCATTTGTGGTATGCCTCGTGCGCACGGATCTTGCATCCGCGATAGAGCTGTTCCAAAAGCAAAAGCCTTGCGATGCGGTGGGGGAAGGTCATCTTGGAAAACGAGATCTTCGCGTCGGCGCGGGCGTATACCTCCTGGGAAAGCCCCAAAGAGCCTCCGATCACGAATGTCAGCGGACGCGCTTCCGTCTCGCGCGCCGCAAGGTATTCGGCAAATGCCTCGGAGGTCATCTGACGCCCGTCGATCGCAAGCGCAACGACAAAATCCTTCGGTCCGATCGCTTTTAGGATGCGCTTGCCTTCTTTATCGCGGACAAGATCCTCATCGGCGGGATGCAGGGATTCCGGCGCTTTTTCGTCCGGGACTTCCGTGATCTCAAGCGAACAGAACCTTGAAAGCCGCTTTTGAAACTCGGCGCAGGCGTCGATAAAATACCGTTCCTTCAGTTTTCCGACACAGACGATGCGGACGGTCATACGATCTCAAACACCCCCGTCGGTTCCTCGCGTGCGGCGATGGCGAGCTGCATATCGTCGGCAATGCCCGCGCTTTCCAGCACGGAGCGCACGGCGATCATCGCAAGCGCAGGATAGTTGTTTTCCTGGCTCAAGTGCCCTAAGATCACGTTTTTTACCCCGGTCTCATAAAGCTTGACCAGCGCTTTACCGCAGTCGTCGTTGTTCATGTGTCCGTTTCCCGACAGGATGCGTTTTTTCAGCAGATACGGATAACTGCCCGCCATCAGCATGTCGACGTCGTGGTTCGCTTCAAAGAGCAGCAGATTGCAGCCGGAGAGGATCGAAAGGATGCGCGCATCGACGTGCCCGAGGTCGGTGCAGACGCCGACCTTTTTTCCGCCTGCCGAGAGCGTATAGCCCACGGCGTGGACCGCGTCGTGCGGAACGGAGAACGGCAGGATGCGAACGCCCGCGAGGTAGAAATCGCGGTCGGACTCGAACACACAGACGTTCTTCGGCGCAACGTCCCGCAAAGGCGTCCTGAGCATGGACCAGGTGTCCGCGTTTGCGTAGACCGGCAGGTCGTATTTTTTCGACAGCACATTCACACCGCGCACATGGTCGATGTGCTCGTGCGTGATAAGAATGGCGGAAAGCGTACGCGGATCGACGCCGATCTTTCCGAGAAGCTCGGTGATGCGCTTGCAGGACAGCCCCGCGTCGATCAGAATCCGCGCGCTGCCTGCTTCGATATAGGTTGCGTTCCCGGAGGAACCGCTGCATAAAGGACAGAATCGCATAATGCCTCCC
>JAFOQN010000110.1 GCA_017393775.1 Clostridia bacterium
ATGCCATGGTAACACTGATCGAAAAAACAGGCAGCGCACCTCGGTCCATAGGCGCGCGTATGATCGTCAAACGCGACGGAACGATTATTTCCTCGATCGGCGGCGGATACGGGGAATTTGAGGCTTCTCAACACGCAGCAGATATGATTCAGAACGGCCCGAATGTGAAACGGTATTCCTGCAAGATGAATAACCGTGAAGCAGCCGATCAAGGCATGGTTTGCGGAGGCGTGATTGATATACTGATACAAATTGTGGAGGCGTAACATGAGCGAAGATATCAAACTTACAAAACTTGCGAACTGTGCCGGATGCGGCGCAAAAGTTGGCGCCGGCGTTCTTGCAAAACTTCTGTCTGATCTTCCCACACTGCACGATGACAACCTGCTTGTCGGGTTTGATAAAAGTGATGATGCTGCTGTTTATCGGATCAAAGATGATCTCGCGATCGTACAGACGTTAGACTTCTTCCCTCCCATTGCGGACGATCCATTTGTCTTCGGACAGATTGCGGCAACAAACGCGCTTTCCGATATTTACGCGATGGGCGGAGAACCGAAGCTTGCGTTGAATATCATGTGCGTGCCGAAGAACATGCCGAAGGAAGCGGTTCACGAGATCCTGCGCGGCGGGTATGAAAAATGCGCCGAGGCGGGAGCGATCATCTGCGGCGGACACAGTATCTATGATGAAGAACCGAAATACGGACTTTCCGTGACCGGTTTTGTTCATCCCGATCAGATGTGGAAAAATCACGGGGCGAAACCCGGCGACGTACTGTTCTTGACAAAACCGATTGGCATCGGCGTTCTTACTGCCGCACAGCGCGGAGATCTTTTGGAACCGGAGACGCATGACCGTATGATCAAATGGATGACAACATTGAATAAAGGTGCGCGTGATGCTCTTGTAAACTATGATGTACATGCATGTACGGATGTCACCGGCTTTTCCTTCCTCGGTCATTTGTATGAAATGTGTAGCGGATCGGATGTATCCGCAGAGATCGATGTCAATGCGATCACGCTGATTCCGGAAGCGTTGGAGTTTGCAAGGATCGGAATCCTGCCCGAAGGAATGTATCGGAATCGCACTTATGCAGAACATGCCGTCGACGTCGGCAATACTGAACTCGCCGTCTGCGATCTTCTGTTTGATCCGCAGACGTCCGGCGGGTTGCTGGTTGCAGTTTCGGAACAGGATGCAAACGCGGTGTTTGAAGCCCTGCAAAGCGCTGTTCCCTGCGCGCAGCGCGTCGGCAGGATTATTCCGCAAAAAGACAAATCGATTTATCTTCAATAAGTACAAACCATACATCAGTATTCTAAATAATAAAAAGAAAGGAGCGGCATTTAGCCGCTCCTGTTCTTTTAGATTCATCAATAGAACATGATCCAGGGATCGTCGGTATAGTAATCCTGAAGCGGACGAAGCTGGACAGTACCCATTTCATAAACCGGTACAAAGTAGCCATAGTAGACCATACCGCCTACATATGCATCAGCACCATTGAGTGTCGAAACGATATCAACACAGTAGTTACCATCCGTTACGCTAACAGTTACAGTACCGTCACCGCGATCTGTGACGCCGATGACTTCAAGATCTTCCGCATAGAAGATCGTGCCGACATGCATTGCCGGGTTTTCCATTACCTCGTCGAAAGTAACATAATCACCGATGCCGTATACGAGCGGATAGTAGATCAGCTCAGCATATACATTGTTTAACAACGCATCTCCGATATCGTATTCGTATGCTTCATTGATATAGAGCTCATAGGTAATCTCAGCATTGTCGAGCCTCGGGCAGCCATAGTAGTTGTCGAGCTCACCGGCGAACACAAACGCATCACCGACGTGGAGTTCCTCTACCTGCTCTTTATCAGCCATGTTAATCGCCATGCCAAGCGGGTTTCCGTATACAGGCTCAATGGAAGAAACATAGACGATACCGTCGTAGATTTCCGTGATGATCGCCTGAACGGGAACAACATTGCCGATAGAAGCCTTGTCGTTGAGGATCTTGTCGACTGCATATTCAACAGTGCCATAATCATACGAGACGTATTCTACGTCACCGGTCTTGATGTTGACCATGTAGGTCTGGATGTTGGTTGCGTAGTCGATCGCTTCAACCATGATGTAAGAGACGTCTTCCGGAACCTCGGAAATGTCGATCTCGAATGCTTCCATGTCGGAGCCGACCGCATAGCCGAGCGTGTATCCGTCGAGTGCAGAATCATAGTAGAATGCATCTGCGAACGACAGACCGGAACCGTTATCCGCCAAGCCAATGGTTACGGACGAATCATTGACTTCAACATTCGTGATGACCGGGGATTCCGAGTCAATAAGGAGCTGGAACTGGTATTCCAGATTGAAGTATGCGCCCGGGTAATCAATCTGGGTTTCGTAAGATACCAGGCAGATCGTGCCGTTCGGCAGATAATCGTCATAGTATTCGGATTCCTCGTTGGTCACGATGCCGTTCCAGGCAAAGCTTCCGCGCGGGACCCATCTGCCGTTATCAACGTCGAAGTATACCTTGCCGAGATATTCGGTGTCATCGACATGGTAGATCTCACCGGTTTCCGCATCGGAAACAGTCATGATCAAATGACGTGCATTTCTCAGCTGGATCGGTTCGGAATAGAACATATCAACAAGGTACTGACCGTCGGTGTACGGTGTGGAGACTGCGTTATGAAGCGGGTTGTTGTATGTGTTGTATACATCATACCATGCTTCTGCATTCACGTCTTCGTCACCGATGATCGTGCAGGCGGGGTTCGTTGCGAAGTAAGTATAAAGGCCGCTGCCGTATCCGTATTCGGACGGATCGATACCGAGTTCGATCAGGAAGTTATACATATCATATTCGTTGTAATTGACGCCGTACGTCATGTGCGGTTTGATGTTGACTTCCATCGGATTGAACAGTTCGGTCGGGAGATAGCCCTGTTCCGCATATTGCGGATAGAGAATATTTTCTACTGCAAAGTACATCAGGTATTCGGGGCTGTTGGTCCAAATCTTATCGAGCACCGGACCCTGTGCCCAATCGCCGTAGAAGCCGCTGAACGTGAAGTGTGCATCCGTGCTTGCAATTCTGCCGGTGGGCGTGTAAGTCGGAAGCGTTTCGAGACCGACAACAGCGCGGAGAATGAACGCTGCGTCAGCTGCCGTCACAGTACCGTCCTCATTGACGTCTGCGAAGAACATCGCAACTTCGTCAAGATTCGTGAGACCGACAACGTAACGAAGAATCTCAGCTGCATCCGCTGCAGTTACCTTATTGTCGAGGTTTGCATCACCGAGGATACCGGCAGCAACAGGAGTGTTGCCCGCTGCTTCCGAATTATTCTGATTCGTGAAGTAGACATAACCGTCGATATAGGTGCCATTTGCGAATGTCGCATCAAAGTATTCTTTGACTTCGTCATCCAGCGTAATCTTCAGCTTGCCTTCATAGGTACCGTTTGCCGGGATCGTGATCGTCGTTTCACCTTCCACGGTAATTCCCTTGCCGTCGAACAGATAGTCGGAGGTCAAAGTGTTATAGCCCTGTGTGACATAATCAAAGAGCTCGATCACTTCAACATCATAGACCTGATCTTCATCGCTGAGGTTCACAGCCGTGTAACGCATCGAGTACACACCGGTCTTGCTGGGATCATCATAGAGATTGACGATCGGTTCGACAAAGTAGATCGGGCAGGTAACGGCGTTCTCAAGGTTGAGGATACCGGAACCGCACTTTCTCGGAGAATAGAGATAACCGTCTCCATCTAACGGAAGTGTTGCAGTGGTTTCCAACACATCCTCAGCAAGCTCTGCGCGCTGTGCTTTGGAGAGCGCCGGATAAGTATCCTTCAGATACTGGGTGAGCAGCACGAAAGCACCGCAGGCGTTCGGGGACGCCATGGATGTGCCGCTGTACACTTCGTATGCATCGGATGCACCTGCAACCGCGGAATAGATCATGCCGCCCGGAGCGGTGATCGTCGGTTTGAGCTCCAGAGAAGGCGTGGTGCCCCAGCTGGAGAACGTGCTCATAAGCCAAGCATTCGGGTTGTCAATTTCGACTTTCTCGGTTGGGAAGCTGACCGTGTTGTCAACATCCAAACCTTCCAGGATCTTGAGACCGGAATCCTGAAGAATGCTGATAGCCGGTACATAGTACGGATCAATCAGCATGCCGATGCTGCCCGCTGCGTTGTTGAACAGGATCATACCGATTGCGCCTTTGTCTGCAACGTTCTTATTCTTCTCGGAGAAGCTGAGATCGCCGCGGACAACAAGAGCAACCTTACCTTCGACTTCATCGGGGATCTCTTCAGGCGCACCCTTGCCGCACCAGACGAGCTCGAGGGTCTGATCGCCGAATGTATCCAGCCATCCGTGTTCGCCGTCGGAGCAGTTATCTACATAAGAGAAAGCTTCGTTATTGTAAACAAGCGCGAGAGACGGATATGCAAGGTTCTCCATGGAAGCAACAGAAACATTGCCTGCATAGGTGGACGGGCTTGCAATTTCTGCGTAGTCCGCATATTCGGCAAGGACGTAACCGTCACCGGCGAAATTGCCGGCCTGATGTGCCATGGAGTATTCGTTACCGGCAGAAATGCAAACGATGATGCCTGCCTGATCGAGCTTCATATAAATATTACCGAACTCATCTTCAAGACCGTAATCGTATACGAAGCCGCCCGGGGAACCGATCGACATGTTGATCGCGTCAACGCCCAGCAGGAAGCAGTCTTCCAAAGCAGCCATGTATACGCCGGAGTTGGTGCCTGCTGCCTGGTCGGCGAAGATCTTCATGAAAACGAGCTGCGATGTCGGAGCTGCGCCCATGAACTTGATCGCGCCGTCAGCGTCGATCGCAAGACCGGTGATCGTACCGGAAACATGAGAACCGTGTCCGTTGTAATCCGTTACGTCATCGTCCATATCGTAATAGTCATAGGAGAACGGGATTTTATCGGAAACATATTTGCCTTCGGCAAGCGTTGCAACGGAGGAAACATAGTCCTCGGTGAAAGCAGGTTCCGTGATGACGCCGTAATCCTGGAACGCTTCATGCGTCAGGTTGAGGCCGGTATCGAGAACCGCAACGACCATGCCGTCACCAAACAGGCCGATGCTCTGCATCGAGTATGCGCCGGTGATGATGTTTGCATTTGCCTGCGTGGGTTTCTGCACATCGGGAGCGTTGTACTCGTTCGCAACATAGACCTTCTTAACGCCGTCCATCTTCTCCATCACGGCGAGGTTTTTATATGCCGTCTGGATTGACATGCCGTTGATCAAAGCGGTGTAATCATATACACGCTTTGCTTCGAACGACAGTGACTTGAAGAAAGTATCGTGCGCATCGGACAAACGATTCTGCGCAGATTCCGCTTTCTTTGCGCGGATCTCTTCGGCCGTATAGGTGTCGCTTAGCGCAGGATCATCGAACACGACGATTGCAGTAACAATCGAATCGGGCGCGATGCTCTTGCTGCTGCTGAGACGCTCATCCAGCGTGGAGAACTTTCTCTCAGTCTTGCTTTGGATCGAGGATTTTGAAGCGTTGAGTTCCGGGATCGCGTTTCCGCGTTCGCCGGCTCTGTCCAGTTTCTTTGCAGAATCTGCAAAGGAAACCGGCATAACGCTCAGCACCATGACCAAAGCGAGCATGATCGCAAGTATGGTTCTTGCTTTTTTCATCCATGTATCCTCCTTATTCATATTAGTACACAAGTGTACAATACATGCGCTTATATTATATTATCTGTCAACCCGATTGTCAAGGAATATCAGTAATTTATTCCATTTCGCACGATCGCCGAAAAAGCCAGAAACACAAGCAAGAACAAGACATATACAGGACATCATTCGAAAATATATTTTAAATTTTAATACAAATGACGCAATGATAAAACCGATTCCAAGCAGTATATATTTATTGATGGAATGAAGACCCGATTTCAATAACCGGACTTTCCCCTCTCCCGTCCTGCAGATTTCTCCGCCTTCCAGTATTTGAATCAGATCATCCGTACAGTATATGCAAAGCGCAGGACTGTATGACCGGATCAGATCACGAAACGCGTCACGATCGTCAAAAATCCCGATTGCATCTGCACCTTTTCGGATCGCTTCCAGAATATCGAACCGGGTCGGATGTTCTTTCCGGATCAGTATAAAATTCTTTTTCGCAGTCAGATGTGAAAGCGCCTCATCGCTCATCAAAAGTAAACGATCTCTTTTCTGTTGATTCTTTGATTCCTGTTCCTGCTTTTCACGCATTTTGGACAGTTTCTTCATTCGAATCAGAATCACCATCAAAAATACGGCACAATACAACACGATCGACAACAATCTGCGCCCGGAACGGGCAATGACTCTGTATATGGGCAGAATCAGTAATACAGAAAATACGGCAGAATCAAACAGGATGAAAATTTGCCGCAAAAGAGATTTGGATTTGCTTTTCATTCTCATAAAATGAGTGTTGCCAAACGAGCGTGTTTTATTCTATAATAAATTTATGAAAACACAAAAAATCGGTGTATTCGGGGGGACCTTTCACCCCGTGCATAACGGACATCTTGCTCTCGCAAAGCATGCAGCCAAAGCGCTCGGAATTGACCGCGTACTGTTTGTGATCGACCGCATTCCTCCCCATAAAACGCTTGCGGAAGGCGCTGATGATACCGAACGGCTTGAAATCCTCCGTCTATCCGTTGAAGATGAACCTTTGTTTGAAGCGGAAACGATGGAACTTGAGCGCGATGGAAAAAGCTACAGCGTCGACACGCTAAGAGAGCTCAAGAAACGATATCCGGACAGTCAACTGTATTTCTTCATGGGCTCCGACATGCTGAACTCCTTTTCAACATGGCGCGCACCGGATGAGATCGCAAAGCTTGCGTCGCTTGTATGTACGGTGCGCGGCGGACAAAGCGGCGGCGAAGAACAAACGGCCGCCGACCTGAAGGAACGGTTCGGCGCAGATGTCATTCTTTTAGAGGAGGTCTCTTCCCTGTCCTCGACGCTCGTCCGGAATCGCATTCACGACGCGCTGCCGATCACGGGAATGGTTCCCGATCAAGCTGCACATTATATGTATCTCAAAGGTTGCTACCAGCCGGCGGAAATCAGATCCATGTATGATCGTTTGTCAAAGGAACTGAAACCGAAACGAATGGAGCATACAGCTTACGTTTTGGAAACAGCAATCGGTCTTGCCGAACGTTTCGGCGCTGACACAAAGAAAGCAAGAATCGCTGCACTGCTTCATGACTGCGCCAAATACCTGCCGGATGAGAAGCTCCTTTCCTATGCCGATACCGAACCGCCGATACCGCAGATTCTGCATGCCCCTGCCGGCGCAGACTATGCAAAGGCTGTTTACGGGATCGATGATCCGGAGATCCTTCAGGCGATCCGGCTGCATACCACGGGAGACGCCGGCATGACGATCCTGGATAAAGTCGTGTATCTTGCCGATATGATCGAACCTTCACGTTCGTATCAAGGCGTAGACGAAATCCGCAGCGCATCTTCACTTGATGAAATGATGCGACTTGCTTTATTGCGGAGTATTTGGTATATTAAAGAAAGTGGAAATGCAATTCATCCCGCGACCCTGCGGGCATTAAACGATACAGGAGGAAAGATGGAACGTTTCGGAGAAGCAGAAGTTCTTGCAATATGTAAGGTGCTGTATGACAAGAAAGCAACTGATATCCTTGCGCTGCACATCGGAGACAAAACGATCATTGCAGACTGGTTTGTCGTGGCAAGCGGTACTTCGGTTACGCATGTGAGGGCGCTTTGCGATGAGCTCGAAGAGAAAGCGAGCGAGCTTGGTCTTGTAATCCGACGCAAAGAAGGTTATGAGGACGCGCGATGGATCGTGCTGGATTTCGGATTCGCGCTTGTGCATTTGTTCCATCCGGAGGAACGCGCGTATTACAACATCGAACGGTTATGGGAAGGCGACGACAATATGATCCGCTATCCCATTTCGGAATAATTCACGGAGGTATCATTATGGAACTTGCAAAGTATATCGACCATACGCTTTTGAAACCCGAATCGACTCGTGCAGACATCGCCCGCGTCTGTGAAGAAGCCAAGCAGTACAACACAGCAAGCGTATGCGTCAACCCCTGCTGGATCGGCTATGTCGCCGAACAGCTGAAGGGAACGGATATCAAACCCTGCTGCGTGATCGGCTTCCCTCTGGGCGCAACGCTTTCAGAGGTCAAGGCATATGAAACTGCGGCGGCGATCCGTGACGGCGCAAAGGAAGTCGACATGGTGATCAACATCGGCGCACTGCGCGGCGCGGAATTTGAGACGGTTTACGAGGACATCAAGGCTGTCGTCGATGCTGCAGCGGGCAGAGCGCTTGTCAAGGTCATCATTGAAACGTGCCTTTTGACTGACGAACAAAAAGTGATTGCCTGCAAGCTTGCAAAGCAGGCCGGCGCGGACTTTGTGAAGACCAGCACGGGATTCTCCACCGGCGGCGCAAAGGTCGAAGACATTCGTCTGATGCGTGAAACGGTCGGTCCCGATATGGGCGTGAAAGCAAGCGGCGGCGTTCGTACAAAAGCCGACGCAGAAGCGATGATCGAAGCCGGCGCAACACGCATCGGCGCAAGCTCTTCGAAAAAGATCATCGAAGGTTAATGACCAAAATAGAAAACGCCCGCGGCAATGCATCCGCGGGCGTTTCTTATGCTTCGTAAAACATGACGTTTTGTGCGTGCAGGAAATCCTTGATGACGTCGAGATGCGTATGAACCGCAAGATGCATTGTTCCATGATCGACATAAGACTCGCGCGTCGGCGATTCCATTTTGATGTCGGCACCGAGCAGCATAACACCTATCCCTGACTGCATGCCGACAACGCGTCCTTCCGCGTCAAACAGCGGTGCACCGTTCATGCCGACGGGACCGGCGTTGGTCGTTTCAACTGCGAAGGAGCGCTCGCCGTCGGACAGGAATCTTGTTACGGTTCCGTCCAGAGCAAAGAGGGAAGATCCGTTCTTGCCGACGTCGGCAAACTCGATCGCGTCCTTCTCCTGATTCAAGCGGAAGTTCTTAAATTCCGGCATCGGAAAACCGAGTCGGCAAACGCTCTGCCCCTGTTTCGGCGGTTCGGCAGCAAAGGTAACATGCTCGCGATACAGGTATTCGTCGTCCGTTGTGAAACGCAGAAGCGCAAGATCGTATTTCGGATGAGGAATACATTCGATACGGATGTTTCCCTTTGCACATCCCATAAATGCATACCGGATCTGAATGAGCGAATCCTGTGTCAGCTTCATATCCTTTTCGAGACGCTTCAAAGCAAACCGAAAGCTCTCGTCGTGCGGAAGCTCCGAACGCTTCTGTACAAACATGCGATACATGTTTTCGACATTCGCTGAAGCCTGCAGAATAGTTGAAACGCGCTTTGATGTGATCGCATAGCCAAACTCGTTTACAAAAAACAGTGTTGCGATATCCGGAAGGATCGCATTGTCTCCGAAGCGTCTGCGAATGATGTGCATCGGACGAATCGCGCCTTTGATACTTTCGACGGCATTAACAAACATGTTCGTTCTCCTTTGATTCAATTGATTGAAATTTCAATATGTTGAGCTCGGGCGTGTCAAACACCCGCGGGACCAAGATCGTATTTCCGAGACCGCGCGAAACGTGAAGCAACGATTTTCCCCGGCGGTACAGACCGCAAGTATACTTCGGAAACAGTCCCTGTCCCGGCGCAAAGATGCCGATCCCGAAGAGACGGATCTGTCCTCCGTGCGCATGTCCGGAAAGGATCACATCGGCGTCGGTCCCCGCATAAATCGGGAACAACTCAGGCCGGTGCGCGAGCACAAGATTTAGTCGCTGATGATCCAACATAGCAGACAGCGTTTCAGGTGAAGCATACTGCGATAGACCGATCAAACGCACCTCATTGAGATCAGCATACTCGTCGCGCAGAATGTGCACGCCCATTTCCCGGATCGCATCTATGTACTTCTCCCCCGTCTCACCGAGTGCGCATTCATGATTGCCTTCCGCAAACCAAACCGGAGCGATCTTCAAAGCACCGCGCACAAAAGCAAAAGCGTTTTTGTACACATGTTTGTTATGGCGATTGAAGAGATCGCCAGTGATCAAAATGAGATCAGGCTCGGCGCTGCGGATCGCGGCAAGCAGTTTTGTCTGATCATTGCCGAAACGGCAGTCGTGCAGATCACTGACCTGTACAACGGTAAACGGCTCGGTTACCTTGCTGTGCCGTATCGTTTCGCGACGAATCACAAACCTGCGGTTTTCCAGAAAGAACAGCAGATAAGCAAGCAGCAGTATTACGATGACGATCAGCGCCGGTACCATAAATCCTGTCAGACGATCAGATCATCTTGCCGTCGATGGACTTTGTAACCGCTTTGGACATGCGAAGAACAAGCTCATGATGATCCGTCAGAAGATCATATACTGCATCCTCCGAAAGTACACCGCGTTTCAGCCCTTCCGGAAGCTTGCCCGCTTCGTCGTCCTCATAGTCCTTCATCCAAAGCGTGCTGCCGTAATAATCGGTAAGCTTTTTCAGAGAGGGCTGCACTTTTTCATAGCGTTCCAGGGCTTCCGATAAAGCACGGACGGCCTGTTCTGATTCGTTCAGATACTGCTCCATCTTTTCGATTCGTTCGATCTGTTTCATAGATACCTCCTGTCAGTGAGATCCTTTGTAGCCGATGCCGTACGACGTCGTATAATAGTCGACACGCTTGGAATCCGAAAACAGCGGCGGGTAGAGATTCTGCTTCGGATCGATTCCGCAAAGCCTGCAGATCGCTTCGTGGCAGCGAATGGTAAGTTCGGTTTCTCGTTCCTTCACCGGCAGCGACATGTCCGGATACATCGGCTCACCGATGGTCAGCGTGAATTTTGCGATCTGGTGAAACACCGTCTTTCGGAACCATCCGGGTTCGCGGTAGGAAAAACCGAGCGGCACGATCGGTTTATTGCAATCGACCGCAAAGTGCGCGGAACCGCGTTTGAACGGGCGGATCGGCGCATAGTATTCCCACATGCTGCCCTCTGCATAAATGTGCAGCCAACCGCCGTCGTCCAAGAGCCCGCGGACCGCCTTGATATATGCCTTGGTCCCTGCAATACTGCGTTCGGGGATCGGGATTCCGCCGACCATCCGGATCAATGTACCGTTCTCGCCGTTGACATTCGGCGCCCATGAAAGGTGATGTGCACGGAACGGCCGAATCGCGCTCAGAATCGCAATATAATCCCACATATGCACATGGTTCGCAACGGAGACCGTGCCGTTTTTCAGAACTTCCCGATACTTTTTCAGGTTATCCTTCCCCACAACCTTCAGCCCCATGCGAATACGGCAAAGCGGAAATACCAAGATGTTCAGTATGAATCGGACAAAGCCCTGCTTGAAGCAAAACGACTTTGATTGGTCTACATACGGATAATGCTCGTCAAAGACGATCCCGCGGTTCTTATGCACTTCGAGATAGTGCTTGTCCGTTTCCTCCGGATACGGAAACCTGTTTGTTTTCGGGTCAAAAGTCATTCCTTATCCTCCGATCATTACATACCCTTCATGAATAACGCCATCGTCTCAATGAATTGCCGATTCAGAAACAAATCGACAAAAAGCATTTATCGTTCTATTACAAATCGGGCGAGCTCAACATTGTCAACTGTTTCAGTAGATACTATTTGGAACCCGCATTTTTCAGCGTAAAACTTTACATTTTCTTTCTTGTCGATGGGAGTCACTAAAGTGAGTTTCTCCCAATCATCATGAAGCGTCTTTACAAACTGAACTGCTTGTGTCCCTATTCCCTTTCCCTGAAACTCCGGAATGATACACAGGCAGCCAATCTCATATACTCCTGCTTCCGTTTTTTTACATGAAACGCAGCCAACAGGCACATTATCACATAGTATGATATGTTTAGGATAACTACTAATTGACTCTTCCATCATTTCTTTTGCGTGTCCGTATCCTGGACACGCACCATATCTTAAGTAATCGCTGTAAAACGATGCATTATAAATATAAATATTGATCAGAAGTCCTGCATCTTCTATGTTTGCTTTTCTATATTGAATCGTCATGGCTTGTCACCTCCGCGAATTCCGACTACTGATCTATTATACTTTTTTTCAGATAATCAGCGTCCTTAGGCTCATAAGGTACTGAAATAAAGTCCTTCTTTTGGTGGTACAAGCAGCATACAGTTTCCACATGCCTTGGGACCATGGCGTGAATTAAAAGGCACATATTCACGCTGCCCACACGAGCTTCGGCGTCAGGAATATGCCGTTGACCGGTTGAATCAAAGTGAAATGAGCATTTATCAATCGTAG
>JAFOQN010000111.1 GCA_017393775.1 Clostridia bacterium
GCTCCTCGCTTGTTAACAGAACCGATGTAATCATTTATAAATGGAACCTCATCCACCGCAAGCGGTCCCCCTTCCCCATGCTGCAGCAGGGGAAGGCATTTCGCTGCGACAGTTCTCGGCTCCCCTGTGTAAGGGGAGCTGTCGCCGTCAGGTGACTGAGGGGTTGTCCGTTTCTTCCTCCTTCGGCGGCTGTTCCAAAGAGACGCGCGCGATCTTGCCCGCGCGGAACTCATCCAGCACGATCCGCGCCGCGCGCTCGGTATCGTATACGCCGCCTTTCAGAATAAACCCGCGGCTCTTTGCAACCGCCTTCAAAAGCTCGCCCTCCGGCGTTTCGGCGTCCAGTTTTTTATAGCGTTCAAAGAGCGCGTCCGGCGCAAGCGTCCGCAATGCGGAAAGAAGATGCTCTGCAAGCTCCTCGATGTTCAGAATCTCGTCGTTGATCGAGCCCAGAAACGCCAGATGCTCGGCAAGCGTTTCGTCGCCGAGCTTCGGCCACAAAAGCCCCGGTGAGTCCAAAAGCTCCAGATGCGGCGTGATCTTCACCCACTGCTTGCCCTTTGTGACGCCCGGCTTATCGCCCGTCTGCGCGCGTTTTTCACCCGCGATGCGGTTGATCAGCGTGGATTTGCCGACGTTCGGGATCCCCGCGATCAGCGCGCGGACGGTCTTTTTCACGCCCTTTTCCTCCAGCCGCTTCACCTGTTCCGCCGTCGCGCGTTCGATCAGGCGGATCGCCTGCGTCTTTGCGTTCTGCGCGCTTGCCGTGACGCCCGCCGCCTCAATGCCCTGTTGTTTATAATACCCGATCCAGCGCTTGTTGGTTGCGGGGTCCGCGAGATCGCTCTTATTCAGCAAAAGAACGCGCGATTTGCCGGAAAACAGCCGGTCGAAATCCGGATTTCTCGACGCAAGCGGCGCACGCGCATCGACCAGCTCCACAACCACGTCGATGAGCTTCAGATTGTCCTCGAGCATCCTTTTGGCTTTCGCCATGTGCCCGGGGTACCAGTTGATTCCGCCCGGTGAAACGCTCTTTTCTTTCTCGTTTTCCATATAAGCTCCTACATCGTCTCAATGTGCAGACGCACCCTGCCCTCGTCGGGGCAGACGACCGTCGTTCCCTTTCTCGTGCCGCCGTCGGCTTTGTCATCCTCCGCGCCATTCAAAAGCGCCCAGACATACGGATAGGCATAATGCCACAGCTCCATGCACATCGGCGGGCAGACCGTCCGATCCGCATCAACGATGAATTCCTGTCCTTTTGTGTGGAACCCGGATCGGCATCTGCTCTCCGTGACCGTAATCTTTACCGTTCTTCCCATATAACACTCCGTTTTCTGATCCGCCCGATAATGGAAAAGCCCCGAAACCGGGGCGATGGTTCATTGCCTGGAAATCACTATTTTCTTTTTGGACTCCGTCCCGTCCTTCTCCGGCAGATCGCCGCGCAGCTTTCTCTCGCTGCGAATCTCAAAGTGAATGATGAACGCCATGATCGCGCGAAGCAGAACGATCGCGCCGAGGATCAACAGTTCCTGCCATTCACGGACGATCGCCGTACGCAGAACCTCGCCGCCCATCTTGAACGTCAACGCAATCGCGATGCCCTCCGCCGCGATCAGACGCGCCTCGGGTTTCTTGCGGATCCAGGCGATTACGCCGCGGATCGCGGTCAGAACGATCATCACCACGCCGATGACGTCGCACAGAATGACCGCCCATTCAATGACGAGTTCAAAATAATGCTGGACAATCTGCAATGCCTGTTCCATATCCTTACTCCCTTCGCATTATTCGGGCTTGTCGGGCGTCCGGAGTTCCGGTCCCGGATCACCGAGATTGAAGTGCTTGCGGCAAAGTCCGATGTACTTGTCGTTCGCGCCCAAAACCACCTGTTCGCCGACCTTCGTGATGCCGCCCTTGCCGTCCAGCCGGGCGTTATTCGTTGCCTTTCTGCCGCACCAGCAGATCGTTTTGACCTCCTCGATCGCGTCCGCGCGGGCCAGAAGCCAATGGCTCCCCTCAAAGAAATTCCCCTGAAAATCGGTGCGAAGCCCGTAGCAGATGACCGGGACGTTGTAATCGTCGACGATCTTCACCAGAAGCTCCACCTGATCCTTCGTTAAAAACTGTGCCTCGTCGACGATCAGACAGTCGTATACGCCCGCCTTGACCTTGTTCATGTCGAGCTCTTCCATCGAGATGCAGGTATCTTCGAGCCCGCAGCGCGACCAGATACGGCGGCTGCCGTTGCGTGTGTCGATCGACGGCTTGATGAGGATCGCGTTTTTGCCGCGTTCCCAGTAGTTGTATTTGACCATGATCGCGTTCGCAGTCTTGCTTGAGCCCATCGCCCCGTAACGGAAATACAGCTTTGCCATGTCCATTCTCCCTAACATACTTCTTCGTTTATCATTATAGCGGAACGCGCCGCGCTTGTCAAAAAAATCCGTAAAATTTACAATTCGGGATTGACGAAACGGAAATTCGCGAGTATAATAGCAAAAGCGTCGTAAGACAAGTTGTTGCTCAAGAGGGGAGGGAAAAAAATGGAAATCAGAGTCGGTGAAAACGAATCCCTGGAAAGCGCTCTCAAGAGATGGAAGAGAAAGTGCGCTCGCAGCGGCGTCCTCGCAGAGGTCCGCAGACGTGAGCATTACGAAAAGCCCAGCGTAAAGCGCAAGAAGAAGGCAGAAGCCGCCAGAAAGCGCAAGTATTGATTTGAAGCAACATAGAAGAGGACCGGATTTCGGTTCTCTTTTTTTGCTGTCAGGCAATTCGCGGCATTCGCCGATTCACGCCCGCAAGGTCCGTTCATACGGCGCAGCCGCGATGCATGGACACCTCATCACCGCCTGCGGCGGAGCTTCCCCGAAAGGGGAAGCCTCGTTGTGTCCGCAGCCTTCTCCTTTGAGAACAAGGTGTCAACGCAATTGACGGCTGAGGTGTTCCCCGCACGCGGCGTGCAGATGCGATCCGCCCCTGCGGACCGCACAGACGATATATGCAAAAGGGCGAGGCAAATTCTGCCCCGCCCTTTGTTCTTTTTGGGTTATTCGGCCTGTGCCGCCTCAAACGCCTTGATGAGACCAACCACATAGCGCAGGATCGCAACCGCGTCCGCCGCGTTCGGCATGCCGTCGAAGTCGGACGCAACGTCCGCGTTGATCGCGCCTTCCGTCGTCAGCGAGGAAAGCCCCACCAGCGCGCGCAGCACGAGCGCCGCGTCTGCCGAGGTGACCATGCCGTCACAGTTGGCGTCGCCGTATGCCGGGACGTACCGCGTGATATCCGCACGGCTGCGCGTACGGATACGCGGACCGATCTGATCGGAGTTCTCGTAGCTGTTCTGACCAATGGAAGCGATGCCGCATGCGTTAAGGTACACGCCTTCCTTGACCCAGCTGAGGTCATGGTAGCCCTGCGCGTCCTTCTCGCAGCCGTCGCTGCAGTTGATGTAGCCGTCGAGGAATACCAGAACCTCGCCGGAGCCGTCGTCCACGTGGATCGTGCCGAGCACGCCGTTCGCGTCGTATTCGACCTTCGTTACCATGCCCGTGAACGCAACCAGATTACCGACCTTATCCGGTGCGGCCGCCTGTGCCGTCGTCAGCTTTTCGGGCACGACGTACTTCTCGGTGTTCTGTGCGCAGATCTCGTCGATGACCATGTTCAGTACGCCGTCGTCGATCTCATAGGTTTCGATCGTCTGCATGTTTGCCATCGTGATCGCGACCTCGAGGAGTCTCGCGCGCGTTGCGTA
>JAFOQN010000112.1 GCA_017393775.1 Clostridia bacterium
GCATCCCTGATGACCGAGGTTCCAATTATGATACCCAAGGATGCAGCCGAACTGTTGTTTCAGGTGATTTCGGAGTGTTACGAACCGCCTGCATTTTTCCTGTGCGGGACGATATAGTATATGCAAAATCACAAAATCAACAATTTTTTCAAGGGACTTTTTACTTTATATGAAATATTTTTCAAGTGAGTTTTGCAGGCAATGGGAAGATTTTTCGAGCGAGTTTCTAGAATAAAGGTTCTTTGCATAAAAGACCTCCTCCGAAGGAGTGGCTAAGCACAATTGCAGGCTTCATCATGGAAGGCGACACCTGCATTTCCCATACGGATAGCAAAGCGGTCTGTCGGTTCTTCTACTGCTACTGAGAGACGGACTATATATTTTTGAAAAAAGCGGAATCCGCAAATATTTTGATAAGGCTGTTTAGAAATGAAAGGCGAGGAAAGATCGGATCAAAAATGATGACTAAAAACGTCAAAAAGCCGTAGGTGCAACATTTTCCACCACATTTATATTGAAAAATGCCTAAATATATGGACTTATCGGCACTTTGGAATCGCCAAAAACGCCTATTTTCGGGACAAAAAAACCCATATATAGGGATTTGTCAATTCAAGGTTCCGCTCCTAAGCGGAACACCGCGCGTTCGTACACGCAGCTTTGCTGCGTGCCCGGCATCGCGTCCTATGTTGGCTAAATCAAAGCGACGCCGTAACGCGCCGGGGACGCCAAAAACCGCCCGGTGGGCGGTTTTTTGTCCCTTTCGGCGTGATGAGAACGCAGTTCGTATACATGGCGAAGCCATGTCGCCGGCATCGCCTCATTTGATACATTGTTCAGAGCGGCGCCGTATCGCGCAGCGGAACATGATCTGCACGTTGTGCATGATGTGCGCTTCGCGCGTGATGTACATCTCCGGTGCACGGGCAACCATCGCATCACGGCAATACCTGTTTGTATCCGATTCAGCGTCCGATGAGATTCTCTCTTTTCAGTTCGTTGACCGGCGGAAGGCAATGAAAGCCGCGGCAGATATAGAACGTTTCCCTGTCGTTCAAAAGAGGATATTCATCGGTTTCTTCATCGAGCAGGAGCATGTTCGCACCGAGCGGTGCAAGCAGCGGGATCCTGTCTCTGTCCTCCGCTTTGACGGCGACGATTTTGACAGGCGGCTGTTCCAGGTCGGAAAGCGCCGTGAGAAAAGCCGTGTGTGCAGTCGGCTGCAGCGACGCCTGTGACTTCATGTATGCAAACTGCTTTTCTGCGACTTCTTCCGAAATCGCATCCGGCGCAAGGACAGCAAGTCTTGCTATCACATAAGTTATGATCGAATTCCCGCTTGGCAGCGCGTTGTCGGCAGCCTCCTTGAACCGGAACAGCAGCTCTTCGTTTTCCGTTCCCGAAAAGAAGAAACCGCCCAAATCCCGGTCGAAGTATTCTTTGATCGCAATTCCGGTATGCCTGACTGCCGCATCCAGATATGCGCGGTCGAGCGTTGCATCATATAACGCAAGCTTATACAGCGCCAGCCCCGCACGGTCGTCGAGGAATGCCCGGCTCCCGGTTTTTCCGTCCTTTACGCTTGCATACAGAGTTTCTCCGCGAATCGCATTCGCTTCGAGAAAAGCATCCGCCGAAAGTGCCGCGCGGAGATAATCCGCCTTGTCGCTCACACGGTACAGCGCACACAGCGCCGTGATCGCAAGCGCGTTCCAAAAGGTCAACACTTTGTCGTCCGTCAGCAAATGCGCACGGTTTTTGCGATATGCAAGCAGCGCCTGCTTTTCCGCATCAAGCCACTCCGTCGGTCTCGGATGCCGTAAAAGATTCGGGATGCATTTACCTTCAAAGTTTCCTTCTTTTGTAATGTCAAAGCAGGCGTTGAACGCCTCGCCCGCTTCCTTGCCGAGCACGGCGATCGTTTCCTCCGGCGTCAAAAGATAATAGTGTCCTTCCTCTCCCTCGCTGTCCGCGTCCTGCGCGCTGTAAAAGCCGCCGCCATCCGAACGCATCTCGCGAAGCAGATAGTCTGCGGTTCGTTCCGCCGTCTCCAGAAAAAGCCGATCTCCGGTCAGTTCATACGCCTTGCAGTATGCAAGGATCAAAAGCGCATTGTCATAGAGCATCTTTTCAAAGTGCGGAACAAGAAAGTGCCGGTCGGTCGAATAGCGGCAGAACCCGCCGCCGATGTGGTCGAACATCCCGCCCGCATACATTCGTTCGAGCGTAAATGCTGCCATATGCAGTGCGTGCGCATTTCCGTTTTTCTCGTACTGCTGCAGCAGAAACAGCAGATTCTGCGGCGTGGGGAATTTCGGCGCACGCCCGAACCCGCCGTACACACGATCGAAGCTGTTCACCAGGCCGGAAAGCCCCTGCTCGATCAGGTTTTCCGTTTTTGAAACGCGCGCATGCGTCTCCTTTGCCTGAAATGCGTTTGTCAGCGATTCCGCAGAGCGGATCAGCTTCTCCCTGTCATGCGTCCACGCTTCCTCGACCGCGTTCAGCAGATCACGGAATCCCGGCATGCCGAACCGTGCGGTTTTCGGAAAGTAGGTTCCCGCATAAAACGGTTTCTTCTCCGGTGTCAGAAAGAGCGTCAGCGGCCAGCCTCCGCTTCCCGTCATCGCCTGGCAGACCGCCATATACACGTTGTCAACGTCCGGCCGTTCCTCCCTGTCCACCTTGATCGAGATGAATCCGCGGTTCAGGATCTCCGCAGTTGCTTCGTCCTCAAAGCTCTCGTGCGCCATAACGTGGCACCAATGGCAGGCGGAATACCCAATGCTGAGAAAAACCGGCTTATCCTCGGCGCGCGCCTTCAAAAAGGCTTCTTCGCCCCACGGATACCACGCAACCGGGTTTTCGGCATGCTGCAAAAGATAAGGACTTGTTTCGTGAATCAGATGATTGCTCATTTTTGCACCTCCTTGATATCCCCTGTCGCCGGATTGTCGATCAGCGCGCCGTTTTCCGCAAAGCGCGAACCGTGGCACGGACAGTCCCAGCTATGCTCCTCCTCGTTCCAATGCAATGCGCACCCCAGATGCGGACAGCGCGGCACAGTCGGTTTGATCAAGCCCCAAAGCGCTTCCGCGGCGTTGCTGAACAGCGACGGACGCAGCATGGTTCTAGACGGGGAAAACAGTTCCTCGTACGGATTCTTCGTGCCGGTTAAAAGATCGCATAAAAGCTTTGCGGCGGTCATGGAGCCGGTCATGCCCCATTTATTGAAACCGGTCGCAACGTACAGTCCTTCCGTTCCCGCAGAATACCGTCCGATATACGGTACGGAATCGAGCGTCATACAGTCCTGCGCCGCCCACGCGTTCCTGACGGTTACCTTCGGAAATAACCGATCGGCAATGCTTCTGAGCTCCCGATATCCGCCGCCGTTCTTTCCCGTCCGGTGGCTGCCGCCGCCGATGAAAAGCAGGTCGCGGTAATTGCGGAATGACAGACCTTTTTCATCGTCGTCCAGATACATTCCGTCAAATTCCGGCGTATGCTCCAGTGCAAGCACATAGGAGCGGTGCTGATACTGTTTGATGAAGTACGCACCGTGCTTGTTTAGGAACGGAAAATGCGTGGCGACGATCACACGGTTTGCAAGAACCGTGCCGCTGCTTGTGTTTGCAGTGATCCCGTCCTTTGTTTTTTTCAATTCCCGCACGCGCGTATGCTCGAAGATACGAAGCCCTTCCGAAATCCCCGAAAGGAATCGTAGCGGATGAAACTGCGCCTGGTTCGAAAAACGAACCGCGCCCGCAGTCTCGAACGGGAGCGGAAGCGCACGCACGCGCGCGGCAGGGATGCCGAGCTTTTTCAGCGCACGCATCTCCTTTTCGATCTTCCCGTCATCGTCGAGCGTGTAGATATAATTGTCCTTTTGTTCAAAATCACAGTCGATTTCCCCGCACAGTGTCCGATATGCATCGAGCGCCTCTTCGTTTGCGCGGTAATACAGCTTTGCCTTCTGCTCGCCGAAGGTGCGAATCAGCTTTTCATAGATCA
>JAFOQN010000009.1 GCA_017393775.1 Clostridia bacterium
AAAGAATTCGTCCGATACCGTTCCGTTGATTTTAAATTCCTGCCCGTCGATCCGCACGGTCATGCCCTCTTCGATCACGGTCCCGTCCACGGTCACGATCTGCGCCAGCCCGTCGGAAACGATCACCCTGACGTTCTTCACGGTCTCCATCCTTCCGAGGATCCCCCAGACGATAACGGCAAGGAGAACCATGATCACCGCCGCAAGAATGATCCACATCCGCGGCGAAGTGACCTTCAGATACTCCGTCAGCTGCTCCGGCGAGGAGATCTTGTCCACCGTCTTTTTTCTGAATAATGACTGATCGCTCTTTTCCATGGTCTTTCTCCGTTTTCTCAGGCAATGCGCTGCGTTTCCGTCAACCTTTTGAAAGGACACAAAAAGCACGCCGCTCTATCCCATGCGGACAAAGCCGGCGTGCTGTCGGAACAAAAACGGAAAGGCAGTTTTTATGCTGTCTGTCTGTCTGATGATACGTCCGACGCTCATTTTGTCACGTCCTTTTTTGCCTGTCAAAAGGATATATTTTAACTTTTAGATTATAGCAAAAAACAGTCCGAAAATCAAGATCCACGGCCTTATTTTATAATGTATATGAATTGAAACAACTATTTTGATACAATGTACCCCGGGTGAAATCCGGGGTGCATTTTGGGATCTTGGATGCACCCGGGCGAAATCCGGGTGCATCTTGGATTCACAGATGCGCCGACAAAGTTTTGCAGAATTGACATAAATAACACCGGAGCGTGTCCGGCGTTGCGGGTTTATTCGAGTTCGATCGTTGCGGGGGGCTTGCTGGTGATATCGTAGAGCACGCGGTTTACGCCGGAGATCTCGTTGACGATGCGGTTCATACAGGTCTCTAAGAGTTCATAGGGCAGGCGGGCCGCCGTCGCCGTCATGAAATCGGAAGTCAGCACGGCGCGCAGAACGATCGCGCAGTCATAGGTGCGGTGATCGCCCATGACGCCCACGGAACGCATGTCGGAAAGCGCGGCGAAGAACTGCCCCTTGCCGGTGTCGATCCCGAAACGCACAAGCTCCTCCTGAAAAATCGCGTCCGCCTCCTGCACGATACGCACCTTTTCGGGCGTGATCGCGCCCATGATGCGAACGCCGAGACCCGGACCCGGGAACGGCTGCCGATACACCAGCGCGCGCGGGAGCCCGAGCTCCGTTCCGAGCGCGCGCACCTCGTCCTTGAACAGCGTCCGCAGCGGTTCCACGATCCCTAAAAATCCCACGTTTTCGGGCAGACCGCCCACGTTGTGATGTGACTTGATGGTCGCGCCGCCGCTGCCCGCGCCGCTTTCCACCACGTCCGGATAGATGGTCCCCTGCGCCAGATAATCCACCGCGCCGAGACCGCGCGCCGTTTCTTCAAACACGCGGATGAACTGCTCGCCGATGATGCGCCGTTTCCGTTCGGGATCGGCGACGTCCTTCAAAGCGGTATAGAACCGGTCCTTTGCATCGACGTGCACGTAATTGAGATCGAACCCGCCTTCCGGACCGAAGATTGCTTTCACTTGTTCGCCTTCGTTCTTGCGCATCAGTCCGTGATCCACGAACACGCAGACAAGCTGTTTGCCGATCGCTCTCGACAGCAGCGCCGCCGTAACCGAGGAATCCACGCCGCCGGACAGCGCCAAAAGTACGCGTCCGCTTCCGACCCGTTCTTGGATCGCGGGGATCTGCTCCTCGATGAAAGACGACATGCGCCAGTCGCCGCGGCAGCCGCAGACGTCCCGGACGAAATGCCGCAGCATGTCCGTTCCCTCAGGCGTATGCTCCACCTCGGGATGAAACTGCACGGCGTAGAGCCGCCGCGCGGCGTCTTCCATCGCGGCGACGGGGCAATTCTCGGAGTGCGCGGTGACCCGGAACCCGTCCGGAACGGTTGTGATCCGGTCGGTATGGCTCATCCAGCAGACCGTGCGCGCGGGAACGCCCTTGAAAAGCGGAGAATCCGGTGCATCGATGAAAAGCTCCGTCCGTCCGTATTCGGAAACGTCTGCCGGCTGTACCGCACCGCCCGGGATGTACGCCATGAGCTGCGAGCCGTAGCAGATGCCGAGGATCGGGATCCCGAGCGAAAACAGCTCTGCGTCACAGGTCGGCGACGCCGGATCGTAGACGCTGTTGGGTCCGCCGGTGAGGATGATCCCCTTCGGATTCATGCTTTTGAGCGTTTGCAGCGAAGTCGTGTACGGCAGGATCTCGCAGTACACCTGACACTCCCGCACACGGCGGGCAATCAGCTGTTTGTACTGCCCGCCGAAATCAAGGATCAGTATGGTATCCCGTTCCATCGTTCCTCCTGTTTATTCCACGGTGACGCTCTTCGCAAGGTTTCTGGGTTTGTCCACGTCAAGCCCTTTTGCAACGCTCGTATAGTAGGCGAGCAGCTGCAGCGGAATGATCGCGATGCTGCCGATGAAATGCGGATCGGCTTTCGGTACGTAGACCGTGAAGTTCACCGTCTCCTCGACGTTGTAGTTGCCGTAGCCGGTCAGTCCCATCAGGTACGCGCCTCGCGCCTTGCACTCCGCCATGTTGCTGACGGTCTTTTCGATGCGGTCCTGCTGCGTCAGCACGCCGATGACGAGCGTGCCGTTTTCGACGAGCGAGATCGTCCCGTGCTTCAGTTCGCCCGCGGCGTACGCTTCGCTGTGGATGTAGGAGATCTCTTTCATCTTCAAGCTGCCTTCAAGGCAGATCGCGTAATCGAGCCCGCGTCCGATGAAGAAGATGTCCCGCGCGTTCGCGTGCTTACTGGCAAACCACTGGATGCGTTCCTTGTTTTCGAGCGCGCGCGCCATCTTGCCCGGCAGCGCGGTAAGCTCCGCGATCAGCGCGTCATACCGTTCCGCGTCAAGCTTTCCGCGCACGTCTGAGAGAGCGATCGCAAGCGCGTACATCGCCGCGAGCTGCGCGCTGTACGCCTTGGTCGTGGCGACCGCGATCTCCGGTCCCGCAAGCGTGTACAGCACGCGATCCGCTTCACGCGCGATGGTCGAGCCGACGACGTTGACGATCGCAAGCGTCGGCACGCCCCTTGCCTTTGCCGCGCGCAGCGCCGCAAGAGAATCCGCGGTCTCGCCCGACTGCGAAATGACGATCACGAGCGCGTGTTCGGACAGCAGCAGCTTCCGGTAGCGAAACTCCGAGGCGAGCTCCACGCGTACGGGGATCTCGGCAAGATCCTCGAGCACGTACTGCGCGAGCATCCCGACGTGCCACGCCGAGCCGCACGCGACGATGTGGATCTGATCGACCGCGCTTAAGAAATCCCGGTCGAGCCCCGCCGCCGAAAGGTCGATTTTCCCGTTTTTGACGATACTCGAAAGCGTATCCTTAACCGCCCGCGGCTGCTCGTGGATCTCCTTGATCATGAAATGCTCGTAGCCGCCCTTTTCCGCGGCTTCGGCGTTCCACGTGATGCGGGACAGCGGCAATTCGATCTCGTCGCCGTTCAGATCGTAGAAGTGCGCTTCGCCCGGAAGCAGTCGCGCCGACTGCAGATTGTCGATATAGTAGACGTCGCGGGTGTGCTTCAGGATCGCGGGCACGTCGGACGCAAGGAAGCTCTCGCCGTCGGCGACGCCGATGATCAAGGGGCTGTCCTTCCGGGCGCAGTAGAGCTCACCGGGATAATCCTTGAACATCAGCGCGAGCGCGTAGCTGCCGCGTACGCGGACCATCATACGGTTGATCGCGTCGATCGGCCCGATCTTGTATTTTTTATAATAGTAATCGACGAGCTTGATGACGACCTCGGTGTCCGTGCCGCTGTAGAAGCGGTAGCCGTTGTTCAGAAGCTTCTGCTTGAGCTCCTCGAAATTCTCGATGATCCCGTTGTGCACGCCGACGACGTCCGATTCCACGGGACCGGACGCGGAACCCGTCGCGTTGCCGGAAACGTGCGGGTGCGCGTTCGCGCGGCTCGGTTCGCCGTGCGTCGCCCAGCGCGTATGCCCGATGCCGCAAAACCCCGGCATCGTCCGCCCCTCGTCGGTCATTTCGATCAGGTTCTTGAGCTTGCCTGTCGCTTTCACGACCTCCGCAAGCGCGTCGCCGCTGCGCACCGCGAGCCCCGCGGAGTCATAACCGCGGTATTCGAGTTTCTTGAGTCCTTCCAAAAGGATCGGCGCAGCAGGCTTCGATCCGGTGTATCCGACGATTCCGCACATATGGTAAACTTCCTTTCTGTTCTGTCTGCATTATACCAATTTTCCCCGGAAAATCTACAGGATTTGTATCAGCCGCCGCGCGGCTTCTTCCGTGTCTCCGCGGCTGCCGAAACACGACAGCCGCACATACCCTTCGCCGCCGGAGCCGAAGCCCTCTCCCGGCGTGACGACGATCTGCGCCGTTTTGATCAGTTCGTCAAAGAACGCCCAGCCCGTCATACCGTCCGGACATCTGAGCCACAGGTACGGCGCGTTGCGGCCGCCGGTAAAGAGCTGTCCGGTCTTTTTGAGCGCATCGGCAAGGATCCGCCCGTTTTCCTGATAAAAGCCGATCGCCTGCCGGCTCTGCGCGACGCCTTCCGGAGACAGCGCCGCTTCTCCCGCTCTTTGCAGGATATAGCTCACGCCGTTGGTCCGCGTCGTCCGATCCTGCGTCCACATATCCCTGAGCGAGAGTCCTTCCCGCACAAGCTTTCCCGGTACGACCGTATAGCCAAGCCGCGTTCCGGTGAACCCCGCCGTTTTGGACAGGGAACTGATCTCGATCGCGCAGGTCTCGGAACCGGGCAGCTCATAAATGCTTCTCGGCACGTCCTCGTCCTGCACAAAGGCTTCGTAGGCGGCGTCAAAGACGATGACCGCCTTCCGTTCGTTTGCCCAGTCCACCCACTTTTTAAGCTGCGCTCCGGTATACGCCGTTCCCGTCGGATTGTTCGGCGAGCATAAAAAGACGAGATCCGCATCCGTCGCGTCCGTCGGCAGCGGCAGAAAGCCGTTTTCCGCATTTCCGGTCAGGGAGACGATCCTTCTGCCCGTCATCCGGTTGGTATCCACGTAGGCGGGATAGGCGGGCTCCGTCACCAGCACAGTCGCGTCGCGGGAAAACAGATTCCCGATCGCGCCGAGATCGTCGGCCGCGCCTGACGAGATAAAGACGTCTTCCTTTGAATGGATCACGTTCCGCCGCGCATAATAATCCGCGACGGCCGCCTTCATGAAATCGGTCCCGACCTCATTGAGATACCCGTGAAACGTCGCCGCGTGCGCCTGTTCTTCGACCGCCGCGTGCATCGCTTCGATGACCGCGGGTGTCAAAGGACCCGTTACGTCGCCGACGCCGAGCCGGAGAAGATGACGGTCGGGATGCGCCGCCGCATAGCTTGCGACGGTCTCGCCGATCCGGGTAAAAAAGAATGCCGGCGGAAGCTGCCCGTAGGCCGTATTGATCTTCGTCACAGCGCCACCTCCCCGGAAAAGACGGTCACGGCGGGACCTTCCATTGTGACATTGTCCGTTTCATCCACGGTGATAAGCAGGCTTCCGCCGTCCAGTTTCACCTCGACGGGTTCGCCGACAGGACAAAGCCCATGCTTCACCGCCGCGATGACCGACGCGCACGCGCCGGTGCCGCACGCCATGGTGATCCCGCAGCCGCGTTCCCAGACGCGCATGCGAAGCTTTTGCGGCGAAAGGACCTGCACAAACTCAACGTTCACGCCGCTGGGGAAGCGTTCGTCCCGTTCGATGCGCGGTCCTAAAACGGAAACCGGCACAGCGTCCGCGTCTTCTGTAAAGAGCACCAGATGCGGATTGCCGACCGAGACCGCCGTCCCGACGCCCATTCCGTCGGAGAGCGTCACGCTTTCCTGCGTCATCACGGCGCGTCCCATGTCCACGACAACGCTTCCGACCGTGCCGTTTTCGATCCGGAGCGTCAGTTTTTTCACGCCGGAACGGGTCTCCACCGTCATCTGTTCCTTTCGGACATGACCGTTGTCATAGAGAAATTTGCCAGCGCAGCGGATGCCGTTGCCGCACATCTTCGCTTCGCTGCCGTCGGCGTTGAAGATCCGCATTTCACAGTCGGCGGCGGAAGACGCGCAGAGGAAGATCACGCCGTCCGCCCCGACGCCGAAACGGCGGTCGCACAGCGCCGCGCAAAGCGATTCGGCGTTTTCCGGGACCTGACCGTAAACGAGCAGAAAATCGTTGCCCAGTCCGTGCATTTTGGTAAACCGCATGACGCTTCCTCCCTTCCGCTTCCTTCCGTCAGTAGACCAGCATGTATTTTTTGATCTCCCAGTCGGTGACGCGCGTGCGGTACTCGTCCCACTCGCGCCGCTTGCCTTCGGTGTAATGCGTATAGACGTGCTCGCCGAGCGTTGTGACCATCAGCGGATCGGCGGAGAGACACTCGACCGCCTCAAGAAGGTTTCCGGGCAGGCTGTCGATGCCGTGCGCCTTGCGCTCCGATTCGGTCATCAGATAAATGTTTTCGGTGATCTCCGCCGGCGGCGTCATGCCCTTCTCGATCCCGTCGAGCCCTGCCGCGAGGCACGCCGCAAACGCAAGATACGGATTGCAGGCGGGGTCCGGGCAGCGCAGCTCCACGCGCGTCGAGCTTTTGCGCGCGGCGGGGATGCGGATCAAAGCCGAACGGTTCGAAGCGCTCCACGCGAGATAGCACGGCGCTTCATAACCCGGCACAAGCCGCTTATAGGAATTGACGAGCGGATTGGTGACCGCCGCCATGCCGCGCACGTGCGCGAGAATGCCCGCGATAAAGCTGTAAGCTTCCTTGCTGAGCTGCTTTTCGCCGTCCGGATCGAAGAAAATGTTTTTCCCGTCGCGGAACAGTGACATATTCGTGTGCATGCCGCTTCCGTTGATCCCGAACACGGGCTTCGGCATGAACGTCGCGTGCAGTCCGTGCATCTGCGAGATCGTCTTGACCGCCATGCGGAACGTCATGATATTGTCCGCGGCGGTCAGCGCGTTTTCGTACTTGAAGTCGATCTCGTGCTGTCCCTCGGCGACCTCGTGATGGCTCGCCTCGATCTCGAAGCCCATATCCTCGAGCATCAGGCAGATCTCGCGGCGCACGTTGCCGCCGTGATCGATCGGCGCCATATCGAAATAGCCCGCCGCGTCCGCGGTGCGCGTGGTCGGCAGTCCCTTTTCATCCGCTTCGAAGAGGAAGAATTCCATCTCCGGTCCGACGTTGAAGGTATAGCCAAGCTCTTTCGCGCGCTTCAGCGTACGCTTCAGCACGTAGCGCGGATCGCCGACAAACGGCGTGCCGTCCGGGTTGTAGACGTCGCAGATCAGCCGCGCCGTCTTGTGCGTTGCCGGCGCCCAGGGAAGGATCGCAAAGGTGTCGAGATCGGGACGTAGATACTGGTCGGATTCGTGGATGCGCGTGAAGCCCTCGATGGAGCTGCCGTCGATCATGATCTGGTTGTTCAGGACCTTTTCGATCTGCGAGCGCGTGACCGCCACGTTCTTGAGCTGTCCGAAAATGTCGGAAAACTGCAGGCGGATGAATTCGATATCTTCTTCTTCGGCAATGCGAACGATGTCTTCTCTTGTATAGTGTTTCATGGTTTTTCTCCTTTTTTATGATATTGTTGTGCCGCCCCGATGAAACCGAGGAACAGCGGATGAGGTTTATTGGGTCTGCTCTTGAATTCCGGATGATACTGCACGCCGAGGTAAAACGGCATGTCCGAGATCTCTGCGGCCTCGACCAGGCGTCCGTCCGGGGAAACGCCCGAAAACGTCAGGCCGGCGTCTGAAAGTCGCTGTCGGAATTCGTTGTTGAGCTCGTAGCGGTGTCTGTGCCGCTCCGCGATCGCGTCAAGCGCATAGCTGCGATCCATCGTCGTACCCGGTTGTATGACGCAGGGGTAGCTGCCGAGCCGCAAAGTGCCGCCCTTATCGACCTCGTCACTCTGTCCGGGCATGAAATCAATGACCTTATGCGCGCTTTCGGGTTCAAACTCGCCGGAGTTTGCGTCCGTCCAACCGAGTATACTCCGCGCGTATTCGATGCACAGGATCTGCATGCCGAGGCAGATGCCGAAATACGGGAGCGCGTGCGTTCTTGCAAAGCGCGCCGCGTCGATCATGCCCTCGATCCCGCGGTTTCCGAACCCGCCGGGCACCAGAACGCCGTCGACGCCGTCGAGGTCGTCCGGCGTAAACTGTTCCGAATCGATCCAGCGGATCCTGACCTCCACGCCGCGCGCGTAGCCCGCGTGCTTCAGCGCTTCGACGATCGAAAGATACGCGTCGTGCAGCTGCGTGTATTTGCCGACCAGCGCGACCGTCACGCTGCCCTGCGGGTGCTTCACGCGTTCGACCATCTCCCGCCATTCTTTAAGGTCCGGCACAGGTGCGTCGAGATGCAGTTTTTTACAGACGATCTCGGAGAAATGCGCCTGTTCGAGATACAGCGGCGCTTCGTACAGCGTGTCGAGCGTCAGGTTTTCGATCACGCAGTCGCGGTCCACGTTGCAGAAGTGCGCGATCTTTTCAAAGATGCCGTCATCCGTGATCGGTTCGTCCACGCGCAGCACGAGGATGTCCGGCGTGATGCCCATGCCCTGCAGTTCCTTCACGGAATGCTGTGTCGGCTTGGACTTGTGCTCGCCGCTCGCGCGAAGGTACGGAACGAGCGTAACGTGGATATAGATCGCGTTGTCGCGTCCGACCTCGCGCCCGACCTGCCGGATCGCCTCCAAAAACGGCTGCCCCTCGATGTCGCCGATCGTGCCGCCGACCTCGGTGATCACGATGTCCGCGTCCGACTTTTCGCCGACGCGATAGATGAACCGCTTGATCTCGTCGGTGATGTGCGGGATCGTCTGCACCGTCTTGCCGAGGTAGCCGCCCTGCCGTTCGCGCGCAAGCACGTTCGCGTAAACCTTGCCGGTCGTCAAGTTCGAATACCGGTTCAGATCCTCGTCGATGAAGCGTTCATAGTGTCCGAGATCGAGGTCTGTCTCAGCGCCGTCCTCGGTCACGTAAACCTCGCCGTGCTGATAGGGGCTCATCGTGCCGGGATCGACGTTGATGTACGGATCGAGCTTCTGCGCCGCGACCTTGAAGCCTCTTGCCTTCAGAAGCCGTCCGAGCGACGCCGCCGTAATGCCCTTGCCGAGACCGGAAACTACCCCGCCGGTCACAAAAATGTACTTTTTCATACCCGTTCCTCCGCGTTTTCTGTAAAGAGAGAGGCGCCCGCCCGAGGGGGGTTTTCCCCGCGGATGGACGCCTGTCGTTCATCTTGCTTCGTATTATTGATACGCCGTGTATTCGGTTCTGTTCGCCTCGCAGTTCGCGTCAGCGATATATGATATATAAAAAACACGAGAGTCATTATAACTCTGATGTTTTTCATTTGTCAAGACTTTTTTGTTTAAATCAACAGGAACTTTTGGGTTTTCCGTGTACGAAAAGAAGGACGTCTCCTTTGTATCAAAACAAGCGTCCCAAAATGGCAGCGACGGATCTGATTGATTACGCAGGAACCCATCTTCCGATCCTTTTGGGAACGCAGGTCACCGTTTCCCGGAAGCAGATCCCGCATCGGATCCATTGAACAGCATAGCGGATGTTGGGGTCTTCCACGCCGTGCAGCATCATGTTCATCGCGCCGATGCGCAGCATGGACTGGTCGGTATCGAAACCGGAGAACATCTCTTTTTTGTAATACTTCAGATTCTCCGTTTTCATCAGTTCATTCTTCTGATGCCCGCTGACGTAGTTCGCTGCGGAAAGCAGAAAGCCCGCGCTGCCCATGGCGGGATCCAGGATGCGGTCGCTCAGCGTCGGCTGCATCAGCTCCACCATCATATTGATGATATGGCGCGGCGTGCGGAACTGTCCGTTCTCACCGGCGGCGGCGATCTTGCCCAGCAGGTATTCGTAGACGTCGCCCATGATGTCCTTGTTGTTCATATCCATGGAGTCGATGCCGTCCACGACCTTCGCGAGCACCTTTGCGGTCGGGATCAGGAACACGGTGTCTTTCATATAGCGGGAAAACGCCGTGTCCTTGCCCTCGCCGATGGTTTTGATAAACGGGAAGACATATGTCTGAATATTCTGAAGCATTTCGCCCGGCTCGAAGTTGTGGAACACGTTCCAGCGCAGATTTCTGTAATCGGTTTCCACGTGCGGGGTCTCGCTGATCACGCAGACGCCTTCCTTGAACACTTTGTTCTTCAGCGGCACGCCGAGGATACTGGCGTTCGCTTCGGCTTTCAGCTGGTTGTCGTCCAAAAGCTTCATGAACATCAGATAGGTGATCTGTTCCAGAACGGTGATCGGGCTGGTGATGCCTCCGGTCCATATGGTGTCCCAGATGGAATCGACTTTGCTTCTGAGCTCGCCTGTGATCATGTAAACCTCCGTATGCCTGTGTAGGCATATATTTATTCAATTTATAATACCATTTTTCGCGCATCTTCACAATGCCTTTTATGGGACAGCGAGGAATATTTCTCGCGCAAGCAGCGTCACTCGTCCCCATATACCTATTTGCACGTAAAGTGATTCTCAAAAAATATATCCTTCAAAACGCCTCGATTTTGTCCAAAGGGCCTTTTTTGAAATGCCGTTATAGGTAGAGGGGAGAAAGTCGAATGGAAAATATTGTTCGGTTATCCGCGCATAACTGTGCTTTCTGTGCCGTTTTCGGTGAATAATCAAAAAATTTACAAATAAAAAATTTTTTCTTGCCAAAAAAGCGGGCCACCCCCGATTTTTTTGTCCATTTGAAAGATAGAGGGGTAAATATTTTCCCTCCAGCACCTTGACAACTGAATAGCCGATCCGGGCAACACCAGAATGATACTTCCGCCTTGAACGCGTCACAGCATTGGGCGGCTCCGCGGGATGCGGGGGTTCGACAGAACATGCGTGAGAACGACGGTCCGGAAAGGTAAGAAAGCAGAAACCTGCAGTACATATTCGAATACTGCGCCCACTTTTCAGAGAAGGAGGTGAAAATGCATCGCACCGTACTGCGGGAAGAGAACACATAAGACAAAGAACAGAGCGATCCCCCGCTCGGAAAGGAGGTAAACATGAAGAAAGCGAAAATCAACTGTATGGCCGACGTCCATGCCGTGGACGTGGAATGGCTGTGGAAGCCGTACCTGCCGAGAGGCAAGGTAACGATCATCCGCGGCATGCCCGGCGACGGCAAGTCCATGTTCGTCGTGGCGCTGATCGCCGCGTTGAGCACCGGCAGACCGCTGTTCAACGAGGAAAACTGGCGCGAACCGATCGCATGCGTATACCAGAACGCGGAAGACGCTGTTGACGATACGATCAAGCCGCGGCTCGATTCCGCGGCGGCGGACTCTATGCGGATCTTCTTTATCGACGAGCATGACGATCCCCTGTGCTTCACAGACGAACGCATCGAACAGACGATCGTGGAAAAGAACGCAGGGCTGTTCGTGCTCGATCCGCTGCAGGCGTATATCGGCGCGGACGTGGACATGCACCGGGCGAACGAAGTGCGAGCCGTCATGAACCGTCTCGTGGACGTTGCGCAGCGTACCAAGTGCGCGATCCTGCTGATCGAACATCTGAACAAGATGAAAGGCGGACCGGCGATCACACGCGGACTCGGCTCCATGGACATCAGCGGCGCCGCGCGCAGCGTCCTGCTGCTCGGCACGAAGGACGATCATTCGGATGAGGTCTATCTGGCGCACGTCAAGTGCAGTCTCGCCCCGAAAGGGCAGACGCTGGTATTCACGAAAGAGAATAACCGGATGTACTTTGAAGGCGTCAGCGAGATCAGTGCGAATCAGCTGCTGAACTGCGGCGATCTGCCGGACTACAAGCCGACGAAGCTCGATCAGGTATGCGCAACGCTGCAGGACGTGTTCCAAAGCGCGGACGAGATTCTGTGCCAGCAGATCTACGACTTCTTCCTCGAAAACAGCATCAGCAAACGCACGGTTGACGAGGCGAAAAAGAAGCTCGGCATCCAGTCGGCCAAGCGCGGCAACGCGTGGTACTGGCTGCGTCCGCAGCAGAGCAAGGAAGATTGCAACATTGTGTGTCTTTAAGCGCTGCAATCTTCCGACTCCGGCGGCAGATCCCGATGAAAAGCGAAATGCTTTTGATCGCTGCCGACGTACTTGGACGGTTTTGAACCGTCCTTTGGCTCCCTGCAAGGGCACACCACCTATCGTATAGGTGTAGTGTGTTATACTGCTTTGCCGCATCGGGAAAATCCCGATCCGAGCAGTCGCCTGCGGGCGAAGAAAACGAGGGAACACAGTGCGTTCCCGAGGCTTTCTTTGCTGCGGCAATGCAGGATTCTGAACCCCCGGCAGGGCGTGATTCAACATTGCAATCCCTGTATACACGCAACCTTGCAATGTTCCCTTAAAACGACCAAATTAACAAAAGAAAAGGAGAAACAA
>JAFOQN010000113.1 GCA_017393775.1 Clostridia bacterium
CCGATCAGAAGCGCGACGATCGAGCTGCCGATGACGCCGCCCGCGGTGCCGAGGAACATCTTGGTCACGTTGACCATGCTGCCCGCCTTGAGCAACGCAACGGGCGTTGCGGAGGACAGCGCGTCCACGCCGAGCTCGTTAACGCCGGGGTAGTTCGTCATGCCGTTAGAAAACGACAGGAGCAGGAAGCAGCGCGCGGCCAGCGCGGGGTTGATGAAGTTCTTGCCGAGGCCTCCGAAGCAGCACTTGACCACGAGGATCGCAAACACGGAGCCGACGATCGGAAGGACCACCGGCGTCTGCGGCGAAAGGCACAGGGCGAGCAGAAGACCGGTCACAGCCGCGCTGCCGTCCCAGATCGTGATCTTGCGGCGCGTCGCAAGGCAGAACAGAAGCTCGGTGAGCATGGCGGAGCCGACCGACGCGAGGATGATCCACAGCGCGTTCAGACTCTGGAACTTCACCCAGTGCACGACCACGCCGATCACGGCGGCGGGCGTCAGCGCGATCAGCACGATCATCATGATGAACGGCGTCGTCCAGCGATCGCGTACGTGCGGACCGGCGGAAAGATTCAATCTCTGATTCATTTCTTGCCTCCCTGTGCCGCACGCTTGCGTGCCATGATCTCCGCTTTGGTTTGCTTGAACGTCTGGGTCAGCGGACGCTTCGCCGGACAGATATAGGTGCAGGAGCCGCAGGAAATGCAATCGAGACCGTAGAGCTTCTTTTCGTAGCGCTCAAAGTCGCCGGCCGCGACTGCGTCCGCCATCATCTGCGGCATCAGCCCGTTCGGGCAGACCGTGGTGCAGCGTCCGCAGTGCAGACATGCGGTCATCTTTTGATCGGCGGTCTCCACCGGATCTTCCTTCAAAACGGTGATCGCGTTGGTCGTCTTGGTGATCGGGACCTCGGTCGAGCCGACCGCAATGCCCATCATCGGACCGCCGGAGATGACCTTCTTCGCTTCTGTGCCGTCCTTGATGCCGCCGGCAGCTTCGATGAGTTCCTGAAAGCTCGTACCGTCACGCACGATGAAGTTGCTTGGCTCTTTGATCGCTTCACCGGTGACCGTCAGCACATGACGGAACAGCGGCTCGCGAAGCGTGACCGCTCTGCCGATCGCAAGGATCGTACCGACGTTGTCGACAATGCAGCCGACGTCCGCGGGCAGCTTGGTGATCGGGTAGTCGACGCCGGCAATGACCTTGATGAGGCTGCGCTCGCCGCCCTGCGGGTACTTCGTGCGAAGTCCCAGCACGCGGACACGCTTGTGTCCGGCCGCGGCTTTTTCCATGGCGGCAATCGCCTCGGGCTTGTTGTTCTCGATTGCGATCACGCCCTGGGCGTTCGGGAACAGCCGGAGCACGATCTCCATGCCCTCGACGATCTCCTTTGCGTAGCCGCGCATAAGCTGATCGTTGCAGGTGATGTACGGTTCGCACTCCGCGCCGTTCGCGATCAGATATTTGATCGCGAGCGGATCCTTCGGCGCCAGCTTGACGTGCGTCGGGAAGCCTGCGCCGCCGAGACCGATGATGCCGGCGTCCGCAACGCGCTTCAGAATGTCCGCGTTTGTGAGCGCCGAGATGTCCTCTCCGGTTCCGAACGTGCCGGTTTCGGTGTACTTTCCGTCATTGTCCACCACAACGCATTCCTGCATGGCGCCGGAGATCGTACGGCGCTTTTCCACCGCTTTGACCGTGCCGGAGCAGGAACAGATGACGTTGGCGGAGACGAAGCCGTCGGCTTCCGCAATGCACTGTCCTACCAGCACGGGATCGCCCTTTTTCACGATCGCCTTTGCAGGTTTTCCGATGTGCTGTGCAAGCGGAAATACCATTTCTCCTTTTGCGTCAAAGACGCGCAGCGCCGCTTTCCGACTCAGATCCTTGTGATCGTTCGGATGTACGCCGCCGCGAAACGTGTCTCTCACGATTGTGACCCCTCCTTAATGCGTCAGAGATTCATTCGTACCGATCCCGGCACAAACATATACACACTAATAGATTAACAGAAATTGATTCGTTTGTAAACAGGAAAAGTCAACCGAAACGGCAATGCGCAAGATTTCCTTTGCATAAATAATACATAAGAGAAAAATGCTTCCGGAATGATCCGAAAGCATTCAGAATTACAGTTCAGCCGCGTCCGAGCAGCTTCTTTAAAAACGGCGTCAGTCCGAGCTTTTTCGCGATCCGTTTGAGCCCTCTGATCATGAAAAACCACATGGACCGCAGCGGGTAAACGACGTTCCAGAAGCGGACATACAAACGGTAGCCGCGCTCCGTAACCGTGTGTGTTTTTCCCTTGCGCTGAAAGCTTTTCAGCACACCGATCACGGCATCGAACGGGACATGCTCGATGGAGTAGGTATTGTCCCCGCGAATGCGGTAATGATCGTTTGCAATGCCGATCACGCGGTGCAGAACATACTGCTCGCCGCGCCGATACAGCGCGACGTCGTACTTTTTGAGACGGGAAGAAGAGGCCTCGATGATCACCAGGTCCCGGTTCTGCCGCAGCATGGGCTCCATGCTGGTGCCTTTTGTTCTGTAAACCAGCCTGCCGTCTGTTTCCAGCAGGTCCTCAAACCGCGTCATTCTTCCAGAGCGCGGATGCCGCGAAGCGTACCGAGGACTTCGTCCACGTCGGCGGCGATCGTCTCACGCGGAGCGTCATATTGCGCACACATGGCGTCGACGATCTGATCCCTGGTCGTTTCTTCGCTGAGACAGTTCACAATGAACGCCGCGGTCTTGTTGCTTTTCACGATCCCGTTGAAGGATTCATGTCCGACCGGCACCAAAAACTGCGTGTCGTCGATGTTCTGTACGATAAAATCATTTTTCAGTTTCATGGGTTTCTCCTCAACAGACGGCATCGTTGCCGTCCGTTTCTTCCGTTTGATTGATGTGTTGATCGATCCTGCGGCGCAGGGCATCCAGCGTAAGGAGCTCCCGCATCTGCTTACAGTGCGCATCCACCCAGGGGCAGGAGGCAAAGCTCGTGCATTCGGGAAGAAAGGTGCAGCCGCGGCACATTTCCCGCGTACGGTCCACTCTTGTGAAAGCTTGCCGTGCTGATTCGTCGGTCGTGCCGTTGAAAACGTCTCCGAAGCGGCTTTCGGGCGGACAATGCTCGCATGGGTACAGGCTGCCGTCCGGCGCGATCACTACGCTGCCGCCGTCTGCCATACAACGGTTCGCGCGGAACTTCATGAGCGGTTCCATGAATGCATATGCCTTGCATCCTGCGTCCGTAATGAGGTGCCTTGTCGCAACGACCTTTTCCCACATAGCAAGGTCGTTCTCTCCGGCGCGTACATCCATCAGGGGGCTGAAGTACACGGAAACGCGGTCTTTATTTTTCACGAAGCGCCGCATATCGTCCATAAACTGCGGTATGCCGGCAAAATTTTGTTCGTCGACGTTGACGCGCACGTTCACGGGAATGCCGGCTTCCGACAGCTTTCCGATTGCGTCCATGACAGTTCGATATTGATCTTCGTCCCGATAATATCGTTTTCGTGCGAGATAATCCGGTTCCGCGCCGTCCATGGAGATCTGCACGCGTTTGAGGTTCCAGCGTCTCCGCATCCGTTCGATGATCTCCGGCGTGATCAGACTGCCGTTGGTAACCATGACGGATTTGAAAGGAACCTTTTCTTCTGCAAGTCGGTCGCATATCCGATCGATGATATCCGGGCGGAGCAGCGGTTCACCGCCGAACCAGCTCAGCGTGATCCCATCCTTTGCGCGCGTCGAAAGGATATAGCGGATCGTCTGCTCGACGGTTTCCGGCGTCATCGTGACCTGCTTTACGCCTTCTTCATAGCAATAAACGCAGCACGCGTTGCAGCCGAGCGTCGGCATGATCGTGTAGGTCGGTACGCCCTTCTTCTGCCCGTAGAGCCGCATCATCTTCGCGACCGACTCATAATAGGCGCACTCGTCCCTGCCTTCCGGAACCAGGAACATTGCTTCGATCAGCACGTCAAAGCCCTCGCCGGCATGCGTTGAAGAGGGGAGTGCTGCCTCAATCAATTGCCTGGTCAAAACATGAAACGCAAACGGCTTTTCATGGTGCGAAAAGGACAGGACAAACTGTGACGGGACATAAGAAATACCGGACTGCACTTTTTGCGGCAATATCATCCGAGCAAGCGCAGTATCCGGCTTACAGATTTCTTTCATAGATTGGTACGGCAGATTACAGAATTGTTTAATCTGCGTCAGACATCAATATAGGGCGTTTCGGGATCACAACTGTTGGTGATCACATCGCCGTTGATCTCGATGACTTCCATGATGGGCTTTTCGTATTCCTTCATTTGCATTTCCTCCATCCGTCTTACCGGACAAAACCGTCTCTATGTAAAACAATCATTACGATTACAGAGCAATATTTGACATAAATACTATAACAACAAACCAATTGTTTGTCAACTCCGATTCCGAGCTGTTTACAAAAAACATGCTGACAAAATCGTTGTTATACGTTTCGAATCCGTACGGCAAACCGGCGTATGCGTTCCGAGGCTTTTCTGAGCGCCGGTTCCGGCTGTGTGTATGCAAGGCGCACATAGCCCGGGCACAGAAACGCGCTGCCGGGCGTCAGCGCAACGCCTTCCTCCTCCAAAAGCATCCGGCAGAACGCCGCATCGTCAATCCCGAGCCCGCGAACATCGAGCCAGAAATAGAACGCGCCGGCGCTTTGGTCAACCCGGATCCCGGGGATGGAGGAGAGCAGCGGAAACAGCGCATCCCTTCGCTCGCGAAAAACATCCCGAAAGCGGGGGAGATCCGTTTCGTCAGCATTCAGAACGGCAAGCGCGGCACGTTCGGAAAGCGAACAGGGACAGCCGAGCATGTGACTGAGATATGCCGAGATCGCGCCCGCGGCGGCGTCCGGTACAACCGCGTAGCCCAAGCGAAGCCCCGCCATCGCATACGTTTTGGATGCGCTGTTGACCAGAATAAGCCGGTCCCGCACGTCCGGAAACGCATACAGACTCACAAACGGTTCGTCATAGAAAAATGTATCGTAAACCTCGTCCGCGATGAGCCACAGGTCGCGCTCTATGCAGAAGTCGACGATCGAACGAAGCTCTTCCTTCCGATACACGGTTCCGGTCGGGTTGACGGGATTGTTCAGGAGCAGCGCTTTTGTCCGGCTGGTCACGGCGTTTTCCAGCGCATCTTTCGATACCGTAAACCGGTTTTCGGGATCGCCTGTGACGGGAACAGGCACAGCGCCCGCAAGACGGATCATTTTGGGGTAGCTGGTATAGCACGGCACGGGCAGAAGCACCTCGTCTCCGGGACCTGCGATACACGCGACTGCGGCGGAGACAAGCGGCTTTGCGCCTGCGGAGATCAGAATGCTGCCTTCGTTCCAACCGTAACGCTTTTGTACGGTGTCCTTGACGTCTTGTGAGCCCGTTGCGGGAGTATAACCCGTGCAGTCGGCTTTGAGTGCGGCGATCAAGGCATCCTTTCCGATCTCCGGCATAGGCAGATCGACTTGTCCCGCCGTCAGATTGATGATGTCGTGACCGGATGCAATGAGTGCTTTTGCCTGCCGGTCGAGCGACATGGTGACCGAGGGCGAAACGGTGCGGCTGAGTGTTTTCATCGCTGTTTTCTGCCCTCCCATCGATGAATCAGAAGAACGGCGGTCACATCGCCCGCAACATTCAGTGAAGTGTACGCCATATCCAGAAGCCGGTAGATTCCGGCGTACATGCCGAGAAACAGACCGATCTCCTGCATGCCCAATAGACTCAAAAAGGTTGCGCCGAGCACGATCCCGCCGCCGGGAATGCCGGGCGCCGCCATGTTCAGCGCCGTGGCAAACACCAGCATCAAAAGGAACGTGCCGACCGTCACGGGACGTCCCGTCATCTGCATCGTAAACATGGCCAGCAGGCAGAACGAAACGGCGCCGCCGCACATATGGATTGTGCAGCCAAGCGGCGCAACGACGCCCGCGATGCTCTCCGGCACTTGAAACTCGTCGCGGCAGGTACGCAGCGTTTCGGGGAGCGTCGCGGCGGAAGAGCAGGTGGAAAGCGCGGTCAGCAGCACGCGGCCCGTTTTGCGAAAATAGGTGACCGGATCGATGCGGCAAAAGATCCAAAGGGGAAGGATCATCACAAGAAGCAGAATCATCACACCGCCGCCCCATGCATACAGCACATACGACAGTGCGCCGCCGAGCGCGCGCATGCCGAAATCCGCGGTGCATTTGCCCATCAGCACAAAAACGCCGAGCGGCGTCAGCCACAGGATATAGGACAGCATACGGGAAAAGACCGTTTCGAGCTCTGCAACAAGCGCCGTGAGCCGGTGCGCGCCGACCTTTTCCGCCACCGCACCCGCAAAGAACGCAAACAGGATGGTTGGGAGCATGGCGCCGCTGCCGAGCGAAGCAAAGATGTTCGGGGAGAAGATTGACTGGAAAAAGCCCTCCAAGGAAAGATCCGCGGTGCTGCCGGACCATACCTCGCCGGAGGTCAGGGCAAATCCCTTGCCTGGGGACAACAGGGTATAAAGCGCGCTGCACAGCAGGAACGAAACGGTAAAGAGAACAACGAACAGCAGGACAGCCCGGAAAAGCGTTCCGGTAGTGTTTCGCGTCCCGCGGGATGCCGCGCCGAACACCGTGCAGAGCACGATCGGCAGCGCCATCAGCTTCAGAAGGTTGATGAAGACCGTGCCGATAAAGCCGATATAGTTGAAAAGCTGCGGAAAAACAAGCCCGATCGCGCCGCCGGCAACAAAGCAGGCGAGCGTAATCCACGACAGAATTTGCGCATGTTTTTTGGTTGGTTTTCTTTGCTCCATTCTTATATTATATGGAATCGTGCGGGAAAAGTCAATTCACATTGCGGAAAACGGAGCGGCCGGCGGGTGGTCCGCGGATTTGCGTTTTTACCGGAAGCATGGTATAATAGACCGATCAAGCGAAGGGAGATACGCGATGGACTGGACCTTTTCGGTTACACCGCAGCCGTACGGACTCGTGCATTTTCTGATCTTGTTCGGCATTGCCGCCGCCGCGGCTGTGTTTGCGCTTGCGATCCGAAAGGCGGATGAGCGGAAACTGTTGCGGCTGCTGTTCGTTTTCGGGCTTTTGATGCTCGTTGCGGAAGCATGGAAGCAGTGGTTTGTGATCCGTTACGTTTACGGGGGGACGCGCTCGATGTGGTTCTTCCCGTGGCAGCTCTGCAGCATGGCGATGTACTGCTCGGCGCTCGCCCCGTTTCTGAAGGGCAGGGCACAGGAAGCGACGCTTGTGTTTTTATGCACGTTTTCGGTGATCGGCGCGGTCTTTGCCCTGCTGTTCCCGGAGGACATGATGCGGGATCAGATCCTGCTGTTCTGTCACAGCTTCCTGTACCACGCGGTGATGCTGCTTGAAGGGTGGATTGCGTTCCGCGTCTTCAAACAACGAAGCCGCGTATCCTTTTTCCCGGCGCTGCTGCTGTATCTCGGCATGGCTGCCGTCGCGGAGCTCGTCAACGTCGCAAGCCACTTCATCGTCCGCGATATCCATAATGAAGCGAACATGTTCTATATCACGCCGTTCTATCCGTCGACGCAGCCGGTGTTTTCGGCGATCGCCGCGCATGCGGGCATTGCGGTCGAAATTATCGTCTACCTCGGTGTGATCGCGCTTGCCGCGTTCGGACTGTATCTCGCTGCATTTCGCTTGAAAAGAAAACAAGGCTGATCCCAAAACACAAAGACGCCCTCGCATTTACAGCGGGGGCGTTTACTGTCCGGTATTATTTGATGGTTTCGATGCGCAGAACATTCGTATTGCCGCTTGCGCCGGTCGTGTCGCCGCCGGTCATGACGACGGTCGAACCGGGGGCAAGGGAGAGCGTGGATTTCGCACAGCGCGCCGCGTAATAGTACAGAACTTCCATGCTCGGGAATTGCTCGGTCAAAACGGGCACAACGCCCCAGGACAGCGCAAGCTTATACCACGCGTTCTTGTTGGTCGCAAGCCCGAGGATCGTGATCGGCGCGCGGAAGCGCGAGACCATGCGTACCGTAAGGCCGCTCAAAGAAGTGACAACGATTGCGCTTGCATTGAGGTCGATCGCCATCGTGCAGGCGGCGTGCGAGATCGCGTCGACGCGGTTGTGGATCGTGAAGCTCTTGGATTCGAATTGCTCCTTGTAGTCGATGTGCCGCTCAGTTTCCTCCGCGATTTCACTCATGGTGCGGACCGATTCGACCGGATATTTGCCCGCGGCGGACTCGCCGGAGAGCATGATCGCGCTTGTTCCGTCATAGACCGCATTCGCAACGTCGCTGATCTCGGCGCGCGTCGGACGCGGATTCGAAATCATGCTTTCGAGCATCTCCGTCGCCGTAATGACGCGCTTGCCCAAAAGACGGCATTTGGTGATCAGATGCTTTTGGATCGCGGGAAGCTCGGTAAACGGCACTTCGACGCCGAGGTCCCCGCGCGCGACCATGACGCCCTCGCAGCAGGAGCAGATCTCGTCGATGTTGTCGACACCGTGACGGTTCTCGATCTTTGCGATCACGTCGATGTGATCGCCGCCGTGCTCATGCAGAAATCCTTTCAGATCCAAAAGGTCCTGCTTGCAGGAGACGAACGACGCCGCGACAAACTCCACACCGTTTTCAATGCCGAACAAGAGGTCCGACTTATCCTGCTCGCTGAGGTATTTCTGGCGCATGACCTTTCCGGGAAAGCTCATGCTCTTGCGATCGGAAAGCACGCCGCCGGTCACGACGCGGCAATGGATCTCGGTGTCTTCGATCTCTTCGACTTCGAAGATGACAAGCCCGTTGTTGACAAGGATCCGGTCGCCCGCGGAAAGATCGTCGCAAAGTCCCGCGTAGCTGACCGAAACGATCTCTTCATTTCCTATGATGTCGCGCGTGGTGAATGTGAATGCGTCGCCGTCTTGCAGCGTGATTCTGCCGTTTTCAAACGTTTTGATCCGGTATTCCGGTCCCTTAGTGTCGAGCATGATCGGGATCGGCAGATTGAGCTCCTCGCGCACCGCCTTGATCATGTCGATCTTCTTTTGATGCTCCTCGTGCGTGCCATGGGAAAAATTCAGCCGGGCGACGTTCAGCCCCGCAAGGCACATCGCGCGGAAGACCTCCGGCGATTCGCTGGACGGTCCGATGGTGCAAATGATCTTTGTCTTTCTCATTCCTATGATCCCTTCTCACCTATAATATATAATTTTACACCGTTTTCCGACAGAAAGCAACCGGTATCGAAGACCTTTTTTCGAGTGGAAGCGGCGCTCAACGCTTCCAGGCGCCGACGTTGCATTGACCCGCGCTGTTTTTGCCGCAGGCAAGGTAGGAGCCGTCCGAAAGCAGCGCGACGGCGTGCGTTCCGGAAAACGCGATTGCAACAATGTCCGTGCGGGAGAACAGGGGCGTGTAGTCGCCGTCCGTCCAAAGAACCGCGCGCACGGTCCCGTCCATCGTCAGCGCAAAGAAGCCTGTTGCGGCGGCGTCGATGCGGACGACGCCGGAAAATGACGGGTCGACCGGCGCAGAGGTCACAAGCCGTCCGTCTCCGGTCACGCCGATCGCATAGTCTCCGGCGGCGGCGACGTCGACCAGGTCGCGGAACGCCGGGGAAAGCAGGGAAGTTTCCGTTGCCATTGCGGTGCCGTCGGATGCAAGCCCGACCAGTCCGTAGGCGGCGGGGGCGAGCTGAACGATGTCGGTCCAGCTTGCGGTTTTCGGCGCGTAATCGTGCGCGCCGAAGCAGACGATCGAGCCGTCCGCTTTCCGGAGAACGGTATCCATGGCGTGCGCATCGATCTCGACGACGTCCGTCATGCCGCTTGCGTCGCACTGTCCGCGGGAATTGTCGCCGGTCGCAACGACCGTACCGTCCACTTTGAGACCGACCGTGTGGTAGGCGCCCGCGGCGATCGCAACAATTTCGGTCCAGTCCGACACATTGCACTGCCCGAAGCTGTTGTCGCCGGTCGCGCGCACGGTTCCGTCCGAACACAGCGCGACCGTATGCGCGTTGCCGACGGCAAGAACCCCGGACGGAAACCGGCTGCGCATCCGCTCCAATTCGTTCTTTTGCGACGTCTGTGCTTCGGTGAGCGTTTCAAGCTGTTTCAGCACAAAGGCGTCGTCCCGATCCTCATATAAATACGGATAGCAGAGACGCTCGGCGGCGATCACCTCGTCGGTGAGCGTCTTGTCTTCATTCCACAGCGAAATCAGCAGTTTAAGCCCCTGTTCCGGCGTATCGGACGCCAACCATGCACGGGCTTCGTTCAGCCGAATTTCCCGATCCAGTGCGCGCATGGAGGGATCCTGCGGATATTTTCCGATCAGGGACAGCGCCGTAGCCGCGTCGCCTTCCGCCCAGGCAGCTTTCGCAAGGGCGATCTCGCATGATAGCATCCGTTCAGCAGCGTCCGCATAACCGGAGATTGCCGCATATCCGTCGCGCGCTTCGCCGAAGGCTTGCCGCCGTTCTGCGGCTTCGGCGATCCCGTAGCGGCAGGCAAGGATGCGAGGATCGTCCGATGCGACGCCGGGAAGCACTTCCAGAATCTCCAGCGATTCCTGAAAGCGTTCTTCCGCAAGCAGCGTTTCCGCCTGCCGTTCCTTTGCTTCGCCGATCAGCTCCCGTACTTCCTCGCCGGAACCGGCATGATCGAGATATCGCAGGGCACGTTCCGTTTCGCCTGCTTCCAGCGCACGGCGGCCGAGGGACAGTGCGATCGAAGGGTACAGCAGCACCGCGGCAACGGCAAGCGCGAGCAGGATCGCAAAGACGATCAGCTGTGTCCGGATCAAACCATATTTGATTTCGGGTTCGGCTTGCTTTTTCATGGTTCGTCTCCGATCGAGCGGGCAAGCTCAACGCGATACAGGTCGCCGGTGAAGAAGTTGGACTGGACGACATAAATGTCGTCGATTCCCCAGTAATCGATGTACTGTTTGATCGTGCCGCCGGCTTCCTTCACGGAATAATAGGTGCTGTGCGGACGGACGATGTGCACCTCGTCATAGTAATACGCCATGAACGGCGCGAACGCCATGCCCATGGAATCGCAGATGAGAAGCATTTTTCTGCCGTTGTTCTCGTAGGAACGGATCATTTTCCAAGGACGCAGATTCAGCCACAGAAGCGCCTGATAGCCCTTTGCATCCGGGTTGTTCAGCGGCATCTTATGAAGCTCATGAATGTTTTGGACACGGAAGAAATCGAATGCCAGGGAAGGCTCGACCTCTTCCACATAATCCTTCGTGCCCCTCGGCAGGATGCGCTGTGCCGCGTCGATGTTTGATCCGGCATAGTTGCCGCTTTGCCGCTTCAGGTGATTGTCCGTATACGGCACGGCCTTTTTGCCCTGTGATTCGATCATTCTCTTGTGGATATAGTACGCGCCGAGCGGCGTCCAGTGGTGATCGGTATAATAGTACACATACTCGCCGGCACGGATATGCGGTTCCAGAATATCCATACAGCGGAATACGCTGATGCGCTCGTCCAGAAGCGGCTCGAGGTAATCCTCGATCTCGCTTTCATAGGAAGCGTACCGACTCAGCGCAACCGTATACTGCAGGACGTGTTCGCCGCGCTGCGCCTGCACGACGTACATATGACCGCCCTCCGGCAGAAGCGCGGCAAGCCGGTTCAGAAGATACGCGCCGTCGCGGATAAAACACTTATAATACTTTGCGATCCGGGTGCGCGCGCCGCTGCGGTCGACCAGATTGATGTATGCCCGTTCCTCCAGCGAGTTGTCCTCCGTTGCGGAATGCACATAAAGCGGCGTTCTCGGCATCGGAGAGGGGAGCGCGAAAGGTACACGAAAGAGCCCGGACGCCGCGTCGGTTTGGACAGTCGCTTCCGGCGTCGGCGCGGGTGTAGCGGCAGGAGCAGGCGTCGACTGATCGACGGCGATCACAATCGGCTGCTCGACGGGAACGGCAGGTTCTTCGGACGGTTCCGGTTCCTGTGCGCCGGGGTCGTCGACCCGCTCATCCAGCGCCGCAAGCTTCAGCTCGTCGGCGTCGGACAGGAGCGACAGACCGTTTTTGATCGCGTTTGTCAGCGCGATACAGCGGTCGCGCAGGAAAAAGCGATCGGACAGGTATTGCTCAAAGCCCGTTGAGAACGAGCCGGACAGCAGGCTTTGCGCGTCGGCGGAGGGAAACGGTTCCAGCATGCGGTTTTCGGCTTCCGAGACGGTCGCTTCCTTCGGCGCTGTCATAAGCAGCAGCACGCCGCAGCCGAGCAGCAGCAGGAGACACCATGTATATAAAACGGTCAGCAGTTTTTTCATACGGCGTTCTCCTTAAAAACGGAAGTAGATGAATGGGTTGTAGCTTTGACCGACCAGAAAGAGCAGCGACAGCAAGAGCAGTCCGATCGGAACGATTGCGGCGGCAAGATCGAAGCCGCAGCGCTTGATTTGCTGCCGCGCTTCCCATTTGTCGGCGATCGTTTTTGCAAGCGGTGTGCTTGCAACGAGCATCAAAAGAAGCGGCAGCGCATATTTTCCGAGCAGCAGAAGCCGCTTGTCGTCGAACAGCGGCAGCGCGCTTATGCCGCCGTCCGTCACGTTCAATCCGATAAGCGCAAGGATGTGGGAAATGCCGAAGCGGATATCCTCATAGTAGAAGATCACCCAGCCGAGCATGACCGCGAGCAGCGTGAAGATGCGGCGAAGCACCGAAGGGATACGTTCGAGCCGCTTTCCGAGCACCAGCTTTTCAAAGATCAGCAGGACGCCGTACAGAAGTCCCCAAAGGATGAAGTTCCAGCTGGCGCCGTGCCAAAGCCCTGTCAAGGTCCATACGATGAGCAGGTTCAGAATGAGACGCAGCGTTCCGACGCGGTTGCCGCCGAGCGGGATATACACATAATCGCGGAAGAACGCGCCGAGCGAAATGTGCCACCTGCGCCAGAAATCCGTGACCGAATCCGCCATGTAGGGATAGCGGAAATTCTCTTTATACTGGAAGCCGAGCATGCGCCCGATGCCGATCGCCATGTCGGAATAGGCGGAGAAATCAAAATAGATCTGCAGACTGTAGAAAATCGCGCCGAGCCATGCGCCGAGAACGGTCAAAGGACCTGCGTCCGCCATGCCGAGCTCCGCGATCACGGAGCCGCAGAGGTTTGCAAGCAGGACCTTCTTCGCAAGACCGACGCAGAACCTGCGAAACCCGCGGATGTATCCTTCGGAAGTGATCGTTCGGTCGTCGAGCTGCGCGGCGATGTCCGCGTACTGCACGATCGGTCCCGCGATCAGCTGCGGGAAGCAGGAGACGTACAGGAGCAGCTTTAAGGGGTTTTTCTGAACGGGCGTCTTTTCGCGGTAGACGTCCACGGTATAGGTCAGCGCCTGAAACGTGTAGAACGAAATGCCGATCGGCAGCACGGCGGGCGTGAGCAGATCCGGATGACCGAACAGACCGCCGACCGTGTTGACAAAGAACGCAGCATACTTGAACCAGATCAGAAGCCCAAGCCCGGCAAACACGCCGACCGCAAGCAGCAGTCTTTTTGCGGCGCGGGGAAGTTCTTTTTTCTGCAGCGGCAAAGCACAAAGGTAATTGACGCCCGTCACTGCGAGCATCGCCAGGATCCACTTCGGTTCGCCCCACGCGTAGAAAACCAGCGACGTGATCAAAAGCACCGCGTTCTGCCAGCGAAGATTTCGGCTGATCAGCACGAGCAGCGCAGTGATCGGAAAGAACAGCAATAAAAATGTGAAGCCGGAAAAGACCATTTCGATCCCAATCTTTCAAAGCGATCGCATCGCTTTGTGCGTTTACGATCATTTTTAACAAGTATACCATTCTTTCGCATGAAAAGCAAACAGGAATACGCACAAAAAAGCAGGCGATCCCGCTTAGGAACGCCTGCTGCATGATTTGGGATTATGCTCTTGCTTTCTTGGCTTTGAGATAGGCGAGAATACGCTGCATCTCGTTGTAAACGATCATGTAGCCCTCGTCGACGCCCATGCCGGGCTTTGCGAGGATCTGGTCGGGGCGGGTCGCCATCGCGCACTGCACACAAACCTGCGCGCTGCGGTCGGTCTCGTTGCAGGTACCGCCCTGGTATGCGCCGATGCCCTTTTCCTTGCAGTAGAGGACCGCCTCGATCGTGTTGTTGATGCCGCCGAGGTCGGGCGTCTTGATCTGGACCATGTGACCCGCCTTGTTGTCGGCAAAGTACTTGATGTCCTCCAGCGTGTTGCACCATTCGTCCGCAACGATCTCCACGTTGATGCCGCGGTCGTCGAGCTCCTTCGTGATCGCCTTCAGCGCGAGCATCTGCTTTTCACGGTCTTCGACGTCCATCGGGCCTTCGATGCGAAGGTGGAAGGGCTTTGCCGCCTCTTCGAGCTTCGCCATGTAGTCCGCCATCGCGGAATAGTTGTCGTTGCCGAACGCCGCGCCGATCGTGCCGTATACGTCAATGTGGAAGATCGGGTTATAGTCTTCGGAGGTCCGGAGCTGCAGAACACGGTCACGGAGCCAGCCGACATATTCCAGGAGCTTTTCGCCGTGCTCGCCGAGCTTCGTCTTGACGTTGTTGATCAGCGCGTGCGGCAGGATCTGCGCGCCCTTGATGATCATCTTGTCGGAGTTCGTGTAGCGGTCGTCGCCGGACTGCGTGAAGACGTCGAGCATCTTCTCTTCGATTGTGCAGCCGTATTCTTCCGCAACGACTTCGCACATCATGCGATGGCTTGCTTTTGCCACGGCGTCCAGAAGCGCCTGCGTCATGCCGTAGCGGATCGCGGTGTGGAGACGCTTGCCGTCCACGGTGATCGCTTCGAGATCAGCGGCTAACTTACGGAAGTTGTCCGCTTCGCGGCCGATAAGCTGCGGCTTGATGTATTTGTCGATGATCGGAATGAAGTCCTTTGCGAGGAACAGCGGATCGCGTCCGCCCGCGCCGGAATACTGGACAGCCGCGCAGTCGCCGTATGCCATCTGTCCGTCTTCCAGAATGAGCATCACGGAGATGGATTCGCCGGGCTGACGCACGGAGGTAAAGCCTGCGGTTTTCGGCTCGCCGATGTACGCGGCGCCGTCCGCCTTTGCGCCCGCCTTGATGGCGCGCTGGTCGTCGAAGTAGAAGCCGGTACGGCCTGCAGAACAGATTACGTCGATGATTTTCATGTTTTTCGCCTTTCTGTAAATGATGTTATAAAAGCTCTTTCGAGTTGTTTACACGTTTTACACCTCATCCGGTTCGGCTTTGCCTCACCACCTTCCCCTCAAGGGGAAGGCTTCAGAGCCGGAGGCTTCCCCTTGAGGGAAGCTGTCGATGGTACGCGCGGGAAGCGCGCGATC
>JAFOQN010000114.1 GCA_017393775.1 Clostridia bacterium
CACGATTCGACCGAAGCAGAGGCGAGGAACCTTCTTTCCGCCTGCCATGACTTCGGGATCAACTATATCGACACGGCGCCGGTCTACGGCACGGGCGAAAGCGAACGGCTCCTCGGTGAAGCTTTGAAGGGCAGGCGGCACGACTTCGTTCTCCAGACGAAATGCTCCCTGAACTGGCGCAGCGAAGGCGGCAACTTCCACTATTCGCGCGACGGGTACACGGTGAATAACGATACGCGTCCCATGGCGATTGCCCGCGACGTCGAGGATTCTTTGCGCCGTATGCAGACCGATTATCTCGATTCGGTGATCGTGCATTATGTGTGCAGGAGCTTTCCGGTCTGCGACACGGTCGAGGCGCTTGAACGCCTCAAGGAGCAGGGCAAGATCCGCGCGTACGGGCTGAGCAACAGCCAGCCGGGCGATCTCGAGGAATATCAAAGCATCGGCGGGCGTGTCGACCTTGTGCAGGAGTTTTTCAGCATCCTCTCGCCGTTTCACGGGCGGGATTACTTCCCGGCGTGCGAAAAATACGGCACGACGTTTCAGACCTACGGTGTGCTCGAGGAAGGCTTTTTGACTTCGCCCGCGTTTATGGAGCGCACATTCGTAAAGACCGACATCCGTTCCCGCATCCCGTGGGTGCAGGAGGAATATAAGGCGGGGCTTAAAAAGGCGTTCGAAGCGTGGGAGCCGATCCGCGCGGCGCACGGCTGCAGCTTTTCGCAGCTCTTTGAGGCGTGGGCGCTTGCACAATACGAAAACATGAGCCTGCTGGTCGGCATGCGAAAACCCGCAAACGTCGCCGATACGGCAAAGTGCCTTGACATCGTCCTCGCGCCGGACGAGCTTGCCGCGCTCGAGGACGCCGCAAAGCCGATCCAGGTGGAGGTCCTCGATAAATAACCGAATAGCGCACTGTATTTCGCACCGATCGCCCTTTCGACCGGTGCGATTTTGCGGTATGATAAGGATGATGAAAGGGGGAAAGACGATGTCCGGATTCTGGATCTTTATGCTGCTGATGGATCTTTTGATCCCGCTTCTGATGGTCGGGCTCGGAAAGCTCATTGCAAAGCGTCCGCCGAAACGGATCAACGGCATTTACGGATACCGCACAAAGCGGTCCATGAAAACGCAGGAAACGTGGGACTTTGCGCACCGGTATCTCGGGAATCTGTGGTTTCGGCTCGGGCTCGTTCTGATCCCGCTTTCGGCGTTGCCGCTGATCTTCGTATACGGAAAGGATATTGAGCAGATCGGCATCGTCGGCGCCGTCGTTACACTCTTTGAGATCGTTCCCATGATCGTACCGGTCTTCCCGACCGAGCGCGCCTTAAAGGAGAATTTCGACGAGTACGGCAAGCCGCTTTGATGCGTGGATCCGCGAAAAGCGTTCCGCTTTTTGCGCGTGTGCTCCTCATCCGGTCCCTGCGGGACCACCTTCCCCATAACAAGGGGAAGGCTTTTGGAAAGTGTACAAAGAGGCTTCCCCTTGAGGGGAAGCTGTTCCCGAAGGGAACTGATGAGGTGGCATACTATTTGAATCTCCGGCAGGGGAATGTTCTGAAATAATAAGATCCTCCGACCGGAGGATCTTGTTTTGTTTACGCTTTTCGCTTGTCCCGCTGCGCAAGAATCACGCCCGCGGTGATGAGAACGGCGCCGACAACGCCCATCCACGAGATCGGTTCGGAAAGAAGAAGCCAGCCCACGATCAGCGTCACAAACGGCGAGCCGTACAGGTAGTTGTTCGTCACGACCACGCCGAGTTCCCGGAAGGCGATATTCCAAAGCGCGAAGCAGACCGCGTTGCCGAGGATTCCGAGGAAAAGCCAGCTCAAAAGGACCTTGGGGACGGTGAACAGCGGCGCAAGATTCGGCATGCCGGACGAAAGAAGCATCAGCGGGATCGAGGTCAAAAAAGCCCAGAACATCACGCGGCGCGTAACCAGGAAGCCGTCCATCGTTTCGGTATAGCGCTTGATGAGGATCGAATAGACCGCCCACGAAATGCCCGCCAGAAGGGCAAGAAGATCTCCCACGGGGCTTAAATGAAAGTTCAGACTGCCGTTCAGGACCACCAGCACCACGCCGGCGATCGCAAGGATCGATCCGAACAGGAGGAACTTGCCGAGCCGTTCGTTGCCGCGGGAAAAGATCGCGGCGAGGATCGCCGTGAAGATCGGGGAAAGGCACACGATGATGCTGACGTTTGCGGCGTAAGTATAGGTCAGCGCGGTATTTTGCAGAAAGAAATAGACGCTGCCGCCGAAAATGCCGATCAGAACGAACATGCCTTCGTCCTTCCATGAAAGCCGCTGAAACTTCGGACGCATGATGAGAAGCACCACATAGGCAAGCGCCATGCGGATCGGCGTGATCTGCAGCGCCGTAAAGCCTGCCGCGAGCAGGTTTTTTGTCAGCACATAACAGCTGCCCCATACGATGATGGAGAACAGCGCAAAGATGTGTCCGAGGATCTTCTTTGAATTGACTTCCTTGTTTTCCATGGTTGCCTCAAGCTTCGATTTTCCGAACGCGATTATAGCACAGCGCGGGCGGTTCGTAAACAGAAACCGGATAATATACGATCTTCCGAAAGCTGGAATCGGGCTTGCGCATTGTACCCGAATGTACTATAATAAATATGGTATAAACTGCCCGATTGCGGGTAAACCGTTTTGCGGAGGTACCTATGACGCATATTTTGTTCGAAAAGAAGGGCAATGTTGCGATCGCCCTGATCGACCGCCCGAAAGCGCTGAATGCGCTGAACTCCGAAGTTCTCAACGATCTGAATACCCTTGTCGATATGGTAAACGCCGATGAAGAGATCCGTGTGCTGATCATCAGCGGCAGCGGCGAAAAGGCGTTTGTCGCCGGTGCGGACATTGGCGAAATGTCAAACCTTTCCAAAGCGGAAGGTGAGGCGTTCGGCAGAAAGGGCAACGACGTGTTCCGCCGCATCGAGACGCTTCCGATCCCTGTGATTGCGGCTGTCAACGGCTACGCTTTGGGCGGCGGCTGCGAGCTCGCGATGTCCTGCGATATCCGTATCTGCTCCGAGACCGCGGTATTCGGGCAGCCGGAGACGGGGCTCGGCATCACGCCGGGCTTCGGCGGAACACAGCGGCTTGCAAGGCTTGTGGGTCCCGGCATGGCAAAGCAGCTTATTTATTCCGCTCGGAATATCAAGGCGGACGAGGCGCTGCGCATCGGGCTTTGTAACGCGGTCTATCCCGCAGGGGAACTGATGACGCAGGCGGAAAAGCTTGCGGAGACGATCGCAAAGAACGCGCCGATCGCGGTGCGGGCATGCAAAAAGGCGATCAATGAGGGACTCGAGTTGCCGATGGACGATGCGATCGTGATCGAAGAAAAACTGTTCGGCAGCTGCTTCGAGACCGCGGACCAGAAAGAGGGCATGGGCGCGTTCCTCGAGAAGCGCAGGCACGAACCCTATCAGAACCGGTAAGAGCGACAAGACGATGTCATTCTGAGGAGACCGCAGGGCGACGAAGAATCTTGTAATAAAAGATCCTTCGCTTTCGCTCAGGATGACACAGCGGATAATATCCAACGGACAGGGTCCGAACCAACTATAAAAATCAATTCAGGAGGAAACAAACATGAAGGTAGCCATTTTCGGTGCAGGAACCATGGGCAGCGGCATCGCGCAGGTCTTTTCGGCAAACGGACACACCGCGCTTCTGTACGCGACGAGCGTGGAGAGCGCGCAGCGGCATAAGGACAAGCTCGCGGCGTCCCTCAATAAGCGTGTCGCAAAGGGCAAGATGACGCAGGAAGCGGCGGACGATCTCATGAGCCGCATTCTGGTCGAGGAAGTCGCAGCAGCGGCGGACGCGGATCTCGTGATCGAGTGCGTGGCGGAAAACATGGCGGTGAAGAAGGAACTTTTAAGCCGTCTTGACACGCTCTGCAAGGAAGATGCTGTCTTTGCCAGCAATACCTCCTCTCTGTCGATCACCGAAATGGCGAAAGGCCTTATGCATCCGATGGTCGGCATGCACTTCTTCAATCCGGTTCCGGCAATGAAGCTCGTTGAGGTCATTGCAGGCGCAAACACGCCGACCGAGCTCGTCGAATGGACAAAGAACCTCTGCGTTGAGATCGGCAAGACGCCGGTCGTCGTCAACGAGGCGCCGGGCTTTGTGGTCAACAAGATCCTGATCCCGTACTGCAACGAGGGCGTCTGCGTCCTGCAGGAAGGCGTAGCGAGTGCGGAGGACATCGACATTGCGATGCAGCTTGGCTGCAACCATCCGATGGGACCGCTGCATCTCGGCGACCTCATTGGCTGGGACGTTGTGCTGAACATCATGGACGTGCTTTATAACGAAACGCATGACAGTAAGTATCGTGCCAATGTTCTGATCCGCAAGATGGTCCGTGCAGGCAAGCTCGGCATCAAGACCGGCGAAGGCTTCTTCAAGTACACGAAGTAAACATAAAGGAGAAACAGAATGGACTTCCGTCTGACGAAAGAACAGCTGCTGGTTCGCAAAATGGTGCGCGAATTTGCAGAAAACGAAGTGAAGCCG
>JAFOQN010000115.1 GCA_017393775.1 Clostridia bacterium
AGAAATTCACAGCCATGATGTTGGTCGCCCTGCTGGCGCTCTCGTTGATCGCATGCGGCGGCACGAGCGGCAAGTCCATCGTCGGAACATGGGAGCTTGACAGCGGCGTCGGCGAAGACGCGGAGCAGGCCGTTTCGCTGATGAAGGCATTCGGCATGACCATGTCGATCACGTTCAACGCGGACGGCACGGGCACCGTGGATTCCGCGTTCGGCGAAGAAAAAAGCAGCGAGCCGTTTACCTACACCTATGAAGACGGCGTTCTGAAGGTTAACGATCAGGAAGCCGGCGACGGGCTCAACATCAAGGTCGAGGGCAACAAGCTGATCTTTGAAACAGACGACATGCAGATGATCTTCAAGAAGAAATAAGAACCGATCAAACAAAAAGGAGCCGGAAGGAGGCGCTTCGTAAGGAAGCATCTCCTTCCCGTTTGAATACGAGAAATATACGAGAAATTTGACCACGCCAGCCAGTAATGGTACAATCATTAGATAATCGGGTTTTGTGAGGAAATCAGGCAGAGGAATCTGTGTAAACGGAACCGAAGCAAATAACCATCTCGTGTTGCCGTCCTGCTTCGTAAGGGCGGACGCTTTTCCGGACAAAGGAGGAAAAAAGAAATGTCAGATGCAATCAGAACGAACCGGATGCGCTGCAGGGTGGCTGTCGTTTCCTGCTCACTGCTTTCATTCCTGGTCTTTCTTGCAGTGTGCGACCAGCTGCTGAGCACGCCGGACGCGATCGTTCAGGAGGTCGGATGGAAGTCCTACCATATGTTCACGATCCTGGCAAATATGTTCGCAGGCATCGCTGCGGCGCTGTGTATCCCGTACGCCGTCGACGGACTGCGCTATGACAACTATCATCTGCCGCGCTGGGTCGTAAACGTGCTGTACATGGCGACAACCGGTGTTGCGCTGACGTTCCTCATTGCGGTCACAGTCCTTTCTCCGATGACCAGTTACTACCGCATGATGCTGTATTCGAACAATATCCTCTTCCATACGATCAACCCGATCATTGCGATCCTGCTGTTCATTTTCATCAATTCGGACCACAAGGTCAGCTTCCGCTCGACGTTTCTTGCGATCGCGCCAGTCGTCCTGTACGCAGCCCTCTATTTCGTGCTGGTTTTCGTGATCGGGGAGGAGAACGGTGGCTGGAGAGACCACTACCAGATCCGGGATATTACGCAGTATGTACCGCTGCCGCTCGTTGTGCTTGGCATGGTCCTGATTGCGTTCGCTGTGGCGCTGCTGCTGCGCGCCGCGCATAACAGCGTTCATAAAAAGAGGAAAAAACAGACCGTATCCTATTACCAATCAGCGGGCGAGTTCGACTGCCCCAGCATCGATTCCGCGATCGAGGCGCTTGCTGCCAGGAACCGCAGCAGAGACCCGGGCGGAGAACTGACCGTGCCGCGCAGGATCCTCGGGATGATGGAAGAGAAGTACAAAAGCGGTCTTCCGCTCAGGGAACTCTGCAGGATGTACATCGATGCCTACTATGAAAAAGGGGAAAAAGAGCAGTGAGCGGCGATTACACCTACTATTCCGACGGGTTCTTCGGCTTTGGCAGCCCCGGTGCGTTCCGCGCCTACAGCCTCATGCATTTGATCCCTGTCCTTCTGTGTGCCGCCGCGCTGATCTTCGTCTGGAGGAAAAGGGAGAGCCTCCGTGCGTGGAAACAGGAAGAGAACCTGCGCCGATGGCTGTCCTTTTCGATGTTCCTCATGGAGTTCAGCTTCTTTGTCTGGCTGCTGTATGTCGGGGACAGCAGCGGGCAGTACCTGATGATGTCGAAACTGCCGCTGCATCTTTGCGACATCGGCCTCATCTCCTGCATGTATATGGTCGTCAGCAAAAATCGTACGCTGTTCGGCTTCAACTTTTTCGTGACCCTGTTCGGCGCGACGATCGCCTGTATCATTCCGCAGACAGTGCTGAACGATGTGGACCCCTCGTATTACCGCTATTACCAGTACTTCGGTGAGCACCTGATTCCGATTTTCAGCACGGTCTATATGATGATCGTGCACGGGATGCGGCCGCGCTACAGGGATATCTGGGTCAGCACGGGCGCGGTCACGCTGATGCTGATCCCTGCATTTTTCCTGAACGAGGCGTTCCCGGGGTCCGATTACCTGTTCCTGCGGCTGGATATGCCGTTATTCCCGGAAAACCAGTATCTGCGCGCCGGAATCTACGCGGTCCTGCTGATCCTGGCCTTTCATGCGATGTGGTTTGCGTATGCGGCGCTGAGGAAACGATCCGCAAAAACAACCAAAGAAAATGAGCAGCCGCTTTGACAGCCTTAGATCAAATGTCAGGCGAAGCGCTGCGGAGAAAAAAGAAAGGGCGGAGAAGCAGGCATGACTCGTATGTACACTCACAGGTAAAAGCCGGTTTTTCGAACAGGTCTTCTGCTGTCCACAGTTGAAACGAGCATCGGATCTTTCCCCCCTAAAATCCGGAGTATGGCGACAAAACGGGCGTGACCGGTCACGCCCGTTTCATGTCCTTTTTAGCCGGTAATGCCTACCTCAAAGCAACTTCCTTGCGAAGTGCGGCCTGACGGCATCCCTCTTTTTTATGCGCTTGCCCTGCGGCGATGCGCGTGCTATAATGGGCGTATGAAACAGATATTCGTCAAAAAACGCATCCTTTCGCTCCTGTTTGCAGGGCTTTTGCTCGCCTGCGGCACGCCCGCGTCCGAACCGGAAAAGCCCGACGCGTCCTACGAGGAGCCTGCCGTCGTATCAGAGGCGTCGACCGCGCCCTCCGCTCTCATCGAGGAGACGGAAATCGAAGTGGTTGCGGACGCAACCGAAGAAGCGACGCTTGCGCCCGTGCCTACGCCCGCTCCCACGCCGGAGCCGACGCCGACGCCGGAACCCACCGAAGCGCCCACGCCCGAACCGGAGCCGATTCGTTTTATCGAATCGGAGGACATGCCGATGCCGCGCCCGGATGCGCCGATCATGAAGGGCCGCCCGTTTATGATCGACGGCACTGTCCTCACGATTTGGCCGCTGCTTTCCGTGCGTGCGACCGTCACGAGCCGGAACGGAAAGGTCGTTTCGGACGTGGAACAGACCTTTGAAGAGAGCGACAACGTAACCGAATACAGGCTGCTGGATCTTACGTTCTCGCGCGAGATCGAGTGCCTTTCCGACAAGATCCGGTTTGACAAGCTCTCTAAAGGAGGATACACGCTCGAGCTTGCCGCAAGCGACGCGCAGGGGCATACCGCGATCCTTTGCAGCGCAATGTTCACGATTACGTCCGATCGGCAGGTGCAGCTTCTGCCCAACAATCTGCGCGGCAATTACACGACCGCGCTCGCATTTTTCGGCTCGCCGGAGCGGTTCATGTTCCAATACCGCTTCCGTTCCGCCGACTCCAATCAGATCAACGTCGATTCCGCGTGGCTCAGGCAGTACGACGCCGAGGCGGTCGTGATCAACGGCAAGAAATGGCACTGCCATATCGACGCCGTGCCGTACTTTGAGCAGGCTGGACGCTACATGGAAAGCACCTATATCCGCATCCACGGCGGCAAGCTCGACACCGGCGCCGTACAGCTTTCGAAGCTTGCGGAGATGAACGGAACGACCGTGCGCCGATTCGTCAACTCCGGCGCGTTCGTCAGTCATCACTCGTTCGGGACCGCGGTCGATATCAACGCGCATACGCCGAGCCACCGCGACAAGCTTTCAA
>JAFOQN010000010.1 GCA_017393775.1 Clostridia bacterium
AATCAAAATAGCAGGCAGCAGAAATATCGGAGAAATGGGGGATTCCCTGTTTATCAAAGCCTTTAGAAACACGGCTAGCGCACAAATCAACATCGGGGGTATGCCAAAAGGCAATGCTTTTCCAATGACCCCTTCTGCATCACGAATCATAATCGCATTTTGCGGACAGGGTGGACTTTGATGTGATGTGCCAAATTCCTTTTTATTTCCTTCCCACACGATTGTTGCCATTTTGTCCTCAAAATCAATTATCTTGAAATAGTATCTTTTCGATATATCCCACTTTGTTGCATTCATTCTATCACAGATTCCAATAAGAAGCAATGCAAAAGCACAGCCGACAGAAACCGACTGTGCATTTGAAATTTCCCCCTTGACAGAATGCCTCCGAAGAGCTGTTTTTTATGCAAAGCGATTGAAGATGCGGAGAGATAACACAGGCGCTGCGCGGCGGATCAGAAGCTTGACCTTTTCCGGGATCGGGACGTCGGGCGCTTTCAGAAGCGCCTTTTTTCGTTCGTCGATGCGACGCCGCATGGCGGCGGCAAGCGGCTTGTTGTGCGTTTCCTTTGCCGCGGCAAGCAGGTTCAGCGCGGATTTCAGGTGCGAAAGCTCGGCGGCGTGCAAAACGTCCGCGCCGAGGGTCTCTGCAATCGCTTCGATCCGTTCGCGCGCGGCAAATTCCGTCATGCGCCGGTCGTCCAATGTGCGCAGCGCGCCGCTTTCGCGGTAACGGTAGTGATACAGCGGCGCCGGATCAAAGTACGCGCTCTGCCCGGAAGCGAAGATCTCAACGCACAGCAAAAGGTCCTCACAGATCGCAAGCGACGGATCGAGCCGAAGCGCCGGATCGTCCCGGAAAATCGACGCGCGAAACAGCTTGTTCCAGAGATATCCTTCGAAGCTTTTGCCGATCGAAACCGCATAAAAAGCCGCTTCCTTCGGGGAAAGCACGCGGTTCGCGCCTGCCGCGGCGCCGAGCTCGCGTCCGTTCGGGTGCCCGTGGATACGACGGTTGCAGACGGAAACGCCGATCTCCGGATGATCGGAAAACGCTCGCAGCAGCGCTTCGCAGTAGCTCGGCTCGACCCAGTCGTCCGAATCGACAAAGCCGATGTAATCGCCCGTCGCAGCGTCGATGCCGGCGTTGCGCGCCGCAGATGCGCCGGCGTTTGTTTGACGGATCACACGGACGCGCGCGTCGGTTTTTGCGTACGCGTCGAGGACCGCAAAGCTGCCGTCCGTCGAGCCGTCGTCCACAAAGATCAGCTCCAGATCGGGATGTGTCTGAGACAGCAGGCTTTCGACGCAGGCCTTTAGATACGCCTCCGTGTTGTACACGGGGACGACGATGCTGATCCGGTCATTTGTCGTTCTATGCTCCATGCAGCACTCCTTTTTCTGTGCGTACTTCCGCTTCGCTGCAGCGGCAGATCGTGCGCTTTCCGCGCGTAAAGCGGACGGGCGTTGCCCGTCCCTACGGATGACCTGTCCTTTTCTGCGTTCAGTATATCAGTGTTTGCCGCAATTTGCAAGGCGACCGGCATGCGCTTCGCAGAATGTTCGGCTTATTGATTATACAAGTTATATTATTCGTATTATCACTGTTTCTACTGTGCGTAGAGCTGTTTTTGGCGATTCTATCCCGCGCGATTCGATCCGTAGGGTGAAAAAGCCGGGGCGTAGATTGTTTTTTCGGGATGTTGCGGATATAATAAGGATAAAGATGCGGCGGGGAAAACAGATTTCCTGCCGCAGAATGCTTTTCGGAGGTATGGTTTATGCAGTTTGTCGCAGTCACGGATACATCCGGCAATCTCCCGACCCGTATGGCGCAGGCGCATGATTTAAAGATGATCCCCTTTGCGTACTATATCGACGGCGAGCGCTTCACCTGTCTCGACACCGAGTCGTTTGACGGCGACGCGTTCTATGCGCTCTTAAAGACCACGGAGGTCAAGACCAGCCAGATCAACCCGCAGGAATACGCGGACTTCTTTGAGCCGTTTTTGAAGGACGGCAGGGACGTTGTGTATATTGCGATGTCCTCCGGCATCTCCGGCTCGTGCCAATCGGCGCAGATCGGGGCGGAAATGCTCCGTGAGACCTATCCGGACCGCGTGATCGAAGTCGTCGACACGCGCGGCGCTTCCTTAGGCGAAGGGCTTGTGGCGGTCGCGGCGGCGAAGCTTCGTGACGAAGGGCTTTCCGCACATGAAGCGGCAAAGCGCCTGCGGATGGTTTCCGAGCGGATGTTCAACGTGTTTACGGTCAACGATCTGATGTTTCTGCGCCGCGGCGGAAGGCTTTCGAACCTTTCCGCGATCGTCGGCACCGTGCTCGGCATCAAGCCGATTCTGAAGGGCGGCGAGGACGGACAGATCTCCGCGTTCGACACGGTGAGAAGCCGCAGGCGTTCGATCAAGGCACTTGCGTCGCAGTATGAAAAGTACGTCGTCGACGCCGGGAACCAGACGATCGGTATTGCGCATGCCGCCTGCCGCGAGGACGCCGAAATGCTCATCGAGCTCATCAACGCAAGCGAGCATCCGCCGAAGGACATCCTGCTCGTCGATTACGAACCGGTCACGGGCTCGCACGTCGGCCCCGGCGCTTTGGCGCTGTTTTTTGAAAGCTGCGAAGGCGTTCGCGCCGTCAAAGGGCTCGACGTCATTCCCGATAGGGTCAAGGCGTTCTTTGAAGCGGCACGGTCGAAGATTAAGCTGCCGAAGCAGCAGGTAAAAAGCGCTGCGCATATCTGACGCAAGAAAACAGCACCCCTTCCGATGTTCCGGAGGGGGTGCTTTCGGTTATCTTAATTCTGTACCTGTGAATGCACGACGGGGCTTGTGAGGTCCAGCGCAAGGAAGGTGTAGCCATGCTCTTCACCCCAGGTGAGGATCGAATCGACCGCCTTGACGC
>JAFOQN010000011.1 GCA_017393775.1 Clostridia bacterium
AGCAGCAAAAGACATCCCAAAAGAAGGGAACAGGCGGAAATGATCCATTTATGTTTCATGATGATTCTCCTTTCTCGTAAGGCGCTTTGACCTTTTCTGCGTATATCGTATCCCGCGAACCTTATACGAGATTAAAATCGCCAAAATGTCCTGAAAAAAAGATCCTCACAAAGCAGAGGATCTTTCAAAGCATTCAGATCAAAGTCACGCGCCGGAGGCGATAAACGAATATACGCAGTAGCTGATATAGCCTAAAAGCAGCAGACCGCCCTGCACGCGCGAGCCCTTTTTGCGCAGAAGCATCGGCAGAATCAGCCCGCACATGGCAAGCAGCGCCAGCGGCAGGTCGAGGTACAGCGACTGCGCGGTGAAGGCGATGTTGCCGGTGATCGCTGCGGGAAGACCGAGGACCAGCAGGATGTTGAACAGATTCGCGCCGATGATGTTGCCGAGGCCGACGTCGCCCTGCCCCTTGATGGAGGAGGTCACGGTCGTGACAAGCTCCGGCAGCGAGGTGCCGAGCGCGATCATCGTGACGGCGATCACGCGTTCCGGTACGCCTGCGGCCTTTGCGAGCAGCTGACCGTTTTCCACGAGCAGATTTGCGCCGACGAACAGCGCCGCCGCGGAGATCACGAGCATGAGGAGCGCGCCCCAAAGCGGCATGACCTTTTCGCTTTCGTCATACTCCGCTTCGCCGTCGCTGTCCTTCAGCTTGATCGACAGGAACGCATAGACACAGAAGCCGAGGATCAGCACGATGCCGATCACGCGGCCGACGGAGCCCACGAAGTGCTTTTCAACGCCGTCCGCGCCGATGTAATTCTGCGCCGGGGAGAAAAGGACCGCGCAAAACAGCAGCACGGCTGCTCCGACGAAGAACAGCATGCGCCAGCTCACCGATTTTGATTTGACTTCCTTTGCGGGGCGAATGAGCTGACCGATGCCCGCAATCAATGCCGTGTTGCAGATGATGCTGCCGAGCGCGTTTCCCACGCTGATGTCGGGCGACTGCGCGCTGCCCAACGCCGCGGTGGAGGAGACGAGAATCTCCGGAAGCGTCGTGCCCAAGGACACGATCGTTGCGCCGACGACAATTTGCGGGATCTTGAGCCGCTTTGCGATCGCGACCGCCGCGTCGACGAACTTATCGCCCGCGACGCAGATGAGTCCCAGTCCGACGAGGAACAGAACGATTGTCCAGAACAGGGAATCGGGTACGGAAAATGACATAACTACCTTCCTTTCGCATAGAAAAAGAGACTTCTATGCACATAGAAATTGCATAAAAGTCTCGCACATTTCGACCGGCAGCGGGATTTGCTCCGTGCTGACGCCGCAGGCCACGCTTTCGCGTCGGCTACTCCCTTTTACGATGGTATTATATGTTAACTTTTTTCAAACGTCAAGAGCGAATTGTGGTAAAACGCGCGCGCATCTGCTATAATCAAAACTGGATTCTTATCTGAACCGGAAAGGTATGATCGATATGGACGTACAAAATCCCATCTATGTCACGGGGCATAAAAACCCGGATACCGATTCGATCGTCTCCGCGATCGCGTATGCCGCGCTGATGAACGCGCTGGGCGAACGGCGCTACACAGCGGCACGCCTCGGCACGGTCAGCGACGAAACGGCGCATATTCTTGAGCGCTTCGGCTTCCCTGCGCCGGAGCGGATCTATAACGTCCGTACGCAGGTACGCGATCTGAACTTCGACCGCCCGCCGGTGCTGTCGAGCGCGGTCACGGTGCGCCGTGCGTGGGAAGCGATGCTGAAGGATGAGCGCGAGATCACCGCGCTGCCGGTTGCCGATGAGGACGGCGGGCTTCTCGGCATGGTTACCACGGGCGACATCGCGGCGTTCGATCTCGAGTCCTCGGAGAACCCGCAGGTCACGGAGATCCCGCTGTTCAATCTGGTTTCGAATCTCGACGGCAAGCTTTGGGACCGCAACAGCGGTGTTACGTCGCTTTCCGGCAAGCTGATGATCACGGTGCCGCAGTCCGGCATGCAGGAGACCGGCTTTTCGCGCGATGCGATCGTCGTGACCGGCAGCGATCCGAAGATCCTTTCGGACGCCATTTCGGCAAACGTTGCCTGCATCGTGATTTGCGGCGCGGCGTTCGACGGCACGCTTTTGGAGCAGGTGAAGGATACGGTGATCATCACAACGCCGTTTGACGCATATCGCGCGGCGCGGCTGATCATCCAGTCCGTTCCGGTCGAACGCATCCTGCCCGGAACCGACACCGTTTCGTTCCATCTGAACGATTATGTCGACGATGTACGTGAGCAGACGCTGAAATCTCGTTTTCGGAGCTATCCGATCCTTGACGGGGACGGCCGCGTCGCGGGAACGCTTTCACGTTATCATCTGCTGCGTCCGAACCGCAAGCAGGTCGTGCTTGTGGACCATAACGAGCTCAGTCAGTCGGTTGACGGGCTGAATGAAGCCGAGATCCTTGCAATCATCGACCATCACCGCCTTGCCGACGTGCAGACCGGCGCGCCGATCTATGTGCGCAACGAGCCGGTCGGCGCGACCTGCACGATCGTCGCAACGATGTTCCAGGAGCGCGGCGTGATGCCGAACAAGCATCTTGCGGGGCTTTTAGCCGCCGGCATCGTGTCCGACACGATCTTCTTTAAATCGCCGACGGCAACCCCGCGCGACCGCGTGATGGCGGAGCGCATGGCGGCGATCGCGGGCGAATCGCTTGACGAGCTCGGGCGTGACATCTTTACACCGTCCGCCGCCGGCGACGCCGATGCGCGGAAGATGCTGCTTTCGGACTTCAAGCATTTCGTGATCGCGGGACACCGCCTCGGCATCGGGCAGATCAACTGCATCGATTCGACGGAGCTTCTCGGGCGGCGCGAAGAGTTCCTTGCGGTCATGGAGCAGGTCAGAAAGGAACGCGAGTTCGACATTCTGCTGCTGATGCTGACGGACGTGCTGAAGGAGGGCACCGAGCTCCTTTCGGTCGGCGATCTCGACACGGTCGAGGAAGCGTTCAATGTGAAGATCAAGGACAACACCGTATTTCTGCCGGGCGTGCTTTCGCGGAAAAAGCAGATCGTCCCGACGCTATCCGTACTTTGGGGGTAAATCTCATGCAGATCCACATCAACGGCATTCCCGCGGAGGTCTCTGCGGGCGAAAGCCTTCTGGACATTGTCAAACGGCTCGGGCTGGATACCGATAGTTTAAAGACGCGCCCGATCGCCGCGGACATCGCAGGCGAGGTGTTCACGCTGAACTATATTCCGATGCGCCAAAAGGAGCAGGGCGACAATCCCACCACGTTCCGCATGCGCAAGGCGATCCGAAAGGGCGGCGGCGAAGTGAAGCTGATCCTGTACGGGGAGAGCCGCGGCAGAGCGATCTATGAGCGCACGATCATTTATATTTTCTTCCTTGCGATGCGTGAACTGTTCCCGCAGGCGCGTGCGAAGGTCAACTATGCAATCGGTCCGTCGCTGGACATTTCCGTGGACATGGAGCCGCAGTTCATGCCGGACGACGCGGAAGCGGTGCGGATGAAGATGCGCGAGATCGTGGAAGCCGATTATCCGCTGATCCGCAGACGCCTTGACATCGACGAGGCGATCCAGCTCTTTGAGCGCGACGGGCAGGAGGACAAGGTGCGGCTCTTGAAGTGGCGCCAGTTCACCTATTTCGACGTGTATGTGCACGGCGACTATGCCGATTACTTCTACGGCGAAATGCTGCCAAGTACCGGCTACGCAAAGGTGTTCGATCTCCAGTTCCGTCCCGGCGGACTGTTCCTGCTGCGCCCGTCGACGACGGATGCGGACGTTGCGACGCGCTATGTCTATATGCCGAATCTTTCTAAGGTCTTTGCGCGGTCGGACAAGTGGGCGGACCTTATGCACTGCCGCTGCGTCGCCGATCTCAACGACATGGTCGAAAACGGCAGCGTGCGCGAGCTGATCCGCGTCAACGAAGCGCTGCATGAGCGCCGGTTTGCGGAGATTGCAACCGAGATCGTCAACCGCGGCGCGCGCGCCGTTCTGATCGCGGGACCGTCGAGCTCGGGCAAGACGACGAGCGCAAACCGTCTTGCGACCCAGCTTCGCGTGCTCGGCAAGACGCCGATCCTTCTTTCGCTCGACGATTACTACATCGACCGCAAGTTCGTAAAGCCCGACGAAAACGGCGAGATCGACTATGAGCACATCAACATGATCGACGTCGAGCAGTTCAACATCGACCTCGAACGGCTTTTGAACGGTGAGCGCGTGGAGATCCCGCACTTTGATTTCAAGACGGGCTCCCGGCAGATGCTTGGGCATTTCGTACAGCTCGACGACGACGCCATGCTGATCATCGAGGGTCTGCATGGACTGAACCCGATGCTTTTGACTCCGCGCATCGACAAAAAGCTGGTTTTCAAGCTCTATGTTTCGGCGCTGACGACGCTGAACCTCGACGATCACAACCGCATTCCGACCACCGACGTGCGGCTGCTTCGCCGCATGGTGCGCGATTATGAGACGCGCGGCGCGACCATCGAGCGCACGCTCGGCATGTGGGATTCCGTCAAGCGCGGCGAACAGCGCTGGATCTTCCCGTATCAGGAGAGCGCGGACGAGATCATGAACACCTCGCTCGTCTATGAGCTTGCGGTTTTGAAAAAGCACATCTATCCGCTGCTGAAGGACGTCGATTCTGAGAGCCCGTGCTACGACGAGGTCATCAACATCATCAAGTTTTTGAACTACATCTCGGACGCCGCCGTGGAGGACGAGATCCCGCCGACGAGCATTCTTCGCGAGTTTGTCGGCGGCAACGCGTTTTATCGCTGAGGAGGCAGCATGCGCAATACATTCGGAAAACTGTGCGTGATCGCAGCAACGCTTTTGCTGCTGTTCTCCGCCGCATTCTTTACGGTCTCGCTGATCCTCAGGGACAACGATCTCATCGGCAATCTCTACAAGAAACCGGAGATCCGCCGGCAGGTTGAAGCCGCGACCGGCATCGAACGGCAGGCCGAGATGGAAAACGCAACGATCGTGCTGCTCGAATACATGCGCGGCGAACGCACGAACATCAAGGTCGGGGCAACCGTAAACGGCGCGCAGCAGGACGATCTGTTCTCGATTGAAAAGGAAGTTGTGCACATGGCGGAAGTGCAGACGCTTTGGCTCGGACTCGAAGCGTTCAGTAAGCTCGCGCTGCCGGTCGCCGTTGTGCTGCTGATCGCGGGATTCCTGCTCATCGAACGCGGCAAAAAACGCGCGATCCTTTCCTCGGGCATCTTCTGGGGCTGCGGAATCCTCGGCGGCATTCTGGCATTTTTAGGCGTCTGGGCGGTGCTCGACTTTTCCAGCTTCTGGACCGTGTTCCATTTCATGATCTTCCCGAAAACGCTCTTCCAGTATCTGTCCGCCGGCGGCACCGCGCGGGCGATGAACGAACTGAACTGGGTGCTGCCGGGCAACAGCATTATGGTGAACATGCTGCTGCCGATCTTCCCGACGATCGTGCTGCGCTGCGGAATCAGCGTGATCTCGGAGATCGCCGTTCTTGCGATCACCGCTGTGTTCATCCGCTTTGCTTGGCGCAAGCAGGACATGCCCTCGCCGGTCGCGGACGTCGTTGTGATCGAGCACGATGAGAATGAACCCGTTCCGATCAAGGGACCGGACCTTGTGCTTGCGCATACGCTCAGCAACGTCCCGGTCAGCAAGCGTGAGGAGATCCTGCGCCGCGTCAAAAACGGCGAGCCGGCGGCGGAAAAGCAGTCCACCCCGGTCAGGGAGCACCTGCTTGATCCCATCTATCCGAAGACGGAGGAGACAACGGCGAACACGCAGTCGGCAGATGCCGACAACTCCGCGGACAAAGAGAACTCGACCGCAGAGGATACGTCCGAAGCCCCGGAGGAAACGGTATGAGCTATGAATCGCTTGCTGCCGAAAAGCAGGCAGCTTTGATCGAACGCGGTCACGCGACGATCCTTGCAATCGAAAGCTCCTGCGATGAGACCGCCTGCGCGATCGTGCGCGACGGGCGCGCGGTGCTTTCGAACGTCGTGCACACGCAGATCCCGCTGCACCGCAAGTACGGCGGCGTCGTGCCGGAGCTTGCGAGCCGCAACCACGTCGAGCGCATCGGCACGGTCGTTGAAAAGGCGCTTTCCGACGCGAACATGACGCTTTCGGACGTCGATGCGATCGCGGTCACCTGCGGTCCGGGTCTGGTCGGCGCGCTGCTCGTCGGCGTGAGCTACGCAAAGGGGCTTGCACTGGCGCATAACCTGCCGCTCGTCGGAACGAACCACATTTTAGGACACATCGCCGCAAACTACCTGACCTTTCCGGATCTTGTGCCCCCGTTTACGGCGCTCATTGCATCCGGCGGACACAGCCATATCGTGCGCGTGCACGATTACGACCGCTGCACACTGATCGGCCGCACGCGCGACGACGCGGCGGGCGAGGCGTTCGACAAGGTCGCGCGGGTCCTGGGGCTTCCGTATCCCGGCGGTCCGGAACTGGAAAAGCTTGCAAAGCAGGGCGATCCGAAGTCGTTCCGCTTCCGCTCCGCGTTCAACGAGCGCGAGGACGAATACGACATGAGCTTTTCCGGACTTAAGACCGCGGTCATCAACCTTTTACACACCGCCGGGCAAAAAGGCGAAACGGTAAACCGCGCGGACGTCGCGGCAAGCTTTCAATACGAGGTCATTTCGATCCTCTCCGATAAGGCGGTCCGCGCCGCTTCCGATACGCTCGTGCTCGCGGGCGGCGTGTCGGCAAACGCCGCTTTACGCGAGATGCTTGCAGCGAAGGCGAAAAAGAAGGGGATTCGCTTCTGCTGTCCGGAATGGACATACTGCACCGACAATGCCGCTATGATCGGCAGCGCCGGTTTCTATCTTTTGATGAAGGGACACCGCGACGGACTTGACCTCAACGCAACGCCGTATCTGTCCGTTGTGTAAAAAGGAGCTTATGAAAGCATTCGCAAGATCGAAGGACATCAACATGCTCGAAGGACCGCTTTTAGGCAAGGTCTTTCTGTTTGCGCTGCCGCTGATGGCAACCAACCTTCTACAGATGCTCTACAACGCCGCCGATATGATCGTTGCCGGTATGTCCGGCGTGGAGGGCGCGATCGGCTCGATCGGAACGACCGGCGCCATGATCAATTTCATTCTGAATATTTTCTCGGGCTTTGCGATCGGCACGAACGTCGTCGTTGCGCGAAACATCGGCAGAGAC
>JAFOQN010000012.1 GCA_017393775.1 Clostridia bacterium
AGGACGCCGAATGAGCATCCCGACCGATGACGAACTGCTTGCCCGCATCCGTGCACACGACGGCGAGGCGGAACAGCTGCTGTACGAACGCTACAAGCAGCTGGTACGTTCGCGCGCGCATTCGTATTTTCTGATCGGCGCAGACCATGAGGATCTCGTGCAGGAGGGCATGATCGGGCTCTACAAGGCGGTCCTCGAATACGACAAAAGCAAGTCGGCGTCGTTCAAGAGCTTTGCGGAGATCTGCATTACAAGACAGATCCTGTCCGCAATCAAAAACGCCACGCGCAAGAAGCATACGCCGCTGAACCACTACGTTTCGCTGAACCGCTCCCCCGTCAAGGAGGACGGCGAGCTGACGCTTCTGGACACGATGCGGTCCTTAAGCGTTGCCGATCCCGAGGATGTCGTGATCGGGCGCGAGAACTTTGAACAGATGGTAACCTATCTCGAAGCTGTGCTGTCCCCGATGGAGCAGCGGGTCCTCAGCCTGTATCTCGACGGACTCTCCTATCCGCAGATCGCGGCGCGCATCGAAAAGCCCTTAAAATCGGTCGACAACGCCATGCAGCGCGTGAAGCACAAGCTGGAAGCGTTTCGGAAATGAAGAAACAAAGGGGCTGTTCAGACTGCCGGAGGAGGCAGAAGCGCCCTTTTCAAAAGCGGTTTTCAAGCAGACACCCCTTTTGACCCTCCCTTGTTATGGGGCAGCGATCCGAGCGCCCACAGTGTGGGAAGGAGCGAGGTGAGCTGCGACCGAAACAGGGAGTTGAAGAAGTGCAACGACGCACAACGACCATGTTTCGGGATGGTGGCTCGCGAAGCGAGACGGGAGGGTCGTCTTCCGGCAACTACCCCTCAGTCATCTGCTTTGACAGCTCCCCTGACAAGGGGAGCTCATTTTTTCTCCCGTCGCCGATGCGCCTCAGGATGACATTCGAGACTTTCTGAACAGCACCTTTTTGATCAAAAATTCAGATCGCCCAGAGCGCAAGCGCGATGAGAACACCGCCGAGCGCCATGAGCGCGAAGCTCACGGGCCATTTGCCGTTTCGGTTGAAGCCGTAGAAATCCTCCCAGCGTGTTTCTTCCGGGCTGTAAACAACCTTTTTCATATACAGCACACCGTAAAGCGGCACCGGCGCCGCGCCGACCGCGATCGTCCAAAGGGGCATGGACGTCTTTTCAAAGACGAGGAACGACACGATCGCAAAGAGCGGGCAGATGAGATGCAGAAAAAGCTCCGCACGGGTAAGAAGTCCCTTCCAATCGCGCGAGGCGGGCAGCAGATACAGAAGAACAGTGAGCATCGTGACCGTGACCGCCGCCGTTCCCGCGTATTTTAAAAGCTGCGCCCAAAACGGCAGCGTGCCCGAAAGCGCGCAGATGACGACGATCAGCGACGCGATCGCCGAGAGTATGTTGGACAGGATGGTAAAATACCGGAACAAACGCGTCCAGGGATCGGTTCTTTTGACGTCCCAGACGACGCTGCCCGCGACCAGTACAATGTTCAGAATATTCAGGATCAAAGAAGGGATCATGGCTTTTTTCTCTCGCTCACGTTTTTTTCAGTATACCATCTCCGCCCATGTTCTGCAAGAAAAAAGGCTGTCGGAGATTCCGACAGCCTGTTATCCGATTGTTCTTACTTTCTGCCTTCGATCGCGAGCTTCACGACCTTGTAGCCGCCGTTGTAGACGCCGAAGTTTTTGAGCTCCACGATGCGGCGATTCAGCTGCTTTAAGATCGCTTTGTCGTTTAAAAGCGTGTCGATCATGTCGCAGAGCGTTTCCGGCGTTTCACACTCAAAGGTGGAGTCGCCCATCTCACGCGCATAGATCGCGCCATAGACCTCGTGACCGCCGATGTGGCGCATCATGAGCTTCGGAACCGGGTAGAACGCAAGCTCACTGGGTTTTGTGATCAGCACGTCGCACTTGCGCATCAGGAGGTTCGTCGAATACACCGCTTCGAAGATGTTCTTGTTGCAGAACACGGTGACGCCGCCCTTGCTCGGCGCGTCAAGCGTTTCCGCCCAGTCGGAAAGCCCCTTGTAATCGTCGAAGTACGTCTTGGCTTCCTTCTCGATCTCCGGCATATGCTTTTTGAACGCCTCCCACATGGTGAGATGGTCGCCGAAATTGACCCAAAGCTCCGCCTTGCCCGCCTTCACATACGGCATCAGGTGCTTTGCCATCGCGATATACAGATTGCCGCCCGCGCCTGCGCCGCCGACCGTCATGAGGAAGCGGATCGGCGCGCCTGTTTCTATACGCTCCATGCGCTTTTCGCAGTCATGCTCGACGTTTTCGACAAGCTCATGGTCGATGTAGTGCCCGACAAGCTTGAGATCTTCATCCGGCATCGGCTTCAGCGCCGTCTTTGCAAAGCCGTTGAGCTTTTTATAACCGAGGTAAGCAAACGGCGTCTGCACCGCGTGGATCGAGCCCTCCGCAAGATGCAGTCCCATCGGCCAGTTGTCCGGGATCGCGTTCACGACATGCGTGAGTCCTGCGTGCACCGCGCCCTGAGAAGGCCAGACGTGCGTACCGATGTACGGAACGTCCTTCGGAAGGTCCCGATACAAGGGCGCCAAAAGCTCGGAGTTTTTCTGATCCGCGGCATTGTAGGTGATCTTTTTGAAGCCTTCGCAGTTCATCGGATCCCATACGAGCTTGTTGAACAGCTTGCTCTTTTGCGAGAGCTTGGAGCCCAGCGAATAAAGGTCGTTCTGACTGCGGATCATCTTGGACCCGGTCGCGTCGAACGACGCAAGATCCATCCAGATGGGCGTTCTGCCGAGCGCCTGTGCGCACGATGCGATCGCCATTGCGATGCGGTAATGCCCGAAGCCCATGCGGATGTTGCCGACGATAACGGCGTTGTCCGGAAGCTCCAGCGGTTTCTCCGCCAGCACAAGGTTTTGGATCCTGATCTCTTTGATCTCGTCGATCGGCTTGAGCCCCAGATGGTATTCCTTCTTCGTGTCGTCGCCGAACTTTTTGAGGAACTTCGCCTTGCTCTTTTCCGCCTTTCTGACGGTCTTACTGTCGATCGGATTGCCGAAAATGACGCTTGTTCTGTCCATATCAGACCTCGTTATTCGGGAAGGTTTTCCTTCTTGTGCGCTTCTTCGATGACGCCCATGACCTTCTTCTCCTTATAAAGTCCAAGGATCACTGCGCCGAGTACGCAGAACACGACTGCGACGATCGCGATGATGCGGAGACCGATCGGGGATGCGGTCAGGTCGTTGCTCTTGAGGTCCTGCGTGGTGCCGAGGATCGCCAGAGAGGTGAACACGAGCATTGCGAGCGCCTGACCCCACTTCATCGCGAAGGTACGCGCTGCAAAGAACATGCCTTCACGATTTTCGCCGGTCTCGATGCCGTCCGCTTCCGCAACGTCAGCAACGATCGCCTGCGGAATGATGCCCAGAAGCGCCATCGGGAACGCTGCGATCACGCAGATGATGATGCCGGGAAGCATACCGGTCAAAAACGGCAGTACGCCGATCAGCGCGGTGACGGTATATGCAAGCGCCAGACCGAGGAAGCCGGTGATGACGAGCTTCTTCTTGCCGAACTTGCGCACGAGCGCGGAGACGAACGGATAGAAGCACGCGGAAAGAACGGTCATGCCGCCCATGAAGAGCATCGTGTTGCTCTCGTCGAGCTTCATGGAGACCTTTACGAAGAACGGAAGACCCGTCTGGAACAGCGTGAGACCGACCCAGTACATGATGTCGGACAGCGCGAATACGCGGAAGCTCTTATTCTTGAAGGTCGCCGCAAGGGATTTGAACATATTCACTTCGGACGGCTTGGTGTCGACGAACTCCTTTTCCTTCAGCTTGAAGGTCGGGATCAGCATGCAGACGCATGCGATGACCGCCAGGACGATGAAGCAGATGCGGTAGCTCCAGTTGAAGCCGACCGCGCCTTTCAGCATGCCCGCAAACACGAACGGCGTGTACGCAAGCATCGTGCCCGCAAAGAACGTCAGGGAGATCGCCGTGGAAATGAACATACGGTCTTCCTGCGTTTTGCCGAACTCGGAGATCAGCGCGTTATACGGCGTGCAGTACATCGTCATGAACAGGTAGAACAGCACGACGAAGACGGAGATCCACGCAATGTTGATGCCGCTCTTGGAAAGATCCGGAACCGGTGCGCAGAACAGCAGGACCGTTACGATAGACAGCGGGATCGCCGCGATGCGCATGAACGGAATACGTCTGCCCTTCGGGTTCTTGCTGCGGTCAGAAAGCGATGCAATGAGCGGGTCGGTAACTGCGTCAAACACGCGGGAAAGCGCAGTAATGAGACCGAGCACGGTAAGGATGCCCGCAATGACGAGACCGGACGGAATGAACTGGATCGCGCCTTCGTTTAAGTCGCCCGACGTCGGAAGATAGAAGGTTACAAACCAAGCGCCGATGATGCCGCTCAGGATGGACCAACCGAGCTGACCGATCGCGAAGATGATCATCTCTTTTTTGGTGAGTCTTCTGGTTTTCATGCTGTGAAATTACCCCCTTGTTCCTTTGTAAAACTTTTCCGTACGCGAAATAATCCGCATTGACGGATCGTTTGATTACAGTATAGCGCATCCTTATGTAAAAGGAAAGTAAAATTTCTAAAAATGTGCATAATGATGCAAAAAAGGCGGGCCGTGCAGCCGCCGGCGGCGGGAGGATCCCCGGTGTGCAATACACCTCATCAGTCAGCGAAGCTGACAGCTTCCCCTCAAGGGGAAGCCTCGAAAGAAAAGCCTTCTCCTTGAGGAGAAGGTGGCGAGAAGCGAGCCGGATGAGGTGAAAGATCTGACGATTCTCCGGAGGAGAATCCTCCTGAACGTGCCCGAAGGGCACACATCACTTGCCGCAGGCAAACATCACGGCAAATCATTGCGCCTCCATGCACAAAAAAGGCGGACCGAAGCCCGCCGAT
>JAFOQN010000116.1 GCA_017393775.1 Clostridia bacterium
ACGATCGCGCCGCTGCGCGAGCTGGTTTTCGTCTGCATCATCGCCGTACTTTTGATCGGCGCGGGACTTTGCGGACGGAAACTTTTAGAAAAGGCGTGATCTACGTTTATCGGTTCCGGATCTCCCTGTAAATCAGACGGGGGAACGGAACCGTTTGATTGCAGAGACGGGTTCGGACGGCGCAAAGGATCTCATATTCCGCTGAATCTTGCGGAAGCACGAACAGCAAGGCTTCGTAGACGCCGGGAAGCCATACATGCCATGTATGACCGTAACGGTATTCCAGATACAGGGATTCATCCGCATACGGCTTGAGATATTCGTATGATTCCACCGTCATATCATGATATTCCGCATCCGCGGCGCCGGCAGCCGAGAACAGCTTTTTCATCCGGACATGTTTTCTTTCAAGGGCGTCCGGGATCTCGGTATAGGGACCGGCGGCGGACATGCAGATGTAGTTTGCTGCGTATTCCGGGCAGATCGAAAGGAACCAATGCGTCAGCATGGAGCCTCTGGACAGACCGCCGACCGTGATATGGTCACGGTTTCTGACCAAAGACGCGACGGTTCCGCCCGGGTAAACGCTGTAGTTGTCTGCAACGAACAGCAGCGCATCCGTAATATCCCGAACCATTGTCTCCTGCTCAAACGGCTTGTTGTTCAGCGTCACGACGATGAACGGAACGGTCCGCTTTTCATACGCCATCCAGTCGAACACATACCTGCCTTCCACCGTATGCCCGAACAGCGTGTATTCGTTCGTCAGCCACGAGTTCAGCGAGCCGTAGTCGCCGTGCATCAATAAAACGATCTCGTAGACCCTCTGCCCGCTGTAACCGTAGGGGGTCCAGACCTTCAGTTCTTCCTTGTCTTTATAAAAGTGTGATGTAACCGTTCCCTGCTCCGGACACGGACCGAGATAACGCTCCGGAAGCGTGCTTTCCATCGGCGCATCCGCGGCGTTCGCCGGCAAAACCGTGCAGAACAGAAGCATTCCCGCCAAAATGAGACAAATACGTTTTCGCGTCATACTGTTTCCCCGATACGGTGCATTGTGAGATCCTGCTACCAGTATATAATAGGATCGTCCGTTTGTAAATCCAATCTGAATCGAGGGAACGGAATCCGGGTTGTGAAAAACATGTGGAGTTTTTTGCAACCTCTTTTCTTTTTGCAAAGTATATGGTATACTGAACTTCATAATAAGGGGGACTGTGGGATGAAACGTGTTTTGATCAAGGTCAGCGGCGAAGCGCTTTCGAGCGTGAATCAGCCGGTTTGTTTTGAGAAGGTCGAAGAGACCGCAAAGGAGATTAAACTCCTTTACGACGCAGGGCTTGAGATCGGCATCGTGGTCGGCGGCGGCAACATCGTCCGCGGACGCGACACGGTCATGCAGGAGCGGTCGCGCATGGACAGCATGGGCATGCTTTCTACCGCGATCAACACGCTTGCTCTGCAGGACTGCCTGGAACGGCAGGGCATGCCGACAGTCGCTATGAGCGCGATCGCCATGAACCGCTTCATCGACGAATACACCGCTCGGGGCGCGAGGAAAGCGCTTGATGAAGGCAAGGTCGTTCTGTTTGCCTGCGGAACCGGCTGTCCGTACTTTTCGACGGACACGGCGTCGACACTGCGCGCGCTGGAGATCGGCGCGGATACGCTTTTGATGGCAAAAAACGTCGACGCGGTTTACAGTGCGGACCCGAAGGTCGATCCGAACGCGATCCGTTACGATCATCTGACCTACGACAAGGTGATCGCGGATAATCTCAAGGCGATCGACATGAGCGCGATCACGCTGTGCCGCGATAACAACCTGCCGATCCTCGTGTTCGCAAGGAGCGAGATCGACAAGGTCGCAAAGGGCGAGACCGTCGGTACGCGTATCGACGGAAATCAGGCTTGAAACCGGCGGGAAATCCGTAGTATAATATCTATTTGAACGAAACAATAAGGAGGGATCCGATATGCCGATGGAACTGATCGATGAAACCAAAGAAAAAATGACCAAAACGTTGAACGTGTTGAAGGCTGACCTTTCGAGCCTTCGCGCAGGTCGCGCGAACGCGCAGGTGCTGGACCGCATCGCCGTAGATTACTACGGTTCGATGACGCCGATCAACCAGCTCGGCAACATCTCCACGCCTGAACCGCGCATGCTGATCATTGCGCTGTGGGATACCAAGATGATTCCGGCGGTCGAGAAGGCGATCCAGAAGTCCGATCTCGGCATCAACCCGGCGAACGACGGCAAGGTCATCCGCCTTGTATTCCCGGAGCTGACCGAGGAGCGCAGAAAGGACCTCGTCAAGACCGTGCGCAAAAAGGGCGAGGAGAGCAAGGTCGCGATCCGCAACATCCGCCGCGATCTCAATGACCAGATCAAGAAGCAGAAAAAGGACGGCACGATCACCGAAGACGATCAGAAGCGACTCGAGGAGAAGGGGCAGAAGTTGACCGACGAGTTCATCAAGGACGTCGATACCATCCTTGCCGCAAAGGAAAAGGAGATTCTTTCGGTTTGACGAACGTGCTCGGACTGGACCTTATGACCGCGGAATCGCTTTTGAAGGCGGAGGGGAAACCTGTGCGTCTCATTGAGGTACGCTCGAAAAAAGGCGGCAAGGGCAACGACCGCCGCGTGATCAAAACGACTGAAACCGAAACGGAAACGGTTGTTTACTGGTCCGCGTTCAAAACGGAGGTTGACGTTTAACGCGGTTGCAGACCGCGCATCATTGCGAAGCAGCATCACGCGCGAAGCGCATATCCTTGTTTCGCAGAAACAGCATCATTTCACACGGGGGGCGTTGCGATCTGTAGCGACAGCCCCCGCTTGTTCGATAGGAGCCATATGAGAAAGTACAGCGACAGCGAACTCAAAGCGTTCGGGCTGATTCCCGGGCGAATCCCGAAGCACATTGCGATCGTTATGGACGGCAACGGCCGCTGGGCGACGGCAAAGGGGCTTCCGCGCGGGGCGGGACACCGTGCCGGTGTAAACGCACTGCGCGATATCATCCGCTTCACCTCGGACATCGGCGCGGAAGCGCTGACGATCTATGCGTTCTCGACCGAGAACCGCAAGCGTCCGAAGGATGAGATCGGGATCCTCTGCGGACTTCTGATCGAATATTTCAACCGCGAGATCGATGAGCTGCACGCAAACGGCGTTCGCATCAAAAGCATCGGTGATCTGTCCTGGTTCCCGACGGCGGTGCAGGAAACCGTACGCGCCGCGGAGGTGAAAACCGCGAACAATCCGGGCTTAAAGCTCAACATTGCGCTGAACTACGGCGGCAGGGCAGAGCTTGTCCGCGCGATGCGGCTTTCTTTTCGGGAGACGGGCGAGCCGGATGAGGACACGATCTCGAAGTATCTGTATACCGCGGATTCCGGAGACGTCGATCTTTTGATCCGCACCGGCGGCGACGAGCGGGTGTCGAACTTTCTGCTGTGGCAGATTGCGTATGCCGAACTGTACTTTACGGACGTCAAATGGCCGGATTTTACGCGTGAAGAGCTCATCAGGGCGCTGCAGGACTTTGCGGGACGCGAACGGCGCTTCGGCGGACTGAAATCAGACGGGGCGAAATAGAATGAAAAAGAGAGTTTTGCTGCTGGGTTCGACAGGCTCGATCGGCACGCAGACGGTCGACGTTCTCCTTGCGCATCCGGACCGGTTCGAAACGCTCGGACTTTCGTGCCGAAGCGACATCGAAACGCTCTATGCGCAGGCGAATACGCTGCATCCGAAATTCGTTGCGGCGGAGGTCCCGCTCGACAAAACACGGCTGCCGGAAGGCACGGAGGTCTTTTCGGGACCGGACGCTGCTGAGCGCATTGCCGAAGCGGTCGACGCGGACGTCACCGTGCTTGCGATCTCCGGCTATGCGGCGCTTGCGCCTTTGCTCAAAGCGATCAAACACGGCAGACGCATTGCGATTGCGAATAAGGAGAGCCTTGTGTGCGGCGGCGCGCTTGTGGATGCGGCGCTGCATCTTTACGGCGCGGAGCTTCTGCCGATCGACAGCGAGCAGAGCGCGATCTTTCAGTGCCTTCAAAATGGCAGACGGGAAGAAGTGAAACGCCTCATTCTCACCGCGTCAGGCGGTCCGTTCTTCCGAAAATCGCGGGAGGAACTCAGGGACGTTTCGCTTTCCGACGCATTGCATCATCCGACGTGGAAGATGGGCAGAAAGATCACGCTCGATTCGGCGACGCTCATGAATAAAGGCTTGGAGATCATCGAAGCGAGCAGGCTGTTCGGGCTTGACGCGGATCACATTTCGGTGCTCATTCATCCGCAATCGATCGTGCACAGCATGGTGGAATACCGGGACGGCACGATCATGGCGAACATGAGCAAACCCGATATGCGGCTGCCGATTCAGTACGCGCTGACGTACCCCGAGCGGATCGGAAGCCCATGCGAACCTTTAAGGCTCGATTTATCGCATCCGCTGGAGTTTTATCGCGCCGATCCGGATCGGTTTCATGCAATCCGCATGGCGTACGATGCGTTACGGGCGGACGGGATCCTGCCGACGGTCTTTAACGGCGCGAACGAGCGCGCGGCGGAGCTGTATTTTGCGGGCTGCATCGGATTTCTGGACATCGAGGACTGCGTGGAACACGCGCTGAACACGGTTGAAAACCGTCCCGCCGATTCGATCGAAACGATTGCGGCGGCGGACAGAACGGCGAGGACCGCGGTCGACCGGTTTGTAAAACGGAAACATTAAGGGAAACGATATGACGATCTGGTACATTTTACTGGCAATTCTGGGACTTTCGATCCTGGTCATTACGCATGAGCTCGGTCATTACCTGATGGGAAAATGGCTCGGTTTCACGATCACGGAGTTTTCCGTGGGGCTCGGTCCGAAGATTTTCGGCATCAAGGGCAAGGAGACGGAGTTTACGCTCCGCGCACTGCCGATCGGCGGTTCCTGCCGCTTCTTCGGCGAGGACGGAAACGACGGGGAAACAGGCAAAAAGCATCCGGAGGCGTTCGAAAAAACGGACGAACCGACCGAGGAGAAGCCGAAGCAGCCCGATCCGCGGCTGTTTTCCTCCAAACCCGCGTGGAAGCGGTTTCTGGTCGTGCTGGCGGGTCCGCTTACCAACATTCTCACCTGCGCAGTGCTGTGCTTTGTGATGCTGCTCGCTTACGGTTCGTCTTCCTGGGGTGAGAAAATGTTTGTGCAGGTGACGGAGGTCGATCCGAACGGACCGGCGTATGAGGCGGGCGTACAGAAGGAAGATATCCTCGTTTCGGTCAACGGGCAGACGTTTGATACCGATGAAACGTTCGTGCGACTGATGAACGGCGCGGACGTCTTTCAGGGCGTTGAGCTCGGCGTGCTGCGCGGCGCAAAGATCGATTTGACGGTCGAGGAAGTGAACGGGGTAAAAACGACGACGCATACGCTGTCCGGCGGACAGCTGCTGACGCTTCACACGAACCGGCTCGCCGTGGATCAGAAAACCGGCGACAAGCGGATCTCGGTCGGCGTGCGGTGGCAGCCCTATACCTTTACGGAGGAGCGTTATACCGTCTGGAAGGCGGCGTACAAGGCGTTTCCGGAGACGTGGAACCTCGGTAAAACGGTCTATCAGTCACTCGGCATGATCCTTACGGGAAAGGCAAGCTGCCGCGACGTGACCGGCGTGGTCGGCACGGTGGACTTCATGTCCGACGCGATGGCGGAGACCGAATCCGCATCCGACGCGTGGGATCTGTTCCTGTGGTTTATGGCGTTGATTGCCGTAAACCTCGGCATCGTAAATCTTTTGCCGCTGCCCGCGTTGGACGGAGGACGGCTTGTGTTCATTGTGATCGAAATGATCCGGCGTAAGCCCGTGCCGCCCGAAAAGGAGGGCATGGTGCACCTTTTCGGTATGATCGCGCTGCTTCTTCTGATGCTGGCACTGACCGTCAGCGACATCATTCGCTGCTTCGGAGGTTGATATGGCAGGCTTTGTAAAGGTCGGAAACGTGCAGATCGGCGGCGGCGCGCCGGTATCGGTCCAGTCGATGTGCAATACGGATACCCGAAACGTCGAAGCAACGGTTGAACAGATCCTGCGGCTCGAAAACGCGGGCTGCGAGATCATCCGCGTTGCGGTGTTTGACGAAGCGGCGGCGGATGCGATCAAGGAGATCAAAGAACGGATCCATATTCCGCTCGTTGCCGACGTACATTTTAACTACCGTCTTGCAATCCGGGCGGTCGAAAACGGCGTGGACAAGCTTCGCATCAATCCGGGAAACATCGGTTCTCCGGAACGTGTGCGCATAGTTGCGGACTGCTGCAAAGCGCATCGTGTGCCGATCCGCATCGGGATCAACGGCGGTTCGATCGAAAAGCAGTTTCTGCCGCTGTACCGCGAAAACCCTGCGGAGGCGATGTGCCGCAGCGCGATGGGACACGCGAAGCTTTTGGAGGACTGCGGATTTTCGGACATCGTGATTTCCCTGAAGTGCACGACGGTTTCCGAAACGGTGCAAAGCTATCGCATGGCGCAGGCGCGGATGGATTATCCGCTGCACATCGGCATTACCGAGACCGGTCCGATCGAGACCGGGATCATCAAATCCGCGGCCGGACTCGGCGCGCTTTTGCTGCAGGGCATCGGCGACACGATGCGGGTCTCCTTAACCGGCGATCCCCAAAGAGAGGTCGAGACCGCGCTTCAAATTCTGCGTGCCTGCGGACTCCGGAAGGACGACGTGGAGATCGTTTCCTGCCCGACCTGCGGACGGACGCGCTGCGACGTCGAACAGGCGGCGGCGTATGTGAACGCGCACGTTGCGCACAACAAGGGGTATCTGAAGATCGCGGTCATGGGATGCGCGGTCAACGGTCCGGGCGAAGCGCGCGAAGCCGACATCGGCGTTGCGTTCGGCGACGGCAACGGCGTGCTCATCAAAAAGGGCGAGATTGTCGGAAGCGGCAGCTATGAAGAGATTTTAAAGCGCCTGGTGGACGAAGCCAATGCGCTTTTGGGAGCATAGTTTTTTGCGGGCGGATAAGATCCACCCCTGCGGGAACATTCAAGGGGCAGCATGAAGGAAGAGCTCAGAGCGGCATACGACGCGGCACATCTGAAAGCGGAATGGCTCACGATCAGAAACGTGTGCCTTTCGCGTGAAAAGCAGACACTGACGGTTTTTTCGGACCGCGTCAAAAATCTGGTTTCGGAGGAAGCGATACACGCGTGGGAAGCGGCGATCCGATCGCTGCTTTCGGCGTATACCGTGGTTTTTGTGTACCGTGAGACCGAGCCGGAACGGGTTGTTGCGAAACCCGCGCCGCAGAAAAAGAACGAGGTCGATGTGCCGATCCCCGAAAACGGCGTACTCCTCGGAAAGCCGATCCCGGAGGGGGAGGAGACGCTTCCGATCTTTGAACTTGACGGCGAAAACGAGAAGAAAGCGACGTTTTCCGGCAGGCTTGTTTCCTCCGAGATCCGCGACGACTGGTCGATGCGCCAAAAGAAGCCGAACTGCCGCGTGCTGTTCAACGTGACCGACCTTTCCGATTCAATCTACTGTTCCGCAAGCTTTCCCGAAGAATGGCTTGCAGCACGGTTCGATCACTGGCTGAACGACGCGGCAAAGAGTGGGAAGGACCTAAGGATCAGGGGCGTTTGCCGGACGGTCAGAAAGACCGGCGAGCGCAGTTTTTACGTCGATTCCGTTGAAGTCCTCTCTCGCACGCTTCGAAGCGACGACGCAGAGGAAAAACGCGTTGAGCTGCATCTGCACTCGCGCATGTCCACGATGGACGGCATTACGAACCTCACCGAAGCGTTCCGCACCGCAAAACGCTGGGGGATGAAGGCGCTTGCGATCACGGACCACGGCGTCGTGCAGGCGTTCCCGGAAGCGGCAAAGGCGGCGAAAAGCACCGGCGTCAAGGCGATCTTCGGCGTGGAAGGGTATCTGATCCCCGACTGCGAATCCATTCCGACGGACGGCGATTTCACGGTCTTTGACATCGAAACGACGGGATTAAAGGCCGATCGCTGCGACATCATCGAGATCGGCGCGGTGCGTCTGCACGGGGGTAAGGTCACCGAGCGGTTCCAGTCCTTTATCGACGACGGCGTCGTCATCCCGAACGAGATTACCAAGCTCACCGGCATCACACAGCCGATGCTTGAAGGCGCGCCGTCGACACGCGAGGTGCTCGAACGCTTCCGCGCATTCGCGGAGGGCAGCACACTCGTCGCGCACAACGCGGCGTTCGATACAGGCTTTATCACGCACCACGGCGACCGCTTCGGGATCACGTTCCCGATGCCGTACGCAGATACGCTGATGCTTTCACGCTATCTTTTGCGCGACGATCTGGAAAATCATAAGCTCGACACGATTTCGGACTACTTCAGGATCGACATGGGCAGCCATCACCGGGCGGACGACGACGCAAACACCTGCGCCGAGATTCTGCTGCGGTTCATCGCTATGCTGAAAGAACGCGGGATTGACCGCATCCCGGTCGTTCCGAGCGCGGACGATGCGTACCGCAGGCGCACATCGAAGGAGAAGCGCGGCACAAACCATATTATTCTGATCGCCCGGACGCAGAAGGGCATGAAGGACCTCTATAAGCTCATCAGCTGGTCGCATCTCGACTATCTGCATGTGCGCCCGCAGATTCCCAAATCGCTGCTGATGCTCTATCGGAGTGATCTCATCGTCGGTTCCGCATGCGAAGCGGGCGAGCTGTTCCGTGCGATTCTGAACGGAGAGCCGGAGGATCAGATCGAAAAGATCGCATCCTTTTACGATTATTTTGAGATTCAGCCGATCGGTAACAACGCGTTTCTGAAGCGCGAGGGCACGGTACAAGACGACGAGGGACTCAGAGATCTGAACCGCAGGATCGTGGCGCTCGGCGAAAGGATGCAGAAGCCCGTTGCGGCGACCGGCGACGTACACTTTTTGGAACCGACCGACGCGATCTACCGCGCGATTCTGATGAGCAAGCTCGGCTTTCAAGACGCCGAACAGCAGGCGCCGCTGTATTTCAAACCGACGCAGGAAATGCTCGACGAGTTTGCCTATCTCGGAGCGGACAAGGCACACGAGGTCGTCATCGACGTGCCGAACCGCATTGCGGATATGTGCGACGAATTGAAGCCGTTCCCGGACGGTACGCATTCGCCGACGATCGAAAACGCGGAGGATGAGCTCAAGAACACGGCGATCAACCGTGCGCACGAGATCTACGGCGATCCGCTGCCGCCGATCGTACAGGCAAGGCTTGATAAGGAATTGAACTCCATCATCGGCAACCATTACGCGTCACTGTATCTGATGGCGCAGCGGCTCGTCAAAAAATCGCTGTCCGACGGGTACCTCGTAGGTTCGCGTGGGTCCGTCGGCTCATCGGTTGTGGCGATGCTTGCGGGCATTACGGAGGTCAACGCGCTTTCGCCGCACTACGTCTGTCCGAACTGCAGATTTTCCGATTTCGACATCGACAAAGAGAAATACAGCGTCGGCGCGGACATGCCGAACCGCGCATGTCCGAAGTGCGGCACGATGCTGAATAAAGAAGGCTTTGAGATCCCGTTCGAGGTGTTCCTGGGCTTCAAGGGCGACAAGGTCCCCGATATCGATCTGAACTTTTCCGGCGAATATCAGCCGGTCGCGCATAAATACGTCGAAGAGATGTTCGGCAAAGGACACGCATTCCGCGCAGGTACGATCTCCGGCCTTGCGGAGCGAAAAGCCTTCGAATGCGTCTACTCGTTCGCAGAGGCGACGGGACGTACATTCTCACCCGCGGAGGTCCAGCGGCTCGAAAAGGGCTGCGAGGGCGTCAAGGTCACGACAGGCCAGCACCCGGGCGGCATCGTCATCGTCCCGCGCGATCACGACGAATACACCGAGGTCTATGACTATACGCCGATCCAGTATCCGGCGGACAAGGTCGATAAAAACACGATCACCACGCACTTCGACTTCCACGCGATGGACGACCGTCTCGTTAAACTCGATATCCTCGGGCACGACGATCCGACGGCGCTGCATATGCTCGAAGCGCTGACCGGGCTGAACCCGCGTTCTATCCCGCTGGACGATCCCGATACACGCATGCTGTTCTCGACCGTAGAACCGCTGCATATCGATCTAAGCGAGATCGGCTGCTCTTTGGGTACGCTCGGTGTGCCGGAGTTCGGCACGGGCTTTGTGCGGCAGGTGCTGGAGAACACACGTCCGACGACGTTCGAGGAGCTGATCCGCATCGCGGGCCTGACACACGGCACGGATGTGTGGCTGAACAACGCCGAACCGCTCGTTACGGGCGGTATCGCAAAATTATCCGAAGTGCTCTGCACCCGTGACGATATCATGAATTATCTCATCGCGCACGGTATGGAGGCGTCGCTGTCGTTCAAGATCATGGAACGCGTGCGCAAGGGCAAGGGCTTGACCGACGAGATGGAGCAGGCGATGGTCGAGGGATCGATCCCCGCATGGTTTGTCGATTCGTGCAAGAAAATCAAGTACATGTTCCCGCGCGGGCATGCGGTCGCGTACTCGATGTCGTCGTTCCGCATCGCGTACTATAAGGTGCATCATCCGCTGGCGTTCTACGCGGTCTATTTCACGGTACGCGCGGACGCGTTCGACATCACGCGCGCGGCGGGCGGACCGGAGGCGGTGAAACGGCAGATCGACGAGATCGAAAAAGAATCGTCCTCTTCGCAGAAGACCGACAGCGAAAAGAAGAAGGACAAGGAGCTTGTCACGATCCTGGAGCTCGTATACGAGATGAATGTCCGCGGGATCGAGCTGCTGCCCGTCGATATCTATAAGTCCGACGCGACCAAGTTTTTGATCGAAGGGAACGCTTTGCGCCCGCCGTTCGACGCGATCCCCGGCGTCGGCGCGGGACAGGCAATCGCCATCTGCGAACGCAGAAAGCCCGGCGTGAAGTATCCGACGATCGAAGATTTCGCGAACGAGACCGGCGCAAACACCGGCATCGTCTCGATGCTCGAGCAGTGCGGCGCATTCGGCGATATGCCGAAAAACAAGCAGATCTCGCTGTTCGATTTCTGACAAATGTCGATCAATGAAAAAGCAGACACAAAGAGTGTGTCTGCTTTTATCGTATGTATGCCTTTTATTGCTGTTACGCTCCGTCAGCCGAACAATCCGCACTTTATGTACGGTTCGGCGGAAGCGGATACGAACGTATAACCGATGCCGTCGATCGCCTGTTTCAGCTTTTCGCTGTCGAGCCCGTTTTTCGAGAGGAAGGTCGCTTCGCCGCGTTTCCTCGAGACGTTCACCTTTTTCGCATCGGGAAACGCCGCACGTATCGTATCCGCGACATGCGCCTCGCACATCCCGCACATCATTCCGTCGATTCTTGCCGTTATTTTATACATTATGTCCTCCTGTTTTAAAACCGGATTCCGGACCATGTCTCCTGAGGAGAGAAAGCCGTCCGGCATCGTGGTTAGCGAACACTAACCTACTATCAGCATATCATGTTTTTTCCGGATGTCAAGAGGACTTTTGATCCGGTGCAGGGGAAACAAACCAAAAAGAAAGATGCCGGGATTCCCGACATCCTGCTTTGCCGTGTGCGGTTGTCCGGTTCAAACGGTCGGATGCGTTTTAAGGTGCTCCTTGATCGCTGCAAACGATGTGTCGCTGATATAGTGCTCCATTTTGCAGGCGTCGTCCGTTGCGGTCTGTTCATCAACGCCGAGGCGCATCAGGATCTCCGAAAGGATCCTGTGACGCTCATAGATACGTTCCGCCACTTCTTTGCCGCTTTCAGTCAAGGTAATATGTCCCAGCGTATCGATCTCAATATAGCCGCCTTTTTTCAGGATGCTCATGGCTCTGCTGACCGACGGCTTTGAATACGACATATACTCCGCTACGTCGATCGAACGTACGGCATTTAATTTCTGAGACAGGATTAATATCGTCTCCAAATACATTTCTCCGGATTCAAACAGGGACATAGATTTTCCTCTTTTACACATTGTCATCTTATTATACCGAACCCGGCGGCGAAATGCAAGTATCGTATATTTTGCACTTCGGCAAAATCGGGACTTGACAAATTAGCAAATGCTAACTATAATGAATAACGGTTAGACAAGGCTAGCCATTATATTTCAGTCATGCGGTTAGCAAATGCTAACAGCCGATAGGAGGAGTGCTATGATGCCTCTCATTTTTGCAGACGACGGCGAGGTCAACGTGATCCGCAGCATCAGGGGTACGGACGAGATCCGGCACCACCTCAGTAATCTTGGATTTGTGGTCGGCGGCACCGTGCAGATCATTTCCCGGATGGGCGGCAATGTGATCGTCAACGTCAAGGAATCACGCATTGCCATCGATGAAAAGATGGCGCAGAAAATCATGATTTAAGGAGGACGCAATGAAAACGTTAAGAGACGCAAAGATCGGCGAAACGGTCAAGGTCAAAAAACTCACCGGCGAAGGCGCGGTGAAACGCCGCATCATGGACATGGGCATCACCAAAGGGATCGAAGTATATGTCCGCAAGGTTGCGCCGCTCGGCGATCCGGTCGAGGTAACGGTGCGCGGCTACGAGCTTTCGCTTCGCAAGGCGGACGCGGAAATGATCGAAGTAGAAGAATAATTCGGAACAAAAAGGCAAGCGCCTTATTTTTTCAAGCATTGGTTAGCGACTGCTAACGATAGAGGAGGATTATATGAGTATTCGCATTGCCCTCGCGGGCAACCCGAACAGCGGCAAAACAACGCTGTTCAACGCGCTGACCGGCTCCAACCAGTTCGTGGGCAACTGGCCGGGCGTCACAGTGGAAAAGAAGGAAGGCAAGCTGAAGAATCACAGCGACGTGATCATCACGGACCTTCCCGGTATCTATTCGCTGTCTCCGTACACGCTGGAGGAAGTCGTGGCGAGGAACTATCTGATCAGCGAGCGCCCCGACGCGATCCTGAACATTGTGGACGGCTCGAACCTTGAGCGCAATCTGTACCTGACCACCCAGCTTGTTGAGCTTGGCATTCCGGTGGTCGTCGCCATCAACATGATGGACGTGGTCAAAAAGAACGGCGATAAGATCGACACGAAACGCCTTTCTGAACAGATCGGCTGTCGGATCGTGGAGATCTCCGCGCTTAAAGGCACGGGCATTTCAGAGGCGGCGGAGGAAGCAATTCATGCTGCGCAGAGTACCAAAACCGTTCCGCAGCATTCGTTCTCCGGTCCGGTCGAGCATGCGCTTGCGCACATTGAAGAGGCCGTTGTGCACGGCATGCCGGAGGAGCAGCAACGCTGGTATGCGATCAAGGTTTTTGAACGCGACGGCAAGGTCATGGAGCAACTCAAAATGTCAGAGGAGACCAAGGCGCATATCGAGCAGGATATCGCCGCTGCCGAAAAGGAGCTGGACGACGATGCGGAGAGCATCATTACCAACGAACGCTATGTATACATCGGTACGGTCATCAAGACCTGCTATCAGAAAAAGAGCGCAGGCAAGCTCTCCGTGTCCGACAAGATAGATCGCGTGGTCACCAACCGCTGGCTTGGTCTGCCGATCTTTGCGGCAGTGATGTTCCTCGTGTACTGGATCGCCATGGTCGCTGTCGGCGCGCCTGCGACCGACTGGGCAAACGACGGTCTGTTCGGCGACGGATATCATCTCGTCGGCATCGGCGACAGGGAAGCCGAGGAAGCCGCAGATGATTATAGCGCCGCGTTCAACGCGCTCGAAGCGTACGGTTTTGAAATCGACACAGAGAACGAAGCGTTCGACGCGGACGCGACGATCGAGGAACTCAAAGCGTTCACGACCGGCGAAGCGACTGCGGTCGTGCAGGTGCAGGACGAGGAGACCCTCGCGCTATCCGACGTCACCGTGTACTTTGACGAGGTCCCCGCGGATGCGGATGAGGACGTCAACGCCATGTCCTTCAAGGATGCGATCGCGTACTTTGAAGAAAAAGGGTTCGACGAACCCGATCCGGCCGATTATGGCGTTTGGGTGCCCGGCGTCCCGGCGCTGATCGACAAACTGCTTCTGGACGGGGAAGGCAATCTGCGCGTTCCGGAATGGCTCTACGGGCTCATTCAGGACGGTATCGTTGCCGGCGTCGGCGCGGTGCTCGGCTTTGTGCCGCAGATGCTCGTTCTGTTCCTGATGCTCGCGTTCCTCGAGGCGTGCGGCTACATGGCGCGTATCGCGTTTGTGCTTGACCGCATCTTCCGCAGATTCGGTCTTTCCGGCAAGTCCTTTATCCCGATGCTGATCGGCGCAGGCTGCGGCATTCCGGGCATCATGGCGTCCCGTACGATCGAAAACGAACGCGACCGCCGCATGACGATCATGACGACCACGTTCATTCCCTGCGGCGCAAAGCTGCCGTTCATCGCCATGATCGCGGGCGCGATCTTCCGCGGCTCTCCGTGGATCTCGGTATCCGCATACTTTATCGGCGCTGCGGCGATCATCATCTCCGGCATCATGCTGAAGAAGACGAGAATGTTCGCGGGCGATCCTGCTCCGTTCGTCATGGAACTGCCTGCGTACCACTGGCCGACGCTTTCCAACGTGCTCCGCTCGATGTGGGAGCGCGGCTGGTCCTTCATCAAGAAGGCGGGCACAATCATTCTGCTGTCTACGATCGTGATCTGGTTCCTGTCCCGCTTCGGCGTCGATCCCGAAACACACGCGTTCGGCATGCTTGCGGAGGACGCGATCGAATACTCGATTCTCGGCACCGTCGGGAGATACGTACAGTGGCTGTTTGCGCCGCTCGGCTGGGGTGAATGGCGCGCGGTCGTCGCGTCCGTCACGGGTCTCGTCGCGAAGGAGAACATCGTCGGCACGATGGGCGTTCTCTACGGCGGCAAGGAAGCTTATGCCGCGCTCGGCGCGGCAATGCCCGGGATCGTCGGCTTCTCGTTCCTCGTGTTCAACCTGCTGTGCGCGCCGTGCTTCGCAGCGATCGGCGCGATCAGGCGCGAAATGAACAGCGCAAAGTGGACGTGGTTCGCGATCGGCTATCAGACGGTGTTCGCCTACGCGATCTCGCTGATGATCTATCAGTTCGGCAGCATCTTCACCGGAAACGTCCATGTGATCGGCCTCATTGCGGCGATCCTTGTGCTCGGCGCGTTCGTCTATATGCTCTTCATCAGGAAGTATAAGGAAGCGACGACGCTGACACAGAAGGTCCGCGTGAAATAAAGCGTATGCCGCCGTTCCGCTCTTTCGGGGCGGCGGCAATTTCACCTTTGAAGGGAGCATGCAACATGTTTGACTGGCTCAGGGACAATCTTTTGACGATCGCGATCCTGCTTGTGCTCGCGACAGCGGTGACCGCGATCGTGATCTCGCTGATGCACGACAAACGCAAGGGGCACTCCTCCTGCGGAAGCGGCTGCACGCACTGCCCGATGGCAGGCGAGTGCCATCAGAAGAAATCATAGAGATCATACGGTTCTCACGGACAAACAGTGACGAGATTCGTTTTTTCCGAATCCCGTCACAGACTCTTTGCGCGAAAGATATATGATACGGAATTGCGATTTTTATGCAGATCGGTCCTTGACTTTGCATGAAAATGCGTTTACAATATTATCGAGTAATCCTGCACTGCCAAGTGTGTTCATCATAGTTTTGGAAGATAGATTTACGGAACGCTTACCGCGCAAGAGCTGCGCGCTGAACTTTTTCGAAAAACTTGAATCGATTATGTGATATAGCCGGGCAGTATGCTCGGTTATATTGATATAGATCGGAGAAGAATAACGTGGATTGGTTGCACTACATATTGATCGGCGCAGGTGTGATCCTCGGCGCCGTCGGTGTTCTGATCGGCTACCGCTACCGTAAAAACGTCGCGGAAGCAAAGGTGGAAAAGGCTGAGGACGCCGTAAAGCGTCTGTACGACGAAGCACAGAAGAAAGCGGAAGAGATCCGGAAAGAAAAGGTTCTGGAAGCCAAGGACGAAGCCTACAAGATCCGCAGCGAAGCGGAAAAGGAAGTCAAAGAACGCAGAAACGAAATCAATCAGAACGAACGCAGACTGTTCCAGCGCGAGGAATCGCTGGACAAGAAGCTGGAAGCGGTCGAAACACGCGAGCAGCAGATGAACGATCGCACCAAGAAGCTCGACAAATTAGAGGACGAGATCAACGCTCTGTATAAAAAACAGGAAGAGGAACTGGAACGCATTTCCGGCATTACGCTGGATGAAGCAAAGACCATGGTGCTCGACCGTGCCGAACAGGAAGCAAAGCACGAAGCGGCAGTCATGCTCCGCGAGATCGAGCAGCGCACCAAGGAAGAAGCCGACAAGCGTGCAAGAAATATCGTTTCGCTGGCGATCCAGCGCTGCGCCGCGGACCACGTTGCGGAAGCGACCGTGTCCGTCGTGCCGCTGCCCAACGACGAAATGAAGGGCCGCATCATCGGTCGTGAAGGACGCAACATCCGCGCGCTCGAAACGGCGACCGGCGTCGACCTCATCATTGACGACACGCCGGAAGCGGTCATCCTGTCCGCGTTCGATCCTGTGCGCAGGGAGATCGCGCGCATCAGCCTCGAAAAGCTGATCATGGACGGACGCATCCATCCCGCGCGCATCGAAGAGATGGTCGAGAAGGCGCGCAAGGAAGTCGATCAGACGATTCGTGAAGCGGGCGAAGCCGCGGTTCTTGAAGTCGGCGTACACGGTCTGCATCATGAGCTTATCCGTTACCTCGGCAGAATGAAGTACCGCACCAGCTACGGTCAGAACGTACTGCGGCACTCAATTGAGGTCGCGCACCTTGCGGGTATTATGGCAAGCGAGATCGGCGCAAACGTCGCGCTCGCAAAACGAGCAGGTCTCCTGCACGACATCGGCAAGTCCATCGACCACGAGGTCGAGGGCAGCCACGCGCAGATCGGCGCAGACCTTGCGAAAAAGTATCGCGAGAACAACGCGGTCATCCACTGCATCATGGCGCACCACGGCGACGTCGATCCCAACTCGATCGAAGCGGTGCTCGTGCAGGCGGCGGACGCGATCTCGGC
>JAFOQN010000117.1 GCA_017393775.1 Clostridia bacterium
CAAAACCATGAATCACATGCCGACTCTCATTGTCGAAGAACCTTCTTTTTTGTCATCCTGAGGAATCCCGCAGGGATGACGAAGGATCTTCCAACAACACGTCAAAGCAGAGATCCTTCGCATTTCCGGTCAGTTCGGTTGCGAAACCCGCTGCTTTGTGATATACTCGAGAAAATTTACCGATGGCGAATGAAAGGAGGACGGAGGATGCACGGCCTGAAATACAAATGCCTTGTCCTCGACCATGACGATACCGTGATGAACAGCACGAAGCATGTGCATCATCCGGCGTTCCTCGTCGCGCTTGAAGAGCTGCGTCCCGGCGTCACGATGGACCTTGAAACCTATTTCCGCATCAATTTCGATCCCGGCTTTCTGCCGTACTGCGAGGATGTGCTGCACTTCACACCGGAGGAGTCCGCCCGCGAGCTTGAAATCTGGCGTGCGTATGTGAAAGAACATGTGCCGGAGGTATTTCCCGGTATTGCCGAGATCATGCGGACGCAGATCGCGCGCGGCGGATATGTCTGCGTGGCGTCGCATTCGCTCAAAGAGAACATTCTGCGCGACTATGCGGCAAACGGTCTGCCCACGCCGACGCTCGTTTACGGTTGGGAACTGCCGAGAGAACTTCGGAAGCCGAACCCCTACGCGCTGGACGAGATCATGCGCATTCTGAACCTGCAGCCGGAGGATCTTCTGATGGTCGACGATCTGAAGCCGGGCTACGACATGGCAAATAGCAGAGGCGTACCGTTCGCGGCGGCGGGCTGGGCGTACGACGTGCCGGAGATCCGGCAATTCTTACAGGAGAACTGTCCGCTGTATTTCGATACGCCGGACGCCTTAAAACGCTTTCTGTTCGACTGACGCAAGATATAGTCAATAATGCTTCTGTGAGATACCATATATATAGGAAGAAAGACGCTCGCATTTCGCGCGCGTCTTGCTGTTTGTGTGCTTGGATCAGGTTGTTTTGGTTGTATCTTCCTTTTGATAGGAGACAAGCCGCAGATAACATTCTTCGGCGAATTTCACGTCCTCGTCTGTAATCGCCACATCGCGGTCGTAGCGGGACAGCCGGTAAACGGTGCGCAGCGCGGTGTCGTCGTCGGTGACGGACAACGCGGAATCGGAAATATCGTGCGTCGTTTCGCTCGGAATGATCGTAATGCCGCGCGACCGCAGATACTGCATGTAGCGCCGATAGAGCTCGCGGACCTTCGCACGGTTGAAGTCGTCTTCCGGCATGTCGTTTCTGCGAATGGAGAAGGCGTTGGCAATCTCGCGTTCCAGCGACAGATCGAGCTCCTCCTGCTTGGTAAGATCGGATTTCTTCTTGCGGGTCAGGAAATAGATCAGCAGCACACAGGCAGCGATCAGAATGACGCCGATCGCGATCCAGCGCCAGTCGAGAATGTAGGCGCGGATATTCGCATCCCGATTTGGTGCGTTGGTTTCCAATGGCACCGGCACCGCGGTCGAGACACCTACAACAGAGGGATCGACCCGAATTGCAGTGTCCACATAGATCGGCGACGGGGAGCTGTGCACAGCCTCGACGCCTTCGTCATAAAAGAACTGCGCAAGCCAGTTCACGAGATACTCGAATGCGACCATCAGCCCCACGCCGATGACGGCGGAGATGGTGACCGGAAGAAGAAAGAATCCGGCGTTGCCCGCCTGCCAGCGCACGCTGCCGGTTTGTCCCGCCCGCGCTGCCCGCAGCTCCAAAATGCCGAACAGCATACAGCCGCCGATATAGACGAACGCCGGCCATCTGTGCAGGAGCGGATTCAGCCATGTGACCAGCAGCATGACGGAGAGCAGGAAGCAGATCCCCGCCAGCACATAGAACTCGTGACGGAGACGGTACAGCGGCGGGATGTCCCGACCAGCGGTCAGCATGATGACGTTGAACAATGCGGGCACCGCAAGGATCACCGCCGTGATGAAATCGCCCGGAACAAGCGCTGCATACACCGCGGGCGCAAACGGCACAAGCGAGACCAGCACGCGAAGCGGCAAGGGTTTGACGTGCGCGCCGATCATAGAAAAGATGAAGATCAGCGCAACCGTAATTGCCGGCAGCCAATTCCATGTGCGGAAGTACGAAAACAGACACACGAAGGCAAAGTAGAAGCAGGTGAAGGCTGTGATCCGGTAGGATGCTGCGTTTTTCATGACGGATCCTCCTCGCTGACCAGCACAGAGGTCGCGGTGTTCGTGCGGACGCCGACCTGCGTGATCATGGCTTCAATCCAGAGATCGTGCTGCGGCAGGATCGCGATGAGCCCGTGATTTCCATGCCGCGACTGAACGGAACGGTTGACAAGCTCCGTGAAGTCCCGGTACTTGGTGAACCTGGAGACGCCGATCCGGCGGTGGATCTCGAACAGGTGCTTGCGCCCGATGCCGCGGTCGGTTTCAAACAGATCGCCGTTGGACCGGATCGCGTACGGGATCCGTTCCGCTTCCAAATATTCGCAGACGGTCCGCACCAGGGACAGACAGCGCTCGGCAATGTTTGCCTCCGTTGGTTCGATATCCACAAGGACGATCACGTCACAGTCGGTGGTAAAGTCGTGGTTCTTGACCATCAGCGAATTGAGCTTTGCCGTTTGCACCCATGAGATATCCTTCAGCGGTTCGCGCCCGGAGTATTCCCGGTAACCGATCACAAGGCTCGGATCGTCGCAGATAAAGCGCCGAACGAAAATCTCGCCGAGCAGTCCTCCGATCACGCGCATATCGGCTTCCTGATCGGACAGTTTCGCGGTGCAGACCATGCCGAGACCGAGATCGTATGACATGACACTGCTCTTGAAGCCGAGAAAGTCTCCGGCTTCCAGATAGATCTGTCCGAGATTCGGGTAGACGCCGCGCTTTTTCAGGGAAAATGAAATGGTGCCCTTGAAGCTCCGATGCGGCATCAGAAACAGCTCGCCGCCGAACAGGCTGCTCAGAAAGCTTTGGGTGCCGTGTCGCTTCTGCCACGTCTCGGATTCACGCACCTCGACCATGTCGTGGAACAGGAAAGAGAACCCGACGAACATGATCGGCCATGGCGAAGTATTGGTCACGCGATAGGTGAGCGCAGCGACCTCGCCGGGCTCCGTCAGGGACATATTGATTTCGCAGTGGTAGGTGAGACGTTTCAGCGCGTTCAGACTCATCAGTTCAAGCACAAAAACGGTCACCAGCACACAGAGCACAGGAATAATGGCGGTCATTCGAACCTCCGATCCAAAGACGCCGTCTTACCGATTCTCCAGGGGGACGGGCAGCGTATCGAGCAGCTCCTGGATGAAGGAGGCACTTTTCAGATGGCTGCGGTTATTGATGGCAACGGCGATACGGTGCGTCAGCACCGGGATCGCTTCATGCTTGACGTCCTCCGGAAGGACATAGTTCCTGCCGTCCATTGCGGCGGTGATCTGGCTTGCGCGGTACAGCGCCAGAGATCCGCGGGCGGACACGCCGTATGCGAGACGGTCGCTCTGACGTGTCGCGGTGATGATCGACATGATGTAATCGGTCACGTCGTCGCTGACCTTGACTTCGTGATAGGTGCTTCTGAGCTCCGAAAGCATTTCCGCATCGACCACGGGGGACAGCGAATCGAGGATGATCTTGGAATCTTCGCGGTGCAAAACGCTCTTTTCCTGCTCGGGCGTCATAAAGCCCATGGACAGCTTCATCAGAAAACGGTCCAGCTGCGCTTCGGGCAGCGGGAAGGTGCCGTAGGATTCGACCGGGTTTTGCGTCGCCATGACGATATACGGCTCATCAAGCCGGAACGTTTTGCCGTCAACGGAGATCTGCCGTTCCTCCATGACCTCCAAAAGCGCGGACTGGCTGCGCGGGACCGCACGGTTGATCTCGTCCGCAAGCACGACGTTCGCGAACAGCGGACCGGGACGGAACTCAAACTCGCCCTGTTTCTGGTTGTAGAAATGGATGCCGGTGAGGTCGGAGGGCAGGATGTCCGGCGTGAACTGAATGCGTTTGAAGTCCCCGCCGATGCTCTTTGCAAACGCGCGGAGCAGCATGGTCTTTCCCGTGCCGGGGAGGTCTTCCAGGAGAACATGACCGGACGCGATCAGGCACACGCCGATCTGGCGAATGACTTCGTCCTTCCCGACAATGACCTTGCCGCAGTTTTCGATGATCCGGTTTTTAAATTCGGTAAATAATGCGGTATTCATTTGCTTCCTTTCTATAATACGGTTTACGGTTTAGAAATGTCGGACTCCTTTTGCGAAAAGGAGCCCGCTGCGATCTTTGACAGCGTCGTGACGTTTGCGTTCGGTACTGCTTTCAGTTTACAAAAACCGATTTCCTCTTTTTAAAGTAGATCCAATTGACGACGGTCATGACGCCTGCCGCAATCAGCCCGGAGATGACGGAAGGATCCTTGAGAAAATCCGGGATCGACAGATAGCCGTCCGTCGCGATCGACATGAAGAGGAGCCTGATGATTGTCAGAACGATGCCGGAAAGATACATCATGATCAAAAGCTTCGGACCGACGGAAGCCAGCTGAAGCAGCTTGATCACAGCGATCAATTCGAGCGCCGCCAGACCGAGGACCAGAATGCCGAAGATGATATTCACAGCCTTCAGCGCAGGGAACAGCCGGTACACCTGCCCGGGGGAGACATCGCCGAAGACGTTTCCGGTGATCAGATTGACGCCGTTGTAAAGATTGATGATTACGCCGAGCCAGAGGACGAAGTATACGAGAAATTTATACCACTTCATCGGGAATCCCCGATACTTGTCCGACGGATCGATGTCCGGAGTCGGCTGTTGATACGCTTCCTGACGGACCGGCTGCGCAGACTGTGTAGCCGGTTCAAGGCACGCGCCGCAGTTTGCGCAGAATTTGGCATTCTCTTCGATCTCGGCGCCGCAATTCGTACAGAACTTCATGTTTGTTTCTTCCTGCGGATCAAAGCGCGATATCGCTGGAGACGCGGTACATGTATGCGTCGAGGTTCTTCTTCATCTGAAGCGCCTCTTCGATCGGCGTCAGAACGATGCGCGAATCACGATAGCAGACGACCTGATTCGTGTTGCCGGCAAGCAACTGTTCGACGGCGAAATGACCCATGCGGGACGCCATATCGCGGTCGCGCGCCGTGGGGCTGCCGCCTCTCTGGATGTAGCCGATGATGGACACGCGCGCTTCGAGACCGGTCTCCTCGGTGATGCGGCGGGAGATCTCGTCGCACTTGCCGACGCCCTCCGCAACGATGATCAGGTGGTGATGCTTGTCGTGCATGCGGCCTTCACGGATCTTCTCGATGACGTGATGTTCGAAACTGTAGGGAAACTCGGGGATTATGATGGAGGTTGCGCCGACCGCAAGTCCGACATAGACCGCAAGATGACCGGCGTGGCGTCCCATGACCTCGACGACGGATACGCGCTCGTGCGACTGCATGGTGTCGGCAAGCTTGTCGATTGCCTGCACTGCCGTGTTTGCCGCGGTGTCGAAGCCGATCGTGTAGTGGCTGCAGCCGATGTCGTTGTCGATCGTCGCCGGAATGCCCATGACCTTGACACCCTGCTTCGAAAGCGCGAGTGCGCCGCGGAACGTACCGTCGCCGCCGATGCAGATCACGGCGTCCAGTCCGAGGTAGCGGCAGGTCTGCGCCGCGCGGTGCTGACCCGCTTCGGTTACGAAGTCATCGCTGCGCGCGGTGTAGAGGATCGTGCCGCCGCGGTCGACGATACCGTTGACGCTGCGCGCGTTCATTTCCATGACGTCTGCGTGGATCAGACCCTGGTAGCCGCGCCGGATGCCGACGGGGATGATCTTGTTCAAGAGACAGGTGCGCACCGCTGCACGAACAGCCGCGTTCATGCCGGGGGCGTCGCCGCCGCTCGTCAGGATACCGATACGACGAATCTTTTCATCCATAGTAATATACCTCCGAACTTTCTTCATTTATAATATATCATACACGCCTGCGTTTTTCAACCGCACGGAGGCGGTTTTTTAACAAAAATATATTTTAGAAAAATAAAAAATAATGCTTGCTTTTTTTGAACGGATAGTGTATAGTTCAAATGTTCGCGCCGCCCAGGTGTCTTTCATCATGCGGCGCAGGAGTGCAGCGGAGGTTGCCGGTTGCCATTCCGGGTAATTTCGCGCATATCCGACGTCCGAACGGACGGGGCAAAAATAGCAGTTTCCCGTGCCGTCCCACCGACCACAGCCGAAAGGCTGTGTAAAAAAATGAGAGGGAAACACACGGCTCTGTGTACTGCCCAACAACTATTTTAGGAGGAAAGAAAAAAGTATGGCAAATCAAAGAATTCGTATCAAGCTCAAGGCCTATGAACACAGTCTGATCGACCAGAGCGCCGAAAAGATCGTCGACACCGCCAAGAGAACGGGCGCACAGGTTTCCGGCCCGATCCCCCTGCCCACCGAGAAGGAAATCGTTACGATCCTTCGTGCAACGCACAAGTATAAG
>JAFOQN010000118.1 GCA_017393775.1 Clostridia bacterium
TCGTGCGATTTTCGCCGGTGCCGTCGTCCAGCGTGAACTTCAACAGCTTCTTGGACTTAGGCACGGCTTCGCAGGCCAGCACCTTCACCGCACGGAAATCGGACTTAGAGAAGGTCTCGAAGTCCACATAATCCTTGAACAGAGGTTCGATCTCCACGTTACTGAAGTCGATCTTCTCCTCGGCGGGCGCTGGTTGCGCCGCTTCCTGTGCTGCTTTGCATGCCTCCTGAGAGGGGCAGGTAAAGCAGGCACATTCTGCATGTTCGGCAGCGTTATGCACTTCTTCAGCCTGCGGCTTTTGTCCTCTCGGCTTCATTGTGGGGAAGAGCAGAATATCGCGGATGGTCGGCGCGTCGGTAAGCAGCATGCACAGACGGTCGATGCCGATGCCGATGCCGCCCGTCGGAGGCATGCCGTATTCCATCGCCAGCATGAAGTCCTCGTCGATCTGCATGGCTTCATCGTCGCCCTTCTGACGTTCCTTCGCCTGCTGCACAAAGCGCGCGCGCTGGTCGATCGGGTCATTCAGCTCAGTATACGCGTTGCCGTATTCGTGTCCGCAGATGAATACTTCGAAGCGGTCGACGATATCCCGGCTTCCGGTTTTCAGCTTGGTCAGCGGAGAGTTCTCGATCGGGTAATCGGTGATAAACGTCGGCTGGATCAGCTTGTCCTCAACGAACGCGTCGAACGCCTCGGCAAGCACCTTGCCCTTTGTGGATTCCGGGTCCTTAAGCTCAAGATTGAGCTCCTTTGCGATCGCGCGGGCTTCCTCGTCCGTTGCGCAGGCATAGATGTCTTTGCCGGTGTATTCCTTGACTGCGTCGTTCATCGTGAGGCGGCGGAACGGCGGCGTGAGGTCGACCTCCTGCCCCTGGAACGTGATCTTCGTCGTGCCGTTGATGAGCTTGGAGCAGCGGGACATGATCTGTTCGCACAGCTCCATCATGCCGCGAAGGTCGGTATACGCCTGATAGATTTCAATCGTTGTAAACTCGGGATTGTGCATTGCGTCCATGCCCTCGTTGCGGAACAGACGTCCGATCTCGTACACGCGCTCAAGCCCGCCGACGATGCACATCTTCAGATGCAGCTCGGTTGCGATGCGCATATACATATCGATGTCGAGCGTATTGTGGTGCGTGACAAACGGACGCGCGGACGCGCCGGACGCAACCGTGTTCAGCACGGGCGTTTCAACCTCCATGAAGCCTTCGTTGTCGAGATAGCGGCGGATCTCAGCAATGATCGCGCTGCGCTTTTTAAAGGTTTCGCGCACGCCGGCGTTCATGAACAGGTCGACAAAGCGCTGACGGTACCGAAGCTCCGGATCCTTGAGCCCGTGGAACTTCTCGGGCAGAGGACGGAGGGACTTCGAAAGCAGCGTGATCTCCTGTGCATGGACGGATACTTCGCCGGTTTTCGTCTTGAACACAAAGCCCTTGACGCCGATGATGTCGCCGATATCGTACGTCTTGAAATCGGCATACGCTTCTTCACCGACGTCGTCGCGCTTGACGTAGAACTGGATATCGCCTGCGGCGTCTAAAAGGTGTGCAAAGCTTGCTTTGCCCATAATGCGCTTGGACATCATGCGCCCTGCAATGCTGACTTCTTTTCCTTCGAGCGAGTCAAAATCCCGGACGATTTCGGCGCTGTGATGCGACTGCGGGAAGGTAATGACCAAAAACGGATCTTTGCCGGCCTCGCGCAGTGCCGTAAGCTTATCTCTGCGAATCTGCAGCAGCTCGGAAAGCTGTTCCTCGCTGAGCTCCTGCGGAATGTTCATTTCTTCCATTATAATATACTCCGATTCAGTGAATGTCGACGATCATGAGGTGAATGGTGCCGCCGGGGGTGACAACGGGAACGGTGTCGCCGACGAGACGGCCGAGCAGCGCTTCGCCGATCGGGGACTCGTTGCTGATCTTGCCGACAGCGGGATCCGCCGCCATCGAGCCGACGATCTCCAGCTGCATTTCCGAGTCGAGCACGGTGTTCCGAACGGTGACCTTGGAGCCGATCGTGACCTTGTCGCCGGACTGCGCCGAGTGCTCAATGATCTGCGCGGTGCGAAGCTCTTCTTCGAGGACCGCGATGTCGTGTTCGTTTTTCGCCTGCTCGTCCTTTGCGGCGTCGTATTCCGCATTCTCGGAAAGGTCGCCGAAGCCGCGTGCGATTTTCAGCATTTCCGCGATCTCAAGGGTGCGGGTCGATTTCAGATATTGCAGATGTTCCTTGCGTTTTTCGTAATCTTCGCGGGTCATCAAAATGCCAGCCATAGTGTTTCTCCTTTGCTCCGTATTGGGAATCATATCATTATATAGTTATGTCGTTGAGACTGTCAAGCAAAAACTCACGGATTTCCGCCGCGTTTTTTGCTTCGTTCAGGCGCGTGCGCAGTGCCGCCGAGCCGCGTATCCCGTGCAGATACCGCGGAAGATGCTTGCGAAGCTCCACAAGCCCGTGCGGTCCCTTGCTCGCTTCGATGCGTTCCGCGTGCCGGATCGCGACCTCCAACCGTTCCGGCAAAGTCGGCGCCGCATACGGCGTTCCGGCAATTGCCGCCTTGATCTCGCGGAAGATCCACGGCTGCCCCAGCGCCGCGCGTCCGACCATCACGCCGTCGCAGCCGGTCTCACGCAGCATGGCGACGGCGCTTTCTCCGTCGGTGATATCGCCGTTGCCGATGACGGGGATGCGGACCGCCGCCTTGACCGCCGCGATCGCGATCCGGTCAGCCGTGCCGCTGTATTGCTGCAAACGGGTCCGCGGGTGCAGACAAAGCGCGTCGGCGCCGGCGGATTCCAGAACTTTTGCAAAGGAAACGCAGGTATCGTCGTCCCAGCCCTTGCGAAACTTCACCGTGACCGGAACGGGGGAGACCCGCTTGACCGCTTCGATGATGTCTCCCGCAAGCGCGGGTGTGCGCATCAGCGCGCTGCCGTCGCCGTTACTGACGATCTTTTGCGCCGGACAACCCATGTTGAGATCGATGGCGGCAAGACGCGGACCGAGACGGTCGACCGTGATGGAAACCGCTTCCGCCAGAAGGTCCGGTTCATGCCCGAACAGCTGTACGGCGATCCGGTCCTCCTCTTCGCCGACCGCCAGATAGCCGCCGGTCTTTTCGTTGCCGTAGGTCAGCCCTTTTGCACTGATCATTTCCGTGCAGGTCAGGTCACAGCCGAACGACGAACAAAGCGTGCGAAACACGACGTCCGTGTAACCGGCCATCGGCGCAAGCAGAACAGGGTGAACGGCGGGATAGGGTTCAATCATGTGCAGGAGCAGGCGTATCCGGGGGAACGGGTGTGGGCGTCACGATCGGAAGGGGTTCCGCATCCGGATCGGGCGTAGCGGGAACGTCCAGCTTTGGATTCAGTTCCAGAAGCTCGATCGATTCGATCAGCCAGCGCCCTTCCGCCTTGGCAAGATGCAGACGGTATTTGCGCGGCGTCCACTCCGGAACAGCACTCCCTGCACCGGATTCTGCAGAGAAGGTTCCTTTGATGCCGCGGATCTGTTCTACAACGTCCACATAGGTGCCGATCTGCCAGGGCAGGATATGGAGATCCCGGATTTTTAATCTATACTCATAGGAAGAGACGGTCATAACTGCATACGGCGCAGCGTCGTTAATTCGCGCGTCGGCGTCGTCCTGAATGCAGCCGAGACTGAAGTAGGCGGTCAGGTCGTTTTCGGAGCTGTTCTTCAGGATGCATTCCGCGCGCATGGACATTCCTTCGTTTACAAGGATGTAAGCATTGCTGATACGGGCTGCAGATATAAAGGAAAGAATACACAGCGCACCGATCACAAGCAGCATCAGGATCGCCCGCATAAAATAGAAAACGGAACGGCGAACAGAGGTGACTGCGCGAAGCTGTTTCCGCGCCGCGCGTATCTCCGAAGCTTTCCGGGTCGCTGTCATAACAAAACCTCCGTTTTCTTCATATCATGTATGATATGCAGGTATTATAGCACATTGCGTGCGGCTTTTCAACCTGCATTGCAGGTGGGACGAAAAGCCGAAAAGATATACGAAAAAAGTCAAAAAAGGGTATTGACAATTGAGGAGAGTAGGAGTAATATAAGGCACGTTCGCGACAGGGAAGCGAGGGACACCGAAAAGCGGTCCGAAAGGGCGGCGAAAAAACTTGAAAAAAGTTTGAAAAAAGGTGTTGACAAACGGAA
>JAFOQN010000119.1 GCA_017393775.1 Clostridia bacterium
GGCAGGACGATCTCCGTTTCCTTCAGCGGCGCATGCCAGCTGAAACGATAGATGCCCTCCGCGTCGATGCATACCTCGATCCGCTCATACTGCCAGACCGGCGTATACCCTTCGGGTCCGTAGCCGCCCGTCGAAAAGCCGGGATTTGTTCCCAAAACGCCCTCCGACTCGCGCACGCATTTGACCTGATACCCGTATTGGCTGCCGTCCTTGCTTGGGAAAAAGGTGACTGTGTCCGCTTTGACAAACGGAAAGCCGTTGTCCCGGAAGAACGTCTCCGTATCCGTCATCGCCTGCGCGGGGGTGTAGGTCACGTTCGGATATTCGGCAAGTTCCACGGGGTTTTGGGGATCCTTGATCCGGATCTTGATATCGCCGTCCGATCCGCTCAAAAGCGAACGAAGGTCGGAAAACCAAAAGTTGCATTCATTGAAGCGGTCACTGCTCGGTATCTCCGCCTGACAGTACATCTGCGGGAGCGAGTCGCGCGAGAATGCCTGGAATCCGTAGCGCGTGAAGGTTTTGCCGTTTTCCTCAAACTGCATCACGCCGATCGTGCCGTCGCAAACATCCTCGTCGACCGTGTCCGGCGCGGTCTGCCAACGCTCCTTGTTTGTTCGGATATGCTCCTCAAGCAATTCCTTTTCATCCGGTTCCAGCTTGCTGTTCGGATCGTTCAACTCATCCTCCAGCCGGGCGATCAATTCCGCAATCTCCGACTTTGTCATCTGATTGCCGTTATGATAAAGCGGTCGTCCCTTTGTCAGGACGTTGTATAACCTTGTGATCTCTTCCTGCGTAAACGTGCCGTGCTCGACCCGGATGATCGGGATGTCGACGACGTCCGGGACCTCGACCCGCGCGTCGATGTTGACCGTAAAATGCCCGTCCGCCTCGGTGACGGTTTCGGAAAGCGTTTCCGGAATCTGATACCGTTCGCGGATATGCGGCGCTTCGGGCAGCTCGCCGTTTGCGTCCGTACTGCCCGAATAACCAACAACGTCGGAAACCGGCGTCGCCGCCGCCTTTTCAAGCATCTCCTCGGTGTCTTTATGCGTGACAAACTCCGTTTCCGGCGTGGGCTGACAGGCGGCAAGCAGCGCCAGTATAAGAAAAATGACGATGATTCGTTTCATGACAGATTCTCTCAATTTTGTTTATCAGATTGAGAATACCATCGGGATGCGTCCAAAACGTCAAAAAAGTGTCACAAAGTTGTAACGGAGTTGTAAAATCGACACCGCGGACGTTTTCGATGCGGTTTATCCCGCATCTTTGACGTTTTCCGACGGTGCTTTCTGTCCGAAGAGGCTGTTGTTTTCTGACAATTTATGCTATACTGATCGTATCATGAACGGGAGGTCTTTTCGATGCGTCGATTGATTCCTTTGCTGCTCCTTTTCTGCCTGCTGCCGGCGTTTGCGGGCTGTGCCGGTACGGAACAAACATCCGGCGTCGTGTCCGTCTCTGCATCCGAAGCACCGACGGCAGAACCGACGCCCGCGCTGACTCCGGAGCCCACGCCGATTGCGGTCAAGGGCGCCGTCCCGGAGGACGGAACGCTTTGCGCCGTGGTGGACGCGGAGGACTTTGCGCTGATTGAACAGATGGAAGGGCTTCAGACGCTGGACGTCTCCGGCAGCGTCTGCTTTGACGCGATCCTCGCTTACCGTGACGCGCATCCGGACGTCAAGGTTATTTATACGGTCCCGGTCGGCGACGCCATCCTTTCGCCGGACACCGTCACCGCGCGCGTAAAAAGCCTGCCGGATCCGGCTGTGCTCGCCTATCTGCCGAAGCTCAGCACTCTTTCCGTAGAAGAGCCGATGCCGCCGGAAACGGTGAAAGCGGTGGCCTCCGCGCTGCCGGACGCTGTTCTTTCGTATTCCGTGACCGTCGCGGGACTGACCGTTTCCGATACCGAAACGGCACTGGATCTTTCCGAAATCTCCCCCGAGCATGCCGCGGAGCTTGCCGAAGCGATCGGGGTTTTGCCGAAGATTACGGACGTGGAGTTGGACCGCGCGGACGGCTCCTCCGACTGGACGCTCAAAGACGCAGGTGTGCTGCAATCGGTGCGGGAGGATTTGCGCGTGCATCTTACCGTCACCGTGTTCGACCGGACGTTTTCATTGACCGACGATGTTGTAAGTTTCAGCAATATCCCGCTCGCGGATCGGAAGGAGGAGCTCCTTTCGGTGCTTCCCGCGCTTCGAAACGTCAGACTGCTGGAAATGGAGGAGTGCGGATTTTCCGACGAGGAGATGGCGGAGCTTCGCGCGCAGTTTCCCTCCCCGAAGATCGCCTGGATGATCCATCTCGGCGAGTACGCCTTCCGGTCCGATTCAAAGATGCTGCGGCTGAACCTGTACAATCATCATACGATGCTGACGGATGAGAACGTGCATCCGCTGATCTACTGCAACGAGGTCAAGTATATCGACCTCGGACACAATCTGATCCAGAATCCGTACTTCATCGCCTACATGCCGGAGCTGGAGGTCTGCATCCTTGCGATCTATCAGCCGACGGATCTGTCCGCGTTTGCAAACTGCCCGAATCTTGAATATGCCGAGCTGTTTCACGGGTACATCACGGACGTTTCGCCGCTCGCGAACTGCAAGCATCTCAAGCATTTAAATCTCTGCATGAACTTTATCACCGATATCACGCCGCTCTACGGATTGACCGAGCTCGAACGGCTGTGGATCTCCCGAAATCCCGACATTCCGAAGGAGCAGATCGAGAAATTCAAGGAGCTGGTGCCGAACTGCGTGGTCAACACGACCACCGTCGACCCGACCGATCCCCCCTGGCGCCGTGACCCGCGGCGTCCGTCCGGCAGGTCGGCGCGATACGAGCTCTTACGCAGGCAGTTCGCCTACGGCAAGATGCTCGTCTATTCCATTGTCGAGCCGGATAAAGTGCGGTAACAAAAAAGAGACTTGACAACCGTCAAGTCTCTTTTTGATTGTATTTGCTGCTTACATGCGTTCCGGGATCCTGGCGTTGACCGCAGCGATCAGTTCTTTAACCTTCGCCTGCACCGTTTCGGCGGCGCCGTCAATCGCAATGTCAAAACGGAAGGACTTGTCGCGTGCGGCAAGCTCGAACGCGTTGCGCGAAAGTGTCTTCGGGGAGATCACGACGCGCACGGGCGCGGCAAGCAGGTCCGCGTCGGAGAACATGACGCCCGCGGAGACGGGACGATCGTCGAAGAGCACCTCGACGCCTGCGTCTTCGAGCGCTTTGTAAAGCTTTTCTGCGGCTGCGCGGACGTTTTCATCGTCGATACGAAGCGCGCAGATCTCGACCTGCCACGGCGCGATCGTGATCGGCCAGATGGGACCGTAATCGTCGTGATGCGCTTCGCACACGGACGCGATGAGACGACCGACGCCGATGCCGTAGCAGCCCATGATCGGGTTCTTGCGCTCGCCGTTTTCTGCATCGTAGGTCATGCCCATCGCCTCGGTATAGCGCTTGCCGAGCTGGAAGATGTTGCCGACCTCGATGCCGCGGCGCACCTTTAAGCTATGCTTGCGGCAGTTCGGGCAGATGCCGCCCTCGACCGCCTTGGAAAGATCGAGGTATTCGGTGTCTTCGGGCAGATCGCGCGCAGGCGTGAAGCCCGTATAGTGATACTCAGGCTTGTTCGCGCCGCAGACGAGGTTCGTCGCGCCGACGATCGAGCGGTCGAACAGCACGGTCGCGTTCGTCCTGAGGTCCACGGGGCCGATGTTGCCCGCAGCAAGGTTCGCGTTTTCGACGTTGAGCGCCGGATGGATCTCCGCCTTCAGATAATTCGTGAGCTTGGTCTCGTTGACCTCCTTATCGCCGCGTACAAAGATCAGCACATACGAATCGTCTGCGTTGCGCTGATAGACGACTGCCTTGCAGGTCTTTTCGTCGGTGATCTTCAGCAACTTACCGACCTCTTCGATCGTCTTGGCATCCCCTGTAAAGACCTCGGTCAAAGGTTCGAGCGTCTCATCCGCAGCGTTCTCGGTGATCGCGTCGCATGCTTCCATGTTCGCGCGGAAGCCGCATTCGGGGCAGATCACAATGGAATCCTCGCCGATGTCGGTCAGAAGCATGAATTCGTGGCTCACTTTGCCGCCCATCATGCCGGAGTCGGATTTCACCGCGATGACCTCAGGCACGCCTGCGCGGGCATAGATGCGCTCATACGCGCGGTAGCAGCGCTTGTAGTACGCTTCGAGGTCCTCCTGCGTGGTGTGGAACGAATACGCGTCCTTCATCGTGAACTCGCGCACGCGGATCAATCCGCCTCTTGCGCGCGGTTCGTCGCGGAACTTCGTCTGAATCTGATAGATCATGAACGGGTATTTCTGATAGGTGCCCGCCACGTTCATCGCCATTTGCACCGCCGCCTCCTCGTGCGTCATGCCGAGGACCATGTCGGCGCCGCCGCGATCCTTGAACCGCAAAAGCTCCTTGCCGATGGAGTCGAATCTGCCCGAGCTCTGCCAGAGCGTCGCGGGCATGACGACCGGGAACAGGACCTCCTGTCCGTCGATCGCGTCCATTTCCTCGCGCAGGATCTGTTCGATCTTGTTCTGGATGCGCTTTGCCGGCGTAAACAGCGAATAGATGCCGTTTCCGACCTGCTTCATATAGCCGCCGCGCGTCATCAGATTCTGACTCTCGATGTCGAACGCACGTTCCTTGAACCGTTCGCCCAAAATGTTCTTTACCCTCATATGTTCCTCCAAAATGGTTTGTGTATTGCTTCAACGGACGGGCAATGCCCGTCCCTGTTTTGTTACTCACATCAATCCGTCAGACGCAGCGACATGCGCGTTGCGTCTGACTCCTTGCATTTCGCGCCGCCCGGCGCATCAAAGATGCACAGGCGCGGAATGAAGCCCCGTCTGAAAACGCGTTCTCAGTCGGATTCTTCGTACATCCAGTAGATCGCGCCGTCGGAGATCGTCATGCCGAGCGATTCCTGCAGCTTTCTCGACGCGTTGTTTGTCGTGTAGATCTGTCCGTACGGCGTCCAGCCGCGGGAAAGCGCCAGGTTATGCAGTGCAATCTCGAGCGCCGAACCGATGCCGCGCCGGCGGAACTTCGGCAGAACCTCCAGCATGCCGCCGGAGCCGTCTCCGTGAAAGCCGATGAATCCCGCGATCTCTCCGTCGACGTACGCGGCAAGCACGTCGCCGCGCTTTACGCCTTCCTCATAGCGCGCGGGATTGCCGTCCGGGTCGTAGACCGACATCAGAAACGGAACCTGCTCCAAGGGGAACGGTTTGATCTCGCACACGTCCGGCACCGGGATCGGGTCCTTCCCCGGATAATACGCCTGCCAGCACGCCGAGGCGTGGTTGATGTTCGGAAACGTCTTAAACACCGCATCGCGCGAGGCTTCGTTATGCGCCACGAACAGACGAACGCCTTCCGGAACCGTTTTCAGTGCGCGCTCGCCTGCCTGGACCGTGTCGGATACGACCAGGCAGAAGCGGTCCATTTTCATCAGAAGCACCGCGTCGGGTTCGGCGTACAGGATCTTTGCGCCGCCGCGTTTGACCGCTTCGATCATGTCGATGCGAAGCACTTTGTCTTGTTCAAGATACGCAAGGATCTCCTGTTCGGTCATGGCGTAACCCCCTTCACGTCCTTTGAAAAATGCTGATAGTCCTTTTGCCCTTTGAAATGTCCGCCCCACTTCCAACCGTGTTGCGTGAACAGTTTGTAGCAGAGGTCGTCCTCGGTGATCATGCCCGGGCGGAGGTCGCTGCGGTCAATATACGGCTCGCTTTCCTTCGGTGAGAAGCTTCCGTCCGGCTTGATGTACGGGTTTTCGACCGGGTTGACGTCGATCGCCGTGCCGTAGCTGTGTCTTGAAAAGGTCTTCTTGCCGGTGACCCTGCGGCAGCAGAACGCCGAGGTGTTGTCCGCCGACATCGAAAGCCCGTCGTCGAACGGCTGGCCGTAATCGTCCAGAAGCCTGACCGAGCGCAGCGGATACCGCGCGTCATACAGCGCTTCGAAGATCTCGATCACGTCGTTTGCGACCTTCTTATGCACCAGCAGCGCGCCTTCGTGCTCCGCATCATCGAAATCGACGTACAGAATGTGCACATAGCGCAGGTCCTTCATCTTGACCGGGCAGTCCTTCGGATTCTCCGGGAAGGTCATGCCGGTGACGTAGCTTGCAAGCACTTCGGTCGGTGCGCAGTACCAGAACGCCGGATTGGTCTTCGATTCCGTAACCGTTTCACCGCGGTACGGATCCGGCGTCTGGGTGGGCTCCGGTGTGGGCTCGGGCGTGGGCTCGGGCGTCGGTTCCGGCGTCGGCACCGGCGGAAGCGACACGGGCGCTTCCGTTTCGATCGCGGCGATCACGTCGTCCTCGACCGCAGGCGCAGTCACCGGAACCTCCGTCACGGGCGGTTCCGTCGTCTCGATCGCCGGATTCGGTTGTGCCGTGCAGGCAAGTATCAGCATTGCGCCGAGCAGCGGCAGAAAGCGTTTCATAAATTTAAGTATACCGCAAATATTCGCGCTTGTACAGGGCTTTCTTCCGTTTTTTTGGATAAAAAGACAGCCGCGCAGGTTATACGCGGCTGCCGGTTACGGTTATTCTATTCCAGCTTTTTGAGCTGCTGCTTTGCGATGCGCTCTCTTCTGCGCTGTCCGCTGACGACGACGTAGACCATCATGATGATCGTGATGACGTACGGAATTGCAGAGGTCAGGTCGGCGTCGACGAGCTTGGAGCTCTGCATCTGCAGACCGATCGCGTCGAAGAAGCCGAACATCAGCGCGGCGAGAAATACCTTGATCGGGTTCGCGCCGCCGAAGATGACGCAGGCGAACGCGATATAGCCGCGTCCTGCGACCATGCGCTGACCGAACTGCCCGTTGAGGTTGCCGAGCGACAGATGCGCGCCGGCAAGCCCGCAGAACACGCCGCACAGGATCGAAGCGATCCACTTCATCTTTTCGGGGTCCTTGCCCGCGGTGCGCAGCGTTTCGGGCGATTCACCGGACGCGCGGATCCAGAAGCCCATCGGCGTGCGGTAGACGAACAGCCACATGAGCGCCACGAGCACCCAGGTGAGGTACACAAACAGGCTGTGTCCGCTGACGACGCTGCCGAGGAACGGAATGTCCCGGATCAGCGGGATCGCGATGTTTCCGAGATGCGGGGCGTTCGAAATGCCCGCCGAGTCAAACAGCGAACGCGAAAGGTACACTGTGATGCCCATTGCAAACGTGTTCAGCGCGCAGCCGATGATGAATTCATCGGAACGGAGCTTGACCGCAAACAGCGCGAAGAACAGCCCGACGAGGATACCGAAGACGATCGAAGCGAGGATACCGAGCGCGGCGCTCGCAAGCGCGGTACTTACCGCCGCCGCGGTGAACGCGCCCATCAGGATCATGCCGTCCATGCCGATGTTCATAATGCCCGCGTGCTCGGTCATCAATCCGCCGAGCGCCGCCAGTGCGACCGGTGTCGCGCTTCTTAACATCTGGTTCAGCGTACTGGATGCGACCGTCCAGAAATTCCAGGTGTTCTCATTCATGCGCGGCACCTCCTTCCCTGCGCGCAAGGATATCGCGCTGTGCTTTGCGGTGCTCCCTTGCCTTACGGATCGCGGCGCGGATGCCCTTTTCACCCGCCATGCAGAAGATGACGGCGGTCTGAATGATCCAGTAGATCTGGATCGGTACGCCGACGGTATCCTCCATGTAAATCGCGCCCCACTTAAGGACTGCAAAGATCAGGGAGATGATGATCGTCGGGATCGGCTGATACTGCGCGATCATCGCGACCATCAGGCCTTCAAAGTAGTATTCGTTCGAAATCGAGGACTGGTACTTGCCGGCGGCGCCGTACACGCGAAACATCCCGACAAGACCGCACATCATGCCGGAAACGACCATTGCAATGATGACAATCCGATCCGCTTTGAGCCCCGCAAACCGGGCAAAGCGCGGATTGTCGCCCGTAAGACGCATCTCATAGCCCTTCGTCGTTTTCTGCAGGATGTACCATACGAGAAATGTCAGCACCGCAGAGATGAGGATCGCCGTGGACAGATTCGAGCTCGGAATGAGCTTTCCGAACATAAACGAGCGGTTCAGCGGGCTTGTGTCGCTGACCACACGCGGGCTCGGATTTTTCCATGGACCCTTTGAGAAGTAGCCGCAGATGAACACCGCGACCGAGTTCAGCATGATCGTGGTGATGACCTCGTTGACCTTCAGCTTGACCTTCAGAACGCCCGGAATGAACGCGTAGAACCCGCCGACGGCGATCGCGCCGAGCGCAGCGCACGGGATCGCGATCCACGGGGAGGCGTCCTTGAGCCACACGCCGATCTGCGCGGCAAACAGCGCGCCGAGGATCAGCTGTCCTTCACCGCCGACGTTGAAGATGCCCGCCCGGCTGCCTACATCGCACGCAAGGCCGCACAGGCACAACACCATCGCGTATTCGAGCATGTTGCCGAAATACAGCTTCGAGGAGAAGGATCCGCCGAGCAGCGCGCCGAGCGCTTTTCCGGTGTCAAACCCGGTGACGGCGAGGATGACCGTGCCGATCAGAAGCGCGACCGAAAGGCTGACGACCAGCGCGACGAGGTAGCCGAAATCAAACTTCTGCTTCAATCGCTGCAAAAACGCCTTCATGCCTTCGCCCCCTCTCCCGTGCCGGTCATGTAGAGACCGATCTCCTCTTTTGTGATCTCGGACGCTTTGAACTCGCCGGTGATCTTTCCTTCGTAGAGCGTGATGATGCGGTCCGAAAGCCGGAACACCTCGTCAAGGTCCGCGGAACTCAAGAGGATCGCCGCGCCTGCGTTGCGCTGCTCAATGATGCGCGTGTGGAAGAACTCCATCGCGCCGATGTCCACGCCGCGCGTCGGCTGTGAGATGACCAGCACCGGCGTGTCGAAGCTGAACTCGCGCGCGACGACGACCTTCTGCATGTTGCCGCCGGACATCGAGCCGACCTCGGTATGGATGCCCGCGCCGCGGATATCGAACTTCCTGTAAAGTTCCTCGGCGTAGCGGTCGACCGTGCTGCGGCGCTGATGGAAGCCGAAGAGATTAAATCGTTTTTCCTTCTGCCTGCCGATGAGCAGGTTGTCCGAAACCGACGCAACCTTGTCGACGCCGGTCGTCAAGCGGTCCTCCGGCACATGCGAAAGCCCCAGCGCGCGGATCTCTCCGGGCGTTTTGCCCGTTGCGTCACGGCCGCAGACCGTGACCTTCCCCCGATTGATCTTCCGCATGCCGGTGATTGCTTCGAGCAGCTCGCTCTGTCCGTTGCCCTCGATCGCCGCGATGCCCAGGACCTCGCCCTTTTGCACCTTCAGCGATACGCCGCGCACCGCAGGCAGTCCGCGGTTGTCCGCAACGTACAGGTCTTTGACCTCGATCGCCACGTCGCCCGTCGTTCCAGTTTTTTCGAGATGATCGAACAGCACGGGTCGGCCGACCATCATGGACGCGAGCTTTTTTTCATCGACGTCGCAGGTGTTTTCGACGCCGATCAATCTTCCCTGCCGCATGACGCCGACGCGGTCGGAGATCGCCATGACCTCATAAAGCTTGTGCGTGATGATGATGACGGTCATCTGCTTCTCGCGTACGATGCGCCGGATGACCTCAAACAGCTCGTCCGTTTCCTGCGGCGTCAGCACCGCCGTCGGCTCGTCGAGGATCAGGATGTCCGCGCCGCGATACAGCGTTTTCAGGATCTCCACACGCTGCTGTAAGCCCACGGAGATGTCCCGCACTTCGGCGGACGGATCGACCTCAAGCCCGTACTCCTTCACAAGCTCACGCGTGAGCTGCTCCGCCTTCTTGTTGTCGAACAGCACCTTGCCAATCTTCGGCTCGCGCCCGAGCGTGATGTTCTGCGCGACGGTAAACGACGGGACCAGCATGAAGTGCTGATGCACCATGCCGATGCCGCGGTCGATCGCCGCCTTCGGGGAAAAGTTCGTGACCTTTTCGCCGCGCACATAAAGCTCGCCCGCCGTCGGCGTGTTGATGCCGTACAGGATGTTCATCAGCGTCGACTTGCCTGCACCGTTTTCGCCGACCAGGGCGAACACCTCGCCGTTTTTGATCGACAGCGAAATGTCGTCGTTTGCGAGCACGCCCGGAAACTCCATGGAAATATGTTCAAACCGGATTTCGTCAGTCAAGGTATCACTCTCCTCCTTTATTGTGCCGCAAGAAATATCGCTCCCGCGAGGGGACTTCAAC
>JAFOQN010000120.1 GCA_017393775.1 Clostridia bacterium
CCTTCGAAATTGTACGCAAGCCCGCTGCGGTCGCGGTACAGGACGCCGTGTTCGTTTTCCGCCGTGATGCGGAAATTCTTCTTTTCGATCGAAACACGCACACCGGAAAGCGTGAAGGAAATCGTATCATTCGTTTCCGTCACGGCAGGCGATTCAAGCGGAAAGCCGTCGGTGCTGAGCTTGTCGCGCCCCGCAAGCGGCATGTTCCCATCCGGACAGACGCTCCAGGTCGGCAGCGGCGGCACGCCCCGCCTGAGCACCGCGACGCGCAGGATATGTTCGAAGAAATCCAGCCGCGCGGCGGCGCCGTCCGCTTCGTACACCCGCATCGAAGGTCCCGCTTCGGTCAAAGCAAACCGGTGATCGAACTTCATGCCTTCGGATCCCCCTTTGTGAGCATGTTTTTGAGCAGCGTGAAATAATGCGCATGTCCCATCTTTGTGCCTTTCGGCGCGATGTGCAGCACATGCGCGCGCAATCCGTGCCCCGCCTTTTCCCACACGGGAAGTCCCGCGCCGTTCGGATCGCCGGACTTTGCGAAGTTTGCAAGATACGTCACGAGCTGTTCCGACGCCTCGTAATCGCGCGCGCCGTAGGGACGCCAGCTGAGGTCCAGCGTGCCGAACGCATAGCGAAGATCGGAGGAATGGAACGCCCGGTTGTCGTCGCCCGGCGCGTTCAAGTCGAAATAATAGAGATATGCGCCGTTTTGCTTCCCGTAGTGATTGCCGATCCACGCCATGACCGGCGCGAACATGTCGTTGTTTGTATAGCCGATGAGATAGTCGATCGCAAGCGGCGTTTTGATGAGCCTGTCCACGGGACCTTTGAGCAGCACGCCGTCGATGACCGGCATGGTGTAATAGATCGCATCCCTGCGGATGTTTTTCATCTTTTCAACGGTATCGAACAGCGTGTCAAGCGAGGCGCTTTTCAGCTCGTCGAATGTTTTGCAGCCCGCCGTCTCCATAAACTGCAGCCAGTATGCCCGCGCCTGTTCGGCAGGCTTCGGCAGGGAGAATTCCGGGAACTTGCCCGCGCCGCTCATCATGATCGCCCGGCGGAACAGCCCCTCGTTGCGGGGATTCAGACACAGGTACTGGATCGAGATCGCGCCTGCGCTCTGCCCCATCAGCGTGATATTTTCCGGATTGCCGCCGAACTCGCCGATATGCGCCCTGACCCATCGAATCGCCTGAAGTTGATCGTCGAGTCCGAAGTTGCCCTCTCTGCCGTATCTTGCTTTCAACGTTTCATGGCAAAGATAGCCGAGGATACCTACGCGGTAGTTTACAAAGACCGTGACGATTCCGCGCGCGGCGAGCGCCGAGCCGTCGAACGGGCTTTCCCAGTTGATCCCGGAATCGAACCCGCCGCCGTAAAAATAGACGATGACCGGCGCGTTCTTCGCGTCCTTCGGCGCGTAGATGTTGAGGTTTAAGCAGTCCTCATCGTAAGTGAAGTCCTGCCCCTCGCGGTATTCGCGCTTATAGAACCGGCGCGTGGGATGCTCCAGGTGCTCGTGCACCGCGCGGTTTTGCGGGCAGGCAGGACCGGGCTTGGTCGCGTCGAACACGCCGACCCATCGTTCAGCCGGCTCCGCATAGGCAAAGCGCTCCGCCCTTGCAAACGGCACGCCCATAAAGCGAATGCAGCGTGCGGTCTCAACGCCCTGCATCGTGCCGCAGCCTGTGTTCAAAACGATCTTTCGTTCTCCCTGCATGTCCCTTCTCCTTTCGTCTTACGCCGCTTTGGCGTTTTTCTTTGCCTTGTTGTCCCGGATCAGCCACGAAAGGTGCGCAGCGAAAAGCAGAATCGTGACGACCTCTGTGAAGGATTCAAGGAACGCTTCCATTGTTTTCCCCTTACGGTTGGTTCTTGTTCATTATACCGGTTTTCTCTCTGTTCGGCAAGGTCCTTTCTTTCGCGCAAATCGCCCGATTCAATTGACAAAGCCGCGGAACATCTCTATAATTATTATACTGTATTGCTCTTTAAGCTCAGGCATTTCGATCGGAAACAAAACAGTCAATCCGAAGACAGAAAGACAAGGGAAAACATGAATAAGAATCTCAAAAGAATGATCTACGCCGCTTTGTGTCTGGCACTGTGCATGGTGCTTCCGTTTTTAACGGGACAAATTCCTGAAATCGGAAAACGTCTTTCACCCATGCATATTCCCGTCTTTCTGTGCGGATTTTTGTGCGGTTGGCCGTGGGGGCTTGCGGTCGGCGCAATCGCTCCGATACTGCGCTCCGCGCTGTTTGGAATGCCCGCCATGGGACCGGACGCATTCAGCATGGCGTTTGAGCTTGCGGCGTACGGCGCAGTTGCGGGGATTCTCTACAAGATGTTGCCGCGTAAGCCCTGGAGCGTCTATATTTCGCTGATTGTTGCCATGATCGTCGGCAGGCTCGTCTGGGGATTGGCGAAGTGGGCAATGCTCGGTAACGCGTTTACGCCCGCGATCTTTATAACGAAGGGCTTTGTCGACGCATTGCCCGGCATCATTCTGCACATCGTGCTGATCCCGCCGATCGTGCTTGCTCTGAATAAGGCGGGATTTGTGGAAAACAATCGAAGGTCGGAAGAATGAAAACACTATATCTGGACTGCAGTATGGGCGCAGCGGGCGATATGCTCTGTGCTGCCCTGATAGAGCTTATGCCCGATCCCGAATCCGCTGTTCGTGAGCTGAACGGCATCGGCCTCCCGCACGTTGTGTATGAAAAGATCGCTTCTCAGAAATGCGGGATTGCGGGTACGCATCTTTCCGTGCGCGTCCACGGCGAGGAAGAGCAGGAACCGGCAGAAGGGCATCATTACGATCACACGCATCACCATCATGCGCACAGCAATCTTGCTTCGATCGAATCGATTCTCACCGGATTGCAAGTTTCGGATGGAGTCAAGGCGAATGCTCTTGCCGTTTATCGCCTGATCGCGGAAGCGGAAAGCCATGTGCATGGCTGTTCGGTCGAGGCGATCCATTTTCACGAGGTCGGTACGCTCGACGCGATTGCAGACGTCACGGCGTTTTGCTTGCTCATGGAGCGTCTTTCGCCGGATCAGATCGTTGCCTCCCCTGTCCATGTCGGCAGCGGCACGGTTCGCTGTACACACGGCGTACTTCCGGTTCCCGCACCTGCGACGGCATACCTCCTCAAAGATGTACCGATCTACGGCGGTGAAGTGAAAGGCGAGCTATGCACCCCGACCGGTGCGGCACTTCTGAAGCACTTTGTCGCGCGGTTCTGTCCGATGCCCGTCATGCGCGTGACCTCGATCGGCTACGGTATGGGGACAAAGGATTTTGATACGGCAAACTGTGTGCGTGCTCTGCTCGGTGAAACGGAAACGAGCGGTACGGAGACGGTTTTTGAGCTGTCCGCCAACATCGATGATATGACCGCGGAACAGATCGGTTTTGCGTCAGAACGCCTGTTTGAAGCAGGCGCCGTCGAGGTCTATACCGTTCCGGTCGGCATGAAAAAGAGTCGTCCCGGCACGCTGATCCGTGCAATCGTTAAGTGTGATAAAAAAGAAGACGTCCTTTCTGCGTTCTTCCGGCATACAACGACGCTCGGTGTGCGTGAAGTTGAAACGAAACGGTACATACTTACACGCACGGTCGAATCATACGAGACGGCGCTCGGCACGGTGCGTGTCAAGCGGTCGGAAGGATATGGCGTTATCCGGGAAAAAGCCGAATATGAGGACCTTGCGCGCATTGCCCGGGAACGGAATATTCCGCTTACTGAGACTGAGACGTCAGTGAGGAAGGAGCTCGAACGACATGGATGAGCATCATACGCATACACCCGATACGTTTGCCGCGCGTCATCAGAATCTGCATCAGCATACAAATACAAAGGACGTCCTGAACCGCCTGTCCCGCGCGATCGGACATCTTGAATCGGTCAAGCGTATGGTGGAAAACGGACGTGACTGTTCGGACGTGCTCATTCAACTTGCCGCCGTGCGCGCGGCACTCGGCGCGACGAGCCGGATCATTCTGAAGGATCATCTCGAACACTGCATCGTGCACGCAGTTGAATCGAACGATCAGCAGGTGATCGCAGAATTGGAGAACGCTATCGATAAACTGATTCAATGATAACATCCCCCCATGGGGCTTCCGAAAAGCCGCACGGTTTGATATACTCCCTATGAAAACGATACAGGGGGTATTTTAGTATGGCATGCTTTTTGGTTCCGATGACGGAAGCGATCATCACCACGATTGCGCAGAAAGTGATTGAAAAGAAGGAAAAGAACGCGGGTGAAAAAACCGTGACCAGTGTTGACGGCTTCACAATGGAGAAAACACCGTTCTCGAAGAAACTCGGCTGGCTGAATAAGATGCTGTGGGGCGGCTCCGCTCTTCTGGCGTTCGAGCACGTCTGGCACGGTGAGGTCGTTCCGTACTTCCCGTTCCTGACGGCGGCAGGCGAGGGTCCGGAAGCCGTATCCGAAATGCTGCATGAGATGGGAACGGCGGGCGTCTGCATGGCGTTGATCGTCACGGTCGTGTGGATTGGTATGCTTCTCGGTTCGAAGCTGCTGGAAAAGCGCGCGCTGAAGGCGCTTCCCGCGGCAAAATAAGGAGGTTCCCATATGACACTGCTCGTCACCGTATTTGCAGCGGCGATCACAACCTCACTATGGTATAAGCGTCAACCGGACGGCAGCATGAAGCTCGGCATCCTCTGCTGGATGTTCTGGGGCGCATCGCTGATGTGGCTGATCGATGCGATTTTCGAGTATGCGGAGCTCGGCGCAGCGTATTTCGCGCCTGAACCCGCAGATATGCTCAACGATCTGTTCCTCGGTCTTTCGGTCATTGCGCTTGCGCTGATCATCTGGATCGTGATCCTTCTCATTTCGGATCCGAAAGACGTGATCAAAGCAAAGCTTCTGAGAAAAAAATCTTAATCGCAAATGATAAAAGAGGCTGTTCCGGTTTTCGGAACAGCCTTATTAAATGCCTGTATCTCCTTTGATGCGGTTGTCAATCTCCCATCATCAGGCGAATGATCTCTTTGTCCGTCTGCTGCATGCCGCGGCTCGCAAGCTTGCCGACGGCTTCGATCGTGCTCTCGACGCCCTTCTTCACAATGCCGTCGCCGCCGAAAAACTGGTTGCCGTCCTCATACATGGCAAGTCCAAGGAGCCCCGCGTCGACCGCCGCTGCGATCTTTGCCGCGCAGCTTGCCTTTGCGCCGTCGCAGATGATGCCGGACGTGATGGCGACCGCGTTGACCACCGTGTGCGCGATCATCTCAAACCGTCCACCCTTCAGATACGCGATGCCCGCGCCTGCGCCGACGCCCGCGCTGACCGCGCCGCAATAGGCACTCAGCCTTCCGATGCCGGTCTTCAGATGCGTCGTGATGAGGTTCGATACGCACAGCGCGCGCAAAAGCGTTTCGTGCAATGCGCCGATCTCGTTGGCATAGACGATGATCGGAACGGACGCCGTGATTCCCTGGTTGCCGCTGCCCGAGTTGATGACCACCGGCAGCTCGCAGCCGTTCATGCGCGCGTCGCTGCCCGCCGCCGCCCATGCGCGCATCTTGTAGTTGATATCGTTCTCTCTGCCGCGCAGAACGGTCTTGCCGATGTTCGCGCCGTAGTTGCCGGAAAGGCCTTCCCTCGCGATCGCCATATTGTAATCGATCTGCCGTTCCAGGACCGCCTTCACGTCCTCCGGATCCACGGAATCCGCAAAGTCCACAATGCCTTCTACCGAAAGGCATGACCGGTCGGTCAGCCGGTCGTCGCTGCGGCCGGTCAGCTTCTGCTGTAAAAGCACCTCGTCGTTGCGCTGCACCAGCACCACGTTGGTGTGATAATCCGCGATCCGCACCGTGGCATGATCCGCACCCGCAAACGCGGTAATCTGAATGTCGAAAATGCGCCCGGTGTCGGCGTGTTTGACCTCGATCGGAATGCGCGCGATATAGTCGGACATCGCCGCGATCTCATCTGCTGTCACATTTGCCAGCACTTCGAGCTCGGCGTTTGCATCGCCCGCAACCACGCCTGCCGCAGCTGCGGCGGGAATGCCTCTTAATCCCCCGGTATGCGGCACGACCACGCTCTTGACGTTTTTAATGATGTTGCCGCTCGCTTCGATGTGCAGACGCTCCGGAACAGCGCCCAGCGTTTCCCGCGCCTTTGCCGCCGCGTACGCGATGGCGATCGGTTCCGTGCAGCCCATGGCGGGACGCAGTTCTTCTTTCAGAATCTGAGTGTATTGCGCATAGCGCGGATCGGTTTTCAGCATAGCGATCTCTCCCCATTCCCTCATTTCAATCAAATCATACATTTTTATGGGATCGCTGTCAACCGTTTGTGTCCATCTTGTCCGTGCCGCCGTCTGTTCGGTTCGTTTGCCGCTTTGCATATGCCTAACGGCATTGCCGTCAGACCACCAGATCGCCTTCTTCGCTGTTCAGAACCTCAAAAATCTCCTCCTCCGCACCGGAAACGGCGTTGACATAGACGATGAAAAACGTCTCGCTGCGCGTGCATTTGAACTCGTAGCAGAGTACCTCGCGCGTGTTCGATTTCGGGATCAGCGCAAGCGCCGTGTGTTCGAGCTGAAGCGCGTCGGAGAGCGTATTCTTTGCGTCCTCCTCTGTCATGATCGGTTGGGAAAGATCTCTTTCGCGATGATGAAAGCGATAGTTCATCGCGTCGAGCCCGATGACCGCCTGCGTGTCGCGATCGACGTAGACCTTCACGAGGTCCGCATACAGGATCACGCCGTTCTGCATGGCGGCGTAGTTCAGAACGACCGTGCCGGCGTAATACTGCGCGTAGGACGGCTCCATCTTTCCGAAGCCGTGTTGTTCAAGGTATGCGCTCGCCGCCTTGTGCAGGCGTTCGCTTTCGGCGTCGTCCGGCGGATCGTTCTTCATGCCGGAGGGCGTGCCCATGAAATAGAGCAGCAGCCCGCCGCGCTCGGTGATTGAAACGCACAGCTCGCCTTTCTCGTCGTTCGCGGAGAAATCATAGGTCACGATCATGCTTTCCGTGCGTCCGTCGGACGATAAAACCCTGTCCGGAAACAGCGCGGAGGCAATGCGCTGCGCTTCGGCTTCGTCAACCGTCTCCTCGGGAAGACCCAGAGGCTCCGCCTGCTCGCTGCTTTCGGAAAACGGTCCGTCGTATAACAGCGTCGGATAGTTTGTGATGTTTTCCTCATCCGTTTCGCCGCCGTAAAACCCGTCTTCGGGCGGCGACGGAAAGCTGCCGTCCATGCATGCGCCGTCGTACCGTTCCGCAAGACCGGAACAGCAGGTTCTGAGCTGGCCGAGCGAGCCCGTTTGTTCTTCGGTCAGCATCTGCCCGGACAGCACACGGTCCATCAGCGATTCGGCGTAATCGCCGGTACGCGTCAGAAACTGCATCAGCCCGCCGTCATCCGCCTGCGCCACCGGCAGCAGGCTCAGCGCGCGCGCCGCGCCTGCGGAAAGCCGCTTGATATCCGAAAAGGTCTTACTTAACTTTGCCGGCGTGCTTGCCGCTTCAAGTTTTGAAAGCGCGACGTTCAGGTCGTTAAGATCGTTTGAAAGCGCGCGATAAGCGCTTTCGGTCTGCGCATCGATCACGCGCTGCTGCTCCGCGATCGTCCTGCGCTGTTGAAAAAACACAACGGTCATCACCGCGAGCCCGATCAACAGGATCGCGGGAAGTCCGAACAGCCAGATTTTTTTTGAAACGCGTATCATTTACAAAAAACATGTTTGCCGATGCGCAGCACGATAGGTCTGCTGCGAATCCAGCGGTTGGTTGTTTTGGCGGGATTGTAATAATAGAGACAGCCGCCCGTCGGATCCCACCCGTTCATGGCGTCCCTCGCCGCCTTCAGCGCGGAATCGTTCGGGGTCAAATTGATCTGCCCGTCGTCGACCGCCGAGAACGCGCCCTTTTGATAGATCACGCCGGAGATCGAGTTCGGAAACGAACTGCTTTTCACGCGGTTTAAAACGACCGCGCCGACCGCCACCTGCCCTTTATATGGCTCGCCGCGCGATTCGCTGTAAATGCACTGCGCGAGCAGATACACGTCGCCGGACGCCGGCTTGGTCGACGCCGATACCGCGGAGGACAGCCGAAGCCCCATCGCCGCGGCGGTTTTTTCGCCGACGATGCCGTCGACGGTGAGCCCGTTCTTTTCCTGAAACCATCGCACCGCGCGCTCGGTCGCATAGCCGAAGATGCCGTCGACCGCGCCGGAATAGTATCCCCATTGCCGGAGACGCTTCTGTACGGCGGCGACTTCATCGCCCGTAGAGCCGCGCCGCAGCGCCGCCTCCGCCCGCATCAGCGGCAGCGCCGCGCAGACGATCAAAAGCGCCAGAAGGATCAGCTTGCCTGTCCGCAATACCTTTCGCATACGCCCTCCTTAAAAGACCGATTTCAGGAAGTTCACGACCCAGCTTTCGGTCTCGACTTCATTGAGGTCGACCGGCTCGCCGGAATCGCTGACGATGCACAGCGGCGGGAACAGCACGCACCACCAGTTATGCCCGGCGGCGGCGCCGATGCGCACACACAGCGCGTCGTATTCGCCCGCGGGAAACAACAGGTCGCCGTAAACGCGGTCCGGAAACGTCTCCCTGCCCAAGGAGAGCTGCACCTTTTCATCGAGCCCGCGTTCCCGAAGCGCCGTTTCTGCAGCAGTTTGGATCTCCTGTCCGTGCATGAGCAGAAACGCCCGCGCGTCCGAATAGCTTTGCGCGCGTTCAAACAGCGGAAGGATCGCGTCTCGCACTGCAAGCTTGGCGCTTTGATCCTCGTCAGAATCGCTCGCGGCAATCACATGCAGGCGCAGCACGCCCTTGCTCGACGTGAGAACAGTTTTTGCGGGTGCTTTGCTCTCAAGAATGCCGAGCACAGCAAGAAGCATCAGTACAAGACCGGTAAGAAATCGTTTCAGCATTGTTTTTCACCTCGCAGAAAGTATTTCCAACCGTTTTGCGATCCATACCTTTTTACATGAAAAAGCCTTCCCGCATCCGGGAAGGCGAAGCATTCATACTGTATAAATTCATTATCGTAAGCTTTTCAGATATGCCTTATGCGCATCGGTGACGCGGAAGCTTTCCACAGCCTTTTGGATCGCTTTACGGTGCACCCACTCGTCGAGCTTGCGGGCTTCAAAGTACGGAACGGTCTCGTTGTACTGTTTTGCAAGCGCCGTGGCGAAATACCACGCAACCATCATTTTCAGATAATAGTCCTCGCCCTTTTTAGACGCGACCAGTTCCAAATACGCCGGTTTGAAATCCTCGTCCAAAAACTCGTTCATCAGCATGCGGATCCCGAATCTTGCCGTATACACATGCTCCGACGCGATCCACTTTTCGATATACGGCAAAAGCTTCTGCCGGTTTTTGCGGAACGACTTCGGCGTCGCCTGGTCCGAGACCGGCCAGCAATCGACGTACGGCAGAAACGCTTCTGCCGCCTTTACGCATTCGTCGAAATCCCGGATCAAAGCAACGGTAAAAAAATGGATCAGATTTTCCTCATAGTACCGGTGCGGAAGATCCTTTAAAAACGCGTCCCGCTCCGCGCTTTCATAGACTTTTTTCGCGATTGTCCTCAGGTCGGGCGTTCGGACGCCCAGGATGGTATCCGGATCGATATTGGGAACCAGCTTGGTCTGAAATGCCCGGTATTCCTCGTCCTTAACCTTGATCAGCCTGTCATACAATGTCATGGCGCACCTCCCGCCGAACACGTTTTTTTGATTATAGCATAAATCCTTTCGGACCGCCATACGCATTCCGCGGCATGCTTTGCTTTTGCGCCGGCGCTTCGCCGCAAAAAGGCCGACCGTTTTGATCGGATCGTGCCGCACCTGTTGACTTTTCCGGGAAAATCCGATACCATTTCTATATGATTTCACTGAAGGACGCGATCGAAACCGCGTTAACCAACTTCATAGAACGGCATACGGGCGTTTCGGCGGTGCTGAAGCCCTCAAAAAAGGCGCATCTCGCTACCAACGCGTTTCTGCGCACGGACACGGACGCTGCGGCAAAGACGCTTTCGGCACATGCGCAGGAGTGCACGCTGTTTGATGTGCCGCTTCTTTTTGACGTCCGTTCGGAAAACGGCTGGGTGCTGTTCTTCTTCACGGCGGACGTGATCGACGCGTACGCAAAGCAGCTGCCGGAAGCGGAGGAACCGGACGATTCGTATTTTGCGCGCAGGCTCTGGATCGCATACCGTCACGCGGATGCGGAAACGCCGGACGATCCTGCGCTGCTTCTCGGGTTTTACGCCGTTTTGTTTTCCGCGCCGGACGACGAACAGCGCTTTCTTGCCGCGCCGCGCACGCACGACGGAAATGAACGCGTCGCTCTGGAAAACCGCAGACGGCGCATGGCAAAGATCTTATTATGGGAACGGAGGAATCATTTATGAAGTATGCATGGCTCGGACACTCGACCTTTCTGATCACGAATGACGCCGGCGGGCGGCTTGTGACCGACCCCGCGGACGAACGGAGCATACCGAAGCTTCCGGAGGTTTCGGCGGACGTCGTTACCGTTTCGCACCGGCACCACGACCACTGCGCCGTCGAGCGCATCGGCGGAGAACCCGTCGTCAAGGAATCGCCCGAGCCCGAAACGCTCGCGGGCTTTTCGATCCGGGGCTTTTCGACCTTCCATGACGAGGTCAAAGGCGCAAAGCGCGGGCTGAACACGGTCTTTCTCATCGAAGCGGACGGACAGCGCTTCGTGCACTGCGGCGACCTCGGACACATGCCGGATGAAAAAACGATCGCCGCGATCCGCGGCTGCGACGTGCTGCTTCTGCCGGTCGGCGGCGTCTATACGGTCGACGGAAAAGCCGCATGGGAGATCGCGAAGCGCGTCGCGCCGAAGACCGTCGTGCCGATGCACTATCAGACGCCCGATCTCGGCTTCAAGCTGGAGCCGATCGACAAATTCCTTGCGGCGGCGAATGCGGACCTCGCCCCGATCGCGATCGACATCCCGCCGCGCGGCTGAACGGAGGGATCTCATGCTCGGAACCTTTACCTTCCATAACCCGACTAAACTCTATTTCGGCGAAAACGCGCTCGAAGGGCTTTTCAAGGAGCTTCCGAAGTACGGAAAGACCGTGCAGCTCATCTA
>JAFOQN010000121.1 GCA_017393775.1 Clostridia bacterium
GCGTCGGCTTCCTCCGGCGCGGCGTCGCAACCTGTAAGCAGCAGCAGCACACCGCAGCGGTCGACATGCATTTCCTTTGAAAGTGCAATCGCTGTGTCAACGGCGTCACGGTCGTTTACATAGATTGTATCGCCGATGAAACCGATGAAATCGCCCTCGTGCACATGCTTGCCGTCCTTATCGGCATCGCGGCTTGCGCGGGAGACAAAGCCGGTCGTGACGGACGCGATGATTTCTTCGAGTTCCTGTACAATCTCATCCGGCTCACCCGCGTTTGCATCCATCATGGAGATCGCGGCGTAGCCCTCGCCGACCGTGTGCGTGTTCAGAACGCGGATGTCGGAGGCGGGGTAGAGGTCCTTCGCCTGCTTCGCGGTCATGATTACGTTGCCGTTGTTCGGGAAGACATAGATCGTGTCGGCATTCGTTTTGTCGAACGCATCCAGAAAGTCCGCGGTGCTCGGGTTCATGCTCTGTCCGCCGTCGATCACGACGTCCGTACCGAGATCGGAGAACATCGCTTTCAGTCCAGCGCCCGCCGCAACGGCGACGATGCCGGCTTTCTTGCGCGGCTTCGGCACGGTGACGCTTACTTCCGGCAGCTCGGTTTCGTTATGCTGGAGCGACATGTTTTCGACCTTGAGCGTCAAAAACTCGCCGTAGCGCTGGCAGCGGTTCAGGATATCGCCGGGACGCATCGTGTGTACGTGGACTTTGAGGATCGAGCCTTCGCGGAACGCGACGACGGAGTTTCCGACGCTGTTCAGGTATTCGATGAACGACGGAAGATCGAACGCTTCCGGCTCGCCCTTTGCGGTCTGCAGCCTTAAAAGAAATTCGGTGCAGTAGCCGTATTCCAAAACGCTGTCGGTCCCGAACGCGTCAAGGTCGACCTTTTTCGTTTCGGTGTGCACTTGTGCACGCTCCACCGCTTCGCCGTTCAGACTCCGGCGCATGCCCTCAAAAATATAGATGAGCCCAGCGCCGCCGGAATCGACGACGCCCGCTTCGCGCAGCACCGGCAAAAGCTCCGGCGTGCGTTCGAGCGAGCGCTGCATTTCGCCGAGCAGATCGGAAAAGTACGTTTCGAGCGTGGAATCTCTGCCGATCCGTCCGTTTGCGTAGCGTACGCCGTCAGAAAAGACAGTCAGGATCGTGCCCTCGACCGGAACGGGCACCGCGCGGTACGCTTCCTCGACGCCGCATTCCATGGCGTGCGAGATCACGGAAAGATCCGCCTCGCGGATGCCGGAAAAGCCCTTGTTGATGCCGGAAAAGATCCGCGAAAGAATGACGCCGGAGTTCCCGCGGGCGCCGAGGAGCATCCCGTGCGCGCTGCGGTTTGCGACCGTTGCAAGGTCCGCTTCCTCGTCGCAATCAACCGCGTCCGCGCCGGAATAGACCGTTGCGAGCATGTTGTCGCCGGTGTCGCCGTCGGGAATGGGAAAGACGTTCAGGTCATTGACCGCCTTGCGGTAGCAGCCCAGGTGGTCTGCGCCGCTCGATATCATGCCGGCGTACAGCGCGCCGCTCAATGTCATTGTCTGCATGGCGGTTCGTCCTCAGCTTCTTTGCGGGATCGTTGCGGAAACGTCCACGATGTCGTCGAGCGAGCAGTTTAATACGCTGCAGATCTTGAGAAGCGTATTGAGATGGACGGGCAGCCCTTTTCCGAGCTTTGCGATCACCGCCGAGCTCAGATTCGTTTTTGACTGCAGATCCTTTTTCTTCATCTGCCGGCTGCTGAGAAGCGTCCAAAGCCGGTCATAGCAAACCTGAAAGGATTCCGGTATCATTTGTTCCCCCAAAAGCCGCGAAGCGTTCTCATCCGCTTCGCACAAAATTACAGGGTCATTCTACCATTTCTTTCGACAGATTTCAACATATTCTTTACCTTTGTAAAGTTTTTTCCGAACTGCGCCGGATGAAGTCGCATCTTGACAGCCGCAGCACAGGAACATATAATATATTGTATCGTAGGATGCGCCGCATCCCAAGCATCACAGGAGGTGAACAATCATGTTTTGCAACAACTGCGGAAAGGAACTGCCGAACGGTGCGAAGTTCTGCAGCGCGTGCGGTCAGCCGGTCGTGCCCCCGGTGCAGGCGAGCGAACCGAAGCCGGAGCCGGTGAAAGCGCCGGAGCCGGAACGGGAGAAGCCGGTGGATGAGCCGCTGTTTGCGCCTGCGGAAAAGCCCGTTGTGCCGGAGGAAAACCGTCCGCTCGGTCCCTGGGCGTATTTCGGATACAGCATTTTGTTTTCGATTCCGGTCATCGGTTTCATTCTTCTGATTATCTTCTCGTTTGCGGGGAAGAACGTGAATCGCAAAAACTACGCGCGTTCCTACTGGTGCTGGTTCATTTTGGCGCTGGCGCTCATCCTGATCCTGGTCGTGATCCTTTTGACCGGCGTGCTGCGGGGCGTCACGGAAAACTTCGGTCTGTGGCTGAACTCGGTCGGGCTCGACTGGCTCGCGAGATTTTTCCTGTAAAAAGATCTGTCATGCGGGGAACGGCAGCGCCGTTCCTCTTTTTTACAACTTCATTACGGCGGAACGCTTTACAGTTCGACAAAAAACGTGCTATACTGATCATAATCGCAAAATTGTAAACTGTATGGGAAACGGTGTAACGTTTTTGTCCGCTCATGCGTCTCTTATTACAGAAGTACAGAAAGAGAGATCGAAATATGAAGAGAATTGCGCGGCTGCTTGTCATCCTGTTTGCGTTCACGTTTGTGCCGCTTCACACCGTGAGCGAATCGGGAACGGCGGAGCGGCTGACCGCGACCGTCGTTATGCCGGACGGAAGGAGCGCCGAAGCGTTTCTGCTGACCGACGGCTTTGCCGACACGCATGCTTTTTTTCAGAAGGACAGCACGGTCCGCTTCACGTTTTCCGAGGAAGCGGCGTCCCTTGTCACCGTCTGGCACAGCAATCCCGGCAGCGTAACGCTGACCTGTTATTCCGGGGACACGAAGCTTTCGGAAGCCCCGCTCGACGTGCCCTTTCTGTCGACCGTGACAGAGCTGCCCGCCGGGACGACCGCCGTGGAGCTGACGCTTGCCGCCTCCTCAAAGGAGCCGGTTTCCCTTTCCGACGTGTATGCGTATACCGCGGGCGTGCTTCCGGAGACCGAATATCAGTGGCGGCAGGCGGAGCAGGTCGATGTGCTGCTCGTCGCGGGGTTCCCGGGCGATGAATACCGGTTCTTCGGCGGATTGTTACCGAAGCTGATCAACGACGGCGTCAATGTCGCCGTGCTCTATTGCGCCGATTACAGCCGCGCGCGGCTCGAGGAAGGCTTTTCCGCGCTGTGGGCGCTGGGACTTCGAACGTATCCCGTTCGGATCGGGGTCGATTCCGAGCTTGCAGATCCCAAAACGCGAACGTATCGGAGCCTCGACGGAAAGGAGCTTCAGAGAGCGTGGAAGAAATCCGATATCGAACGGGCGCTTGCGGACCGGATCAGGGCGCTTGCGCCTGCGGTCGTGATCGCGCCGACCGACGGCAAAGACGGCGTCGCCGAAGCATATGCGGTTTCGGACATTTTGCAGGAGGTTTTGAAATCAATCCCGGATTCGTTCCGGAAGTTCTATCTCGCCGAATCGGGCGAAGGCGCCGTCACGATCGCGGACGAAGCGCTTCCGTATTACGGCGGGCAGAGCGCAAACGCGATCGCGCAGCAGATGCTGAACGGCTTCCGTTCCGTCGATTTCTTTGAATACCGGATCCGCACGGAGGGCACATACCGGCTCGTGAAGTCACATGTCGGCTCGGACAAGCAGGGCGATACGCTGTTTGAACACCTTTCCATAAAGCTCGATCCGCCTGCGCTGCCGACGCCGGAACCCACCGAAGTCCCGACCGAAGCGCCGACGGAGGAACCGACCGAAGCGCCGACGGAGGAACCGACCGAAACGCCGGCAGCGGCAATTGCGATCGAGGATGAGGAGATCGCATCGGAAACGGCGACGCCGACCGAAGCGCCGACGGCCGTGCCGCAGAAGCGCGGCTTTTTGTCCTGCGCGGGCAGAGAGATCACGCCCGTGCCGACGGCAGTGCCGACTGCAACGCCGGAGCCGACGCCAACCCCGACCCCGACCGCTGTGTCCACGCCGGAGCCGACGCCGGAACCCACACCCGAACCCACCGAAGCGCCGACGCCGGAGCCAACGCCGGAACCGACGCCGGAGCCTGTCGCGGAACGGTTTCCGGGACACTTCCTGGAGGAGGGCGAGGCGGAGCAGTTCACCCTGGATCGCGAAAACGGGCACTGGACCTTCCGCGATCAGTCGATCGACATCGACATCCGACGCGTCGCGGCAACGGACCTGTCCGGCGCGCCCGAGCTGTATTATATCGCGCATGTATGGATGTGCAAAAACCAGGTGCGTTCCGGCTTCGGCAGTGAATCGAGAAGCTCGCAGACCTCCGGCATGCTGTACGGCGTCGCGCGCCGGTACGGCGCGGTGCTTGCGATCAACGGCGATTTTATGCTGCGGGACGACAACTCAGCGGTGCTGAAGAGCACGGAGCTTCGGGACGGGCATCTGTATCTCGACAAGAATAACGGACCTGTCCTTGCGTGGAACGGACGCGAACTGTCGTTTGACATTTACGACAAAGAGACCTTTACGGCAACAGAGCTGCTCGAACGCGGGTATCAGGAAGTGCTCTCCTTTGGACCGATCCTGATGGAGAACGGCGAGGTGCGGCCGAATCTAAACCGCTATCCGCACTTTGACGCCGATTATCAGCGCTCGCGCACCGGCGTCGGACAGGTCGAGCCGGGACACTTCGTTGTGATCGTGGTTGACAGCGAAAAGCCGGGCGTTGCGAAGGGGCTGCGTCTTGCGGAGCTTGCCGAACTGTTCAAAAACGAAGGCTGCGTTTCGGCATACAATCTGGACGGCGGACAGTCCGTGGACATCGTTTTCATGGGCGTGTACCTGAGAGAGCGCAAGACTCGACGCCATCCGCCGGACAGCCTGCTGTTCGGGCACACCGCGCTTTTGCCGAAGGAAAACGATCCCGGTCCGGACCGATACGAGTTTACCACGGACGAAAACGGCAATCCGGTCATCGTGCCGAAAAAATGAGAATAACCGAAGCACGGGGAAGTGAAACTCCCGTGCTTTTTCATGCTTGCGATATGACTGTGATGATGGTACAATAGAACCAAAGGAAAGGGAGGTTTTTATGCTGTACGAATACCGTTTGGAGACCCCGAAGGAGGGATTTATCGATATCACCGACGAGGTGCGCGACGCGTGCCGGCAGAGCGGCGTGTTTGACGGAATGATGACCGTCTACTGTCCGCATACCACCGCGGGGGTCACGATCAACGAGAACACCGACCCGGATGTTAAGAACGATCTTCTGCTTGCTTTGAACAAGACCTATCCGGATCGGGCGGAGTTCCGTCATGCCGAGGGCAACAGCGCGGCGCACATGAAGGCAAGCGTCATCGGCAGCAGCGTTACGATCATGATCGACGACGGCGAGCCGGTGCTCGGGCAGTGGCAGGCGGTGTACTTTGCGGAGTTTGACGGTCCGCGTTCCCGCCGGTTTACCGTCAAGGTCATGGGCAGCAGAAACTGAAAGGAGTTCCTATGAAAGCTTACGAACGTTTATTGCGGTACGTCGCCGTGCATACGACGAGCGACGAGGAGAGCACGACAGTCCCGACCGCCGCGCGCGAGTTCGACCTTGCGAAACTGCTTGTGGATGAACTCAAGTCGATCGGCATCAAAGACGCCGCGGTCGACGACATGTGCTATGTCTACGGCACACTGCCCGCAACAAAGGGCTATGAGAACGCGAAAAAGATCGGCTTTATCGCGCATATGGACACCGCGCCGGACTTCTCCGGCGAGAACGTGAAGCCACGTGTCATTGAAAACTACGACGGAAAAGACGTCGCTTTGGGAACAAGCGGCAGAACGCTTGAAACCGCGCAGTTCGGGCATCTGGCTTCTCTCAAAGGTCGTACCCTGATCGTCACCGACGGCACGACGCTTTTGGGCGCGGACGACAAGGCGGGCGTTGCGGAGATCGTTACGATGCTCGAAGAAATCATCCGGGAGGACATCCCGCACGGCAAGATCTCCGTCGCCTTCACACCGGACGAGGAGGTCGGCAGCGGCGCGGACCACTTCGACGTGGAGCGCTTCGGCGCGGACTTCGGCTATACCTGTGACGGCGGCGCCGAGGGCGAGCTTGAGTATGAGAACTTCAACGCCGCAGGCGCGACGTTCACGATCAACGGCTTCAACGTGCATCCGGGCGAAGCAAAGAACAAGATGATCAACGCGCTTTTGGTCGCCTGCGAGATCAACGAAAAGCTGCCGAAGGGACAGACCCCGCGCGACACCGAAGGCTACGAGGGCTTCTGGCATATGGTCGATCTTTCCGGCACGACGGAGAAGGCAAAACTGTCCTACATCATCCGCGATCACGATTTTGCCGGCTTTGAAAGACGCAAGGAGATGCTGATGAAGATCGCCGAAGTCGTCAACGCGCAGTACGGCAAGGGCACTGTTACGCTCGAGATCCGTGATCAGTACCGCAACATGAAGGAAAAAATCGAGCCGTGCATGCACCTCATCGACAACGCGAAAAAGGCGATGGAGCTGGCTGGCGTTACGCCGAAGGTACAGCCGATCCGCGGCGGCACGGACGGCGCAAGGCTCAGTTTTATGGGGCTTCCGTGTCCGAACCTCGGCACCGGCGGCTACGCCTTCCACGGACCCTACGAGCACATCACGGTCGAGGGTATGGACGCGTCGGTTAAGGTGCTCAAAAACCTTGTCGTCCTCTATCGCGACTTCTGATCATGCCGAAACGCAAAAGGAACCGCAAAACGCGGTTCCTTTTTAACGCTTCCGGCTTTGAGAGGACAAAACCGGAACACGGGGGCAGGGGTTACTCATCGTTCGTCGGGTTTGTCACCGTGCCGATAAAAAGCACCGTGCCGTCACGGGATTCGATTGTGTAAAGGAACGGGTGCGTGAGGAAAAAGTCGATCTCCGGAAGATCCTCGGACAATGCACATCCTTCGTTCATTGCTACCATCGTGTACGCCGCGGCTTCAACCCCGATTTCATCAACGCCGATGAAGGATTCCTGCAGTACCCGCGAGATGCAGGCGGGCACATTGCACATGCCGGAAAAATCGGCGCTGTCTGTGAACGCGATCCCGATCCCGAGCGTTTTCAGCGTATCATTGAGGTCGAACCGGCTTTGGAACTTGAACTTCGGGAGCTTTACGCTGACGTTTGCGCGGATCGCCTCGCCGTCCGAAAGAAGCGCATGCAGCTTTTCCGGTGTGCCGAGAAGGTCATTGAGCTTTGTGCCATCATCCGGCAGCACGAACGTCATGCGCCCGACGCGCAGGAGCGGAAGCGAATAGCGTAAGAATCCGTCGCCTTTTACGATCGTCACGGCTTTGTCTTCACGGTACATAAACGGTACGGTCATTTCGCCGTCCGGAGCAAAGAACGTGTCAGGCCCGGTTGCACCTTCATAAAATGCGTCGCACCACGCGTCCCGCAGGTAGATCGTGTTGATCAGCACGGCGAGCGTCTCCGGATCAAACTGCATCGCGTCTTCGGAGATCCGGATCTTGCCGCGCGTATGCTCGGTGATCCAGTCCGCGATCTGTTTTGCTGTTTCGGGCTTCGTAAAGTCTACCGCGTTCGCTTCGGAGCGGTAGATTTCGCCGAGCGCCTTGAGATAATCCTCGCGAAAGGTCAGCGCGCCATTTTTGTCCGCCATCCAGATCGAGTTTGCAAGCGTAAGCGTGCTGTCCTCGGCGTCAATCGAAAGTGTGTTCAGCATATTTGCGCAAACGCCGCGCAGCTCTTCGAGACTATTGCAGCCCAAAAGCTTCAGCATCGCGGCCTGCGTGTCGCCATTTGCGCCTTCTGCGGTCATCGCGAGCGCAAGGAAGACGCTGATCGGCGAGAGATTGCTGTTTCCGTCACCGAGCAGCAATCCGGCGGCAAGCATATCGGCAAAGCCGTCATAGCTTGTGATCTCGGGGATGGGAACGTCCATATGTGCCTGCGGGGCTTCGGTCTGCTCAGGGACCGGCGTTTGCTCCGGTTTGGAGGGCATAGTGCACGCGCAAAGCAGCAACGCCGCGAACAGAATACAAAACAGTTTTTTCATACCGGATGATTCCTTTCCTTATTTGCTTATAATACTGTGCATCCGGGCGTTTGGTTTCAAGACGTCGGCAAAAAGAAAACCGGAGGAACTTGCCTCCGGTTAGCATGCGGTTTGGTTATTCTCCCGTGCCCGGGTTCGTCACCGTGCCGATGAACAGCACCGTGCCGTCGTACGATTCGATCGCGTAGAAGAACGGGCGGGTCAGATGGAATTCGAGCTTTTCAAGCTGCTGCGGCATGAACGCGGTCGTGCGCATCTGCACCATCGTGTACGCCGCGGCTTCCACGCCGTTTTCATCGACGCCGATGTAGGATTCCTGGATGACGCTGTCGATGCAGCAAGGGGCGTCGGACATGCCGGAGAAGTCTGCCGCGGGCGTAAAGCTGAGGTTCAGTCCCAGCGCCGTCAGCACTTCGGTGAGCTCCATCTTGTCCTGGAACTTGAACTTCGGGATCTCCAGGCTGACGTCGTACTTCTTGTCGATGCCCCGGTGAAGAAGCTTGTCGACCGCATCCGGCGAGCCGAGAAGCTTATCCAGGGAGATTCCCTCGTCCGGCAGCACAAACGTGACGTAGCCGACGCGGTTCAGGTAGACGCGATACGCCATCCAGCCGTCGCCGAAGCGCACGGAGGAATTACGGTCAAAGCGGTGCATGTAGCGCGCTTCCATATCGCCGTCCGGCGCGTGGAACGTATCGGTATGCGAGACTTCCGGATTGAAGGTCTCGGCCCAACCGTCCTTCAGATAGATCGTATTGATCAGCACGGCGAGCGTCGACGGATCAAAGTTCAATGCGCTCGGCTGCACGTTGATCTTGCCGCGCGTATGTTCATTGATCCAGTCCGCGATCTGCTTTGCCGCGGACTCAGTGCCGAACTCCACGACATTCGCTTCGGACCGGTAGGTTTCGGCAAGCGTGCTGAGGTATTCCGGATGGAACGAAACCGGCTGACCGCCGATGCTTTCCGCCATCCACAGCGAATTGTGCATATCGAGCGTGCTGCCTTCGGTGTCGATCGACAGCGTTTCGAGCATGGCGCCTGAAATGCCGCGAAGCTCCTTCAGACTTTTGCAGCCGAGAAGGGTCAACAGCTCCGCCTGCGTGTCGCCCTCGGCGCCTTCCGCAACCATTGCAAGCGCGAGGTACACACTGATCGGCGACAGGTTCCGGTTCTGCGTGCCGGTTAAAAGCGCGGCGGAAAGCAGATTCGCGAAATCTCCGTAGCCGGTCACCGGCTTCGCTTCGCCCGCCGGTTCATTGACCGGCTCGACGGGATCCGTGAGCTCGATCGGCGGGTTTTCGATCGGTTCGTCCTGCCCGATCGGTTCCGGATCGGCAGGCGCTTCCGTCGGCGTCTCGGTCGGCTTCCCGACAGGTTCATCAACAGGCGCTTCGGTCGCCGGCGCGTGCGCTTGCGGGTTCAGGGTGCAGGCAACGGCGGAGAACAACAAAAGCCCCGTGAGCAATATACAAAGCATGCGTTTCATAGGCATTGCTCCTTTCCTTGTTTGCCAATAATACCGTTTATTCCTCGATTTGGTTGCAAACAGGACGGCACTGCTCGTCGATCGTGCGGTAAAGCGCGTCCGCGCGCGCCGTTACGTCGTCGTAGATCGCCTTTGCACGGGTATACAGATCCTTTACGAACGCTTCGTCATTCAGTCCCTGCAGATTGATGTTGACGTTCAGCCAGGCGCCGCGCGCCGCGGTCACGATCGCCGCCGCGCCTACGCCGAAATCGCTCGCGCAGTTCGGATTGATCCGTCCTGCAAGCTTTTCCAAGACCGCAACGGTATGCGCGCAGAGCGAAAGCGTATGGAAGGGCATGTTCGCCGCTTCCTTCGTCGTCTCTTCGATGGCGGCGCGGCGGATCGCTTTCTGTTCGTCGGTGTCCTTCGGCAGATGCATCGCCTCATAGAGCTTGTTGAACGCGAGCGTATCGTCGTCGATCGCTTTCCGGAACTGCTCGATCAAAGGCTCGCCGACCGTCTTTGCGGCTTCGGCGTTCTTCCAGTGATCTGCGTACTTTTTCTTTCCGATGGTAAGATTCGCGGTCATGACGGCAAGCGATGCGCCGCATGCGCCGAACAGCGCGGCAACGGAGCCGCCGCCGGGGGCGGGCGCGTCGCTCGCAAGGATCTCCGTAAACTGCGTTACGGTCAAGTCGGTCAATCGTTCCATATAGAGTCTCCTTTCAGTAGGTAAAAATCAAGCCGTGCGCACGGTTTCAGCCGCTTACCCTTACGCCGCGCTTAAAGACGGCGGCAGCACGGTTGGTCCCGTAGCGGTAGATGAGCTGGTCGAGGTTCTCGGCGTCCCACACGACGAAGTCCGCCTGCTTGCCCGCTTCAAGTGTGCCGAGCCGATCCGCCATGCCGATCGCCGCCGCGCCGTTCAGGGTCGCTGCGGTCAGCATTTCCGCAGGGGTGATCAGCCCGTACAGACAGCCCGCCGTCATGGCAAACGGCAGCGACAGGTTCGGCGTCGAGCCGGGGTTCATGTCGGTCGCGACCGCAACGGGCACACCCGCGTCGATCATGCCGCGGAAGTTGCCGTACGGCTTTTTCAAATAGAACGACGTTGCGGGCAGCATGACCGCGATTACGCCGCCGTCCTTCAAGGCGCGGATGCCTTCTTTGCCGGTCTCGGAAAGATGATCGCAGCTGATTGCTCCGACCCTTGCCGCGGTCTCGGTGCCGCCGATCTCCCGGATTTCGTCGGCGTGCAGCTTCGGGACAAGCCCGAACCGCTTGCCGGTATTTAAGATGCGCTCGGACTGCTCCGCGGAAAAGACACCGTCGTCGCAGAACGCATCGACAAAATCCGCAAGCCTTTCTTCGGCGATCGCAGGGATCATCTCATTGCAGAGCAATTCCACATACGCTTCGTGATCCATCCCTTCCGGGAACGCGTGCGCACCCAAAAATGTCGCCGCGACGTCGTGAAACTCGTCCTTCAGACGCTTTACGACGCGAAGCTGCTTCCGTTCCGTTTCGAGATCGAGTCCGTAGCCGCTTTTTATTTCGACCGCCGTTGTGCCGTGCGCAAGCATCTCGAGGAAGAGCTTCCGCGTCTTTTCATAGAGCGCATCCTCGTTCGCTTTGCGCGTCTCGCGCACGGTGGACAGAATCCCGCCGCCTGCGGCGAGGATCTCGAGGTAGGTTTTGCCCTGCAGCTTCATCGCAAGCTCGTGCTCACGCCACCCGCCGAACACGAGATGCGTGTGGCAGTCGACCAGTCCGGGCGTGACGAGCATGCCGAAACAATCGACTGATTCGTCGGCTTCGGGGGCATTGCCTTCGCCGATTGCGGCGATCACGCCGTCTTCTTCGAGAAGCCATGCATTATGCAGGATAAGAAGCTTGCCCTGCGACCTGCCGCCGATTGCCGCCGATCCGGTCGCCGTAGAAAGTTCACCGATGTTCCGAAAGACCCGTTTCACAGAAGATGGCACTCCAATACCTGTTTTGCTGCGTCGAATTTTTCGATCTGCAGATAGTAATCCGCCGCGTCGACGAACGCCATCATCGGTGCAAGGCCGATGATTTCGGTGCCGACGACATGCACGCCGTAGCGTGCCGCTTCGAAGCGGACGAACTCAAGCACGCGATAGAGCGGCGTCTGCTTATAATCGCACATGTTGATGGAAACCTGCGCGATGTTGCGCTCCTCGAGCATGACGCCGAGCGCCTTGACCGCACGGAAGCCGCCGTCCTTTTCACGGATGATCTTTGCGATCTTCTTTGCAATCGACACGTCGGAGGTATCGAGGTTGATATTGAACGCGATCAATGGCTGACGCGCGCCGACGGCGACGACGCCCGCGGAAGGATGGATGCGGTTTCCGCCGAAATCGGGATGCCACTGATCTTCGAGCACCTTTTCCGCCATGCCCTCGAACTGACCCTTGCGGATCGCGGCGAGGTTCTTGCGGTGCGGCGCACTTGCGCTTTCCTCATAGAGGAAGACGGGGAGCTCAAGCTCATTTGCAATGCGTTCGCCGAGCACCTTGGAGCGCTCCACACATTCCGCCATGTCCATGTCGCGGATCGGCACGAACGGGATGACGTCGACCGCGCCCATACGCGGATGCTCACCTTCGTGTACTCTGAGGTCGATCTTTTCAACGGCGTGCTTTGCAAAGCGGAACGCCGCTTCCATCACCTGATCCGGATCGCCGAGGAAGGTAAAGACCGAGCGGTTGTGGCTCGCATCGGAGGAATAGTCGATGAGGGTCACGCCCGGAACGGCGCGTACGATGTCCGCAAACTCCTCGACGAGGTCGAGACGGCGTCCTTCGCTGATATTCGGAATACATTCCATCAATTTAGCCATGTTAGTTTCTCCTTTAATCCTTTAATGCATTCAATACGGTTTCATGCACCAGCGCGTCATCCGCGATATGCGGGATCGTGATGCAGTCGGTTCCTTCGTTGTCGCGGTTATACGCAAGACAGGTTTCGATCGCGTTTTCGTTGCGTGCCCATGCGCGCCGCGCGACGCCGCCCATCGTGTCCCAGGGCATTGCCGAGGAGAGGATGCGGTCCACGCGCTCGCTTCCGTCGAGCACCATGCCGAAGCCGCCGTTGATCGATTTGCCGATGCCCACGCCGCCGCCGTTGTGCAGCGCAATGAGGCTCATGCCGCGCGCCGCGTTTCCCGCAAAGCACTGGGTCGCCATGTCCGCCATGATGTTCGAGCCGTCCTTGATGTTGCTCGTCTCACGGAACGGGGAATCCGTGCCGCCGGTGTCGTGGTGATCGCGTCCCAGCATGACCGGTCCGATCTCGCCTTTCCTTACCATTTCGTTGAAGCGCAGCGCGATCTTGAGTCTTCCCATCGCATCCTGATAGAGGATGCGCGCCTGGGTGCCGACGACCATCTTGTTCTTCTTCGCGTCGCGGACCCAGACCCAGTTGTCGCGGTCCTGATAGCGGCGCGTCGGGTCGATGCAGTCCATCGCCGCGGCGTCGGTCTTGTCGAGATCCTCGGGCTTGCCAGAAAGACACACCCAGCGGAACGGCCCGTAGCCGTAGTCAAAGAGCTGGGGTCCCAAAATGTCTTCGACGTAGGACGGATACACAAAGCCGTCCTTCTCGTTCTCGCCGTTCTTACAGATCGACTTCACGCCCGCGTCATAGACCGCTTTTAAGAAACTGTTGCCGTAGTCGAAGAAGTAGGTGCCGCGGCGGTGCAGCTCGTCGATTGCCGCAATGTGCTGCTTCAAAGAAGCGTCGACCGCTGCCTTAAACGCTTCGTGATCCTCGGCTAAAAGGCGTGTGCGCTCCGCAAAGCTGATCCCGACGGGGCAGTAGCCGCCCTCGTAGACCGCGTGGCAGGAGGTCTGATCGCTCAGAAGGTCGACGTGAATGTTATTGTTGATGAGGTAGTGCAGAAGATCGACGACGTTGCCGTGATACGCGATCGCGAGCGGCTTTCTTTCCTTCTGCGCTTCCTGCGCCCACTGTACACAGGTCGCAAGATCATCACTGACTTTACTGACCCAGCCTTGCTGATAGCGCGTTTCGATGCGGGAATAGTCGACCTCCGCGATGATCGCGGCGGCGCCGGCGATCTCCGCCGCCTTGCCCTGCGCGCCGCTCATGCCGCCTAAGCCTGCGGACACGAACAGACGCCCCGCAAGATCCTTGTCCTTCGGAATGCCGAGCTTCAGTCTGCCGGCGTTCAAAAGCGTATTGAACGTGCCGTGGACGATGCCCTGCGGTCCGATGTACATCCAGCCGCCGGCGGTCATCTGACCGTAGTTCGCAACGCCCATCGCCGCGGCGCGGTTGAAATCGGCGGGGTTGTCGAAGAGACCGACCATCAGACCGTTCGTCAGAATGACGCGCGGCGCATTTTCGTGCGAACGGAAGACGC
>JAFOQN010000122.1 GCA_017393775.1 Clostridia bacterium
CAGCGCGCCGATGACATCAACATTCAGGTCCTCGTCCGCGATGCGCCGCATGACCTCCAGTAGCGCCGCACAGCCGATGCGGCAGTCAAACGCCTTGCCGAAGAACATCCCGTGTTCCGCGTCATATTGAAACGGTGTACACGGCACAACCGGCTCGCCGATACGGATCCCAAAAACATTCTCCGCTTCCTCCGTGCTTGCTGCGCCGATGTCGATCGCAAGGTCGCGGATCTCGGACGTGCCCTGCCGCTCCTTTTCCGCCGCGCTCATAAAATGCGGCGGCTTTGCGGCGATCACGCCGGGGATCCATTTCCCTTCGCGGCTGCGGACCAGGACGGAAGCGCCGGGCAGTGTTGCGCGGTTCCATCCGCCGAGCTGCACGACCCGAAGCGTGCCGGAAGGACGGATCGAATGTACCATAAAGCCGACCTCGTCGCTGTGCGCGTCGAGCATCAGCACCGGTTTATCTCCCGTGTTCCGTTTGCGGTACAGATATAGATTCCGGAGATGGTCCTCTTCGATCTCGCAAACATCCTGCATCGCTTTCCTTGCGGCGCGCACCGTTTCATCCTCGAATCCGCTCGGGGCGTTCGCCTCGCAAAGCGCTTTCAGCAAACCAAGTTCCCGTTCCGTCATTGCTTTTCCTTTCCTGCGGCACTGCCGCGAATCATTCAGCGCGCTGGGACTATCCCAGCATCTTCAAAAGCTGCTGCTCCGACACATGCGGCAGGATCGAAGCAAGGTAATCGAGGATGCGCTCGCGGGATTCCGAAGGCGTACGCGGGCAAAACAGGACATCCTCCCCGAACTGCGCCTCGGGCGTGGTATACAGCGCGACGCCCCAGCCGTATTCCCTGCCGAATTTGTCGACACGGTAGGCAAAGTCCGAGATGCAGAGCCATGTCTGCATCTGCATGCGCGTCACGACCGTGTCAAAGCCGGTGTTACCGCCCTTTCGGTAGTTGCACTGCATCTTCAGATGCGGCGTCAGGACCGCGCCGTAGGTGCGCACGGTGTCAAGAAGCGCTTTATCCTTATAAAAGATCAGCCCTTCTTCGTACCATTCGTCGAAGGTCATGCCGTTTCGGCGCACGTTCAGAAAATCCGGGATCCATTCCCTGCCGATAAACCCCGCCTTCTTCTGAAAGAACTTGCCGTACATGCAGCTGCCCGAGCTTGCCACGGGTCCTTTCCAGTCCCACACCGGCCAGTCGTCCCGCCCGTCGACGGAGCCGTTATACCAGAGCTGCGCCGGCGTATGCTCCTCGAGAGAAAAGCCCGGGATCGTGTTTGTAAAGAACGGCAAAAACCCGAAAGTTTCAATCAGCCGTTCCATATCCTCTCTGGAACAGATCTGCTCCTGCATGGGATCAGTTCCCCGAGCTCGACGAAGAGGACGACGAAGCCGCCGCCGCGTTTTCGCGGTCGCGGATCATATGCTGCAGCGTGATGAGGATCGCAATGACCTTCTGCTCATGCTCCGGCTTGTAGATATCGATGCAGTACTTGTCGTGGAGCGAGAACATCTTCTGCCCGATCAGGGCGATGATACTGCCGTCGGCGTCATACAGCTGGAAATTCAGCGCCATGATATTGCCGCGCAGCTGCCAGCCGAGCCCTTCTATGTTTGTGATATCCTTGATGAGGTGCCAGAGCTCGTTACTTAGCTCGAACGCCGTGCCGTCCGCCATCTCGATAAAATGCCGCTCATGCAGGGTAAAGATCTTTTTCCACATCTTTGCGACAAGGTTGCCCTCGGCGTCGAAGATCTCCGTGCGGTCATGCAGGGAGATCGCCTTGCTCTGAGCGCGATAGACGACCTGCTCCGCATCGTCCGTCACCTCAATGCGGTGATGCAGCGAAAAGACCTTGCTCGACGTGTACAGCGAACGCGCCGGCTGTCCGAATTGCGCTACATTGTTGACATTTGCTTCCTCACCCGCTTCATGAAAACGATGATACTTGGAAAATACGCCCATAGAGATCCTCCTGTTATTCTTTGCACATGGCAAGCATACGCTGATATACTTCTTTATGTCCCTCGGATTCCTGATAGTATTCCGCCATATCCGCGCACGGGAATGCGTCGCATGCGTCGCAAATACCGATGCCTTTCTCGCTGCAGCCGCGGACCGGCATACAGGGATCGTCGCCCCATTCGGTCTCGCGGCAGCCGGGGCATTTGCCCTGCGTATAGTCCGGACAAGGCGCGCAAGTGACGCCGCAGTACGCGATCAAACGATCGATCGACATTGCGTTTTCCTCCCCTGTCTTTTATATATGATACCACGTTCTTCCCGTCAGGCGCAAGACGAGCGGCAACATTTTCACGGCAATTTGAAAGAATTGTGACACGAAAGCAAACTCCTTCGCACACATCTTGCTTTTTGCATAAACTGTGCTATGATATGTTTAGCACTCGAAGAGTGAGAGTGCTAAACACAGGTGAAACACATAGGAGGTGACGCATATGAATGCCAACCGATTTACACAAAAATCTTTGGAAGCGATCCAAAGCGCGCAGCAATTTGCGGAGGCGAACCGCAACACGCAGGTGGAGCAGCTGCACC
>JAFOQN010000013.1 GCA_017393775.1 Clostridia bacterium
AATGGCAAAGAAAATCACCGGTTACGTGAAGCTGCAGATCCCCGCCGGCAAGGCAACGCCGGCACCGCCGGTCGGTCCCGCACTGGGCCAGCACGGCGTCAACATCATGGGCTTCTGCAAAGAGTTCAATGAGCGCACGAACAAGCAGGCGGGTCTCATTATCCCCGTCGTGATCACGGTTTACGCGGATCACAGCTTCTCGTTCATCACCAAGACGCCTCCGGCGGCGGTCCTCATCAAGAAGGCCTGCAACCTCGAAAAGGCGTCCGGCGTTCCGAACAAGACCAAGGTCGCAAAGATCACCAAGGCACAGGTCCGCGAGATCGCGGAACTCAAGATGCCCGACCTCAACGCAGCTTCTGTGGAATCTGCAATGCGCATGGTCGCAGGCACCGCCCGTTCGATGGGCGTTGTCGTCGAGGACTGAGGAGGAACGAACGATGAAGCACGGTAAGAATTATATCGAAAGCAAGAAGCTGATCGACAGCACCAAGCAGTACGACGTCCGCGAGGGCCTCGAAGCGGTGCTCCAGTCCGCAAAGTGCAAGTTTGACGAAACCATCGAGGTTTCCATTCGTCTGGGCGTCGACTCCCGTCACGCAGACCAGCAGGTCCGCGGCGCGATCGTTCTGCCGCACGGCACGGGCAAGACCGTCCGCGTCCTCGTCTTCGCAAAGGCCGACAAGGCGCGCGAAGCACAGGAAGCCGGTGCGGATTTCGTCGGCGATGAAGACATGGTCAAGAAGATCCAGACCGAGAACTGGTTTGGATTCGACGTCTGCGTCGCGACCCCGGACATGATGGGTCTCGTCGGCCGCATCGGCCGCGTGCTCGGTCCGAAGGGCTTGATGCCGAACCCCAAGAGCGGTACGGTCACCATGGACGTCACCAAGGCAGTCCACGACATCAAAGCCGGTAAGGTCGAGTATCGTGTTGACAAGACCAACATCATCCACTGCCCGATCGGCAAGAAGTCCTTCGGCGTTGACAAGCTCGAAGAGAACCTCAACACCCTGATGGACGCGATCGTCAAGGCGAAGCCGGCAGCGGCGAAGGGCACCTACCTGAAGAGCGTCGTGGTCTCCTCCACGATGGGCCCGGGCGTCAAGTTCAATTCGCTCAAGTTCTAAGCGTAACCCAAAAAGAGACGGTTTAAAGCCGTCTCTTTTTCGTATGCAGAAGAACGCACGGCAGGACCCTCGCTGTGTTGATAACTGCTTTGGGGTTCGATATCATGATTATACATGGTATTATGGATAATTAGAATCATCAGATAAGGCGAGACAACGTGAAGAAACGATTGCTGTATATAACTATAATAGTATACATATATCAAATATCAATTATTGACATAGGAACGGACGTATGGTAGAATCGCCGTATCGCGTGGAAAGGAAATCCATCTGATGGAAGCAAAGGAAAAGACCCACAAACTGGCGGTTGCGGCGATGCTTGCCGCGGTAGCCGCCGTGCTGCAGTTTATTGAAATCTCGATCCCGATCATGCCGTCTTTTGTGAAGCTCGACCTATCCGATCTTCCGGCTCTTTTGGGCGCGTTCGCGCTCGGCCCGTGGTGGGGAGCGGTCATTCAGCTTGTGAAGAACCTGCTGCATCTGCCGTTCGGCTCGTCCGCAGGCGTCGGCGAGCTTTGCAACTTCCTGCTCGGCGGCGTATTCGTGATCGTGGCGGGGCTTGTGTACCATCATCGCAAGACGCGCGGCTCGGCGCTTTGGGGCTCAGCGTTCGGCGCGCTCTGCATGGCGCTTGTGAGCCTTCCGCTGAACTATTTCTTTGTGTACCCCGCGTACGTCGCGATCCTGCATTTTCCGGAGGAAGCGATCATTTCCGCATATGAAGCGATCCTCGGCTCTGTCGCGCATTTTCCGACGCCGAACCCGTTATTGAATTGCCTGTTGATCTTCAACGTGACCTTTACGCTTGTGAAAGGACTCTTGAACGTGCTGATCAGTTTCCTGATCTATAAGCCTTTGAGCCCGCTTCTGCACAAATAACGGGAGATTTGCGCATATTGCTTGATAAACCTATGTGAATTTGTTATACTGAACTATACTGTGACCGAACGGAAAAGAAGAGCGCCATGAACCTTGCATATTATTCGAATTATGTGACCATCGTGGAGGAGGGCAGCCTGACGGGGGCGTCCAGAAAGCTTCGGATCGCGCAGCCTGCGCTGAGCAATCAGATCAAGGCGCTGGAGACCGCGTACGGCGCGCGGCTGTTTCATCGCGGCGCACGGCGTTTGGAGTTGACCGACGCGGGGCAGATCCTCTACGAAAAGGCAAAGTGGATGCTGGAGGTGGAGACCGAAGCGCGCAACGAGATCGCGTCGGGCTTCGGCGGCACGAAGGGGACGCTTAAAATAGGGATTACGTCGTCGTTTGAAAACGAAAGGCTCATGGACGCGCTGACGGCGTTTGCGGACCGTTTTCCGGACGCCGAGGTCAAGGTCTATGAAGCGGAGCTTCCGGAGCTGATCAAAAAACTGCAGAACGGCAAGGTCGAGGCGATCTTCGTGCGCCCGATCAAAAGCGACGTCGAAAACCTTGCGGTGTTGTACACGCGGCCGGATACGCTGGTTGCAGTCTACAAGCCCGGCGCGTTCTTTGCGGACGAGCCGGAAGGTGAGACGACGTTTGAACGCCTTTCGACGCTGCCGCTTTCGATGCTCGAGCGCAGTCTGCCCGCTTTTACAAACGCGTTTCGGGAAAAGGGGCTTACGCTCTCGCCGAAGTTTGTCAGTACGCGCATGCAGGTCGCGCTCTCTTGGGCAAGAGCGGGCAAGGCGGTCGCGCTGGCGCCGAAGAGCGCAACGGAGGAGCTCGGCTTTAACGACCTGGCGGAAAAGACCGTTCGGGACAATGATCTGCTCGTCCCCGCAATGACGGTCATCGCGCAGAAGCGCAAGTACCGTTCGCACATCGTCAACAATTTCCTGCTGCTTCTTTCGGAGCGGTACGGATTTGAATATCGTGAACCGGCCGAAGGACCGGACAACGGAAAGGAAGAATAAGATGAAACGCTTAATTACCATTTTTATGGCGGCGGCGCTGCTGCTTGCTGCGATCGGCTGCACGAAGACCTATGCAAACTCGACCGGCACGGGCAAGACCGGCGAAGAACCCGCTGCGCCGACCGCAACCGAAGAACCCGCTGCGCCGACCGCAACCGAAGAACCCAAGAATACAGAGGAGGAACCGACAGTGCAAAACCCCATCGTAACGATCACAATGCAGGACGGCGGCGTTATGAAGCTCGAGCTTTATCCCGATGTCGCGCCGAACACCGTGAAGAACTTTATCTCGCTTGCCAATTCCGGCTTCTATGACGGACTGATCTTTCACCGCATCATTGCTGGCTTTATGATCCAGGGCGGCTGTTACAATGCGAAAGGTATGCCGAATGAACCGGGCTATTCGATCAAAGGAGAATTTACAAGCAACGGCTTCCAAAATGATTTGAAGCACACACGCGGCGTGATCTCGATGGCGCGCACGATGGTTCCGGATTCCGCGGGTGCCCAGTTCTTTATCATGCACGATGTCGCACCGCATCTGGACGGAGAATACGCGGCATTCGGTATGCTTCTGGAGGGCTTTGACGTGCTGGACAGCATTGCAACGCTCCAGACGGATCGCAATGACGTGCCGCTCATCTTCCCCGTGATCGAATCGATCCGCGTCGAAACCTTCGGCGTCGACTACGGCGAGCCCGAAAAGATTCAGTAACAGCCTGCTGACGAAGTTTGTTCCTGTCATTCTGAGGAGGCATGACAATGCCGACGAAGAATCTTCCGCAACACCGGAGGTTATAGATCCTTCGCTGCATAGGTAAATCGCGCGCTTCCCGCGCGTACCATGCTCAGGATGACATGCGTGGTTTTGCGATCTCAAGTTTTATAGATTCCCCCGGAGGAAATATGCTGGTATTGGACGAATACAAAATGCAGCTCGGCGCGCTGAACGAGACGCTCGCGCTTGCACATAAGCAGATGAACGCCGACGCGCTGAAAGCGGAACTCGAAACCCTCGAAGCGCAGATGGCGGAGACCGATTTCTGGAACGACGTCGAAAACGCGAACAAAGTCACGACGCGCGTGAAGGCGATCAAGAGCAAGCTCGAACGGCTCAGTAAGCTCGACGCACAGAGCGAGGACATCGAAACGCTGATCGAGATGGCGGAGGAAGAGGACGACGAGAGCTTGCTTGACGAGCTCAAAAATGAGCTGAAGTCCTTCGATGACAAGATGACTGCTCTG
>JAFOQN010000123.1 GCA_017393775.1 Clostridia bacterium
AGGTGGTACAAATGACAAACGCAATTGAAGTACACGATCTCGTAAAAGTGTTCGGACAGGACACGGTGTTGAAAGGGATCAACCGCAACTTTGAGGCGGGAAAGATCCACGGCGTCGTCGGCAACAACGGCTCCGGCAAGACCGTTATGTTTAAGTGTATTTGCGGATTTTTGCAGCCGACCAGCGGCAAGGTGCTGGTGAACGGCAAGCAGATCGGCAAGGACGTCGATTTCCCGGAGGACATCGGGCTGATCATCGAAACGCCGGGCTTTCTGCCGCAGCTTTCGGGATTGAAGAATCTGGAGATTCTGGCGTCTTTGAAGCGCAAAATCAATCTGAAGCAGATCGCCGACACGATCCGCCGCGTGGGGCTCGACCCGATGAGTTCGAAACCCGTCGGAAAGTATTCCCTCGGTATGCGGCAGCGGCTCGGCATTGCGCAGGCGATCATGGAGGATCCGTCCTTGATGATCCTTGACGAGCCGATGAACGGTCTCGACAAGAACGGTGTTGCCGAGATGCGCGAGCTGTTCAAATCGCTTGCCACCGACGGGCGCACGATCCTTTTAGCGAGCCACAATATCGCGGACATTGAGGTCCTTTGCGACACGGTCTGCGAGATGGACGCGGGAATTATGACAATGTTATCAAACAGGAATTGAGGATAAGTGTATGAAACAGAGAGTATTTGCATGGATTCTGGTATTGATACTGGCATTGACGCCGGTACTGGCAATTGCAGAGGGTGATGAACCGGAACCAACGGCTTCGTCGGAGCCGTCCGCATCGCCGACAGGGGAACCCTCTGTGTCGCCGACAACAGAACCGACAGCTTCTCCGACAACGCAGCCGACGGCAGCACCGACAACGCCGGAGCCCTCCGATTCGTCCGATCCCTTAAAGATCGATACATATTGGAAGTATCCGGGCATGGAAAAGAGCTATGCGGGAGGCTATATGCCGGTGCAGGCAAACGGCTCGGTACAGTTCATCATGCCGCTGCTCGGCAAAACGCTCGGCAATACGATCCGCGTAGTGCCGGAGCTTCCTTCCGACGGACCGTTCGCGCCGACAAACCTCCAGTTCGATGTGCGCGAACAGTCGTACAGCGTCACGCAGGGACAGGACAAAACCGGCACGATGCGCGCATATCTTGTCACATTCAGCGTACCGCTCAAAAGCACCTATTACAACGGAACCTATACCGTGACACTTCATGTGTCCTACAAGACGCCCGCGGGCGATCCGGCGGAACAGACCTTCTCCGTGCAGGTACAGATCACCGGGGGGAACACCCCGTCCTCCGGCGGAGGCGGCGGAGGCGGTCCGACGGCGGTCCGGAAGCCGGTCATCCTGGTGAAGAGCTGCGCGATCACGCCGAGCAAGGTTTCCGGCGGCGAGCGCGCGACGGTGAAGGTCTCCATGACCAACGTCGGCAACTATGACGCAAAGAATATCCGCGTGGCGCTGATCCCGGAAACGGATGCCGTCGCTTTGCGCGGCGATCTCAATGCAAAGTTCTATGAAGCGCTTGCGGTCAAGGGCGAGCTCGATGCGGACTTCGACCTCGCGATTGCGCCCGGCGCAACGGAGGGCCCCGCGGTTATGACTGTGCAGATCGCTTACGAGGACCGCTACGGCGGCGCGTATACGGAGGAGGGCAAGTATGTGATCGAAGTGACGCAGCCGAAGATCGAGATTGTCGATTGCGAATACAGCGAGATCATCAACGGCGGCGACGGATTCACCGTAACGCTGACCCTCAAGAACACCGGCACGCGCGATGCGAAGAACGTCACGGTACAGTATGCGGCGGAGGATGATTCGATCCGGCATAAGGGCGTACAGGACCATCAATCGATCGGCGACCTGAAAAAGGGCGAATCGACGACCGTGACCTTTGACCTGCGCGCGCTGCCGAGCGCCGCAGAGGGCAAGCATACGTTCCGCTTCACCTGTCACTACGACGATGCGAAAAACGGCGGCTCCTATGAAAACGGCGTCGATTATCCGCTGACCGTTATACAGAAGGCGTCGCTGGGCTACGATGAAGTCCGGCTGCCGGAATCGATCGTAAGCGGCGAAAGCTTTACACTGCCGGTCTGCGTTTACAATATCGGTTTTTCGCAGATCTTCAACATTCGCTGCTCGTTAAACTGCGACGGTCTGATCTGCTCCTCGGCATTCCTCGGCAACCTCGCCCCCCAGGAGAGCGCGGACAAAGCAATGACTGTGTTTGTCACAACGCTGTCCGGATCGCAGAAATACGGCGAGGCTTATGGCATGGTTGAGATTTCCTACGAGGACGTCAACGGTGAAAAACATTCCGAGAGCCAAAGCGTCAGGATGACGATCGCGGAGCCCCAAAAGATCACCGACGAAGAAAAGCTCAAGCAGGAACAGGAGCAGAAGGAGCAGCAGACGCTGTCCCAATGGTGGATCTCCCTGCTCGTTGCGATCGCGGTTATTATTATTCTGATCGCCGTCATCGTCATTGCGCGGTTCGCCCGCATGATGCGTATGAAGTAATACGGATGCAAAGCACTGCACCCCAAGGCGCACTGCCCGGGGTGCTTTTTTGACAGGAATATGTACAGACTTTGATGTAACATTTTGCGCGTTTCAATCGTCCATATAACAGAGATGCAAACACGAAAGGATGAAAGATCATGAAACGACTGCTTGTCATTTTTCTGACGCTGCTGCTTTTGGGCTGTCTTCCGACGCCGGAGCAGGCGTTTGTCGTCAGCAAGTCGGACAATGTGCTGGAGCAGAAGCTGAATGCCACGCCGAAGCCTGCGGAGGAAACCGTCGCCGTATCCACAGACGAGCCACGCGAAAGCGTGTCCGAGCCGGTCAACGAGCCGACGGAAGCACCGCTTAAGGCGCAGTTCTTTCCGGAACGCTGGGACGAGGATGCCGAGAACATCCGCGAATATGTCACGTTTGCGATCCATGCCGACGTCGAAGCGAAGGCGGACGGGCTCTACCCGGTCTATAAAACACGCCCGGAACCGATCACCGAGGAACAGGTGATTGCGCTTGCAAATAAGCTCTTAACGAAGCCGAAGGAGCGCGAGCTGGTCGACACGATGACAAAGGATGAATGGACAAGTGCGTTCAAATCGTTTCTCGACGAGGTTGCTGCATGGGAGGAATGGGAGCGGAAGGGCAGACCGGATGACGGCGTTGACCGCGATGAGACCGGCTACGATCCGGAGTTTATTGAGCAGGAATCCCAGTGGTACATGGAGCAGATCCAAAACGCGCCGGACAAGCTTGACAAAGCACCGGTTTCCGACTATTCCGGTTATCGGCTCGGAGAAAATGTCAGATATACGCTCGAGGACGGAAGCGTTGCGCAGATCGGGTCCACGGCGTTTCGACCGGACAGGGATTTCAACGTCGTGAGCATTTCAAAGGGCTGTCGCCACCATCCGAACGTCTATAAGGAGTCACAGTACAAGAGCGACAAACATATGAGCGACGCGCTTTCGAAGAAGAGCGTTAAAATCTGGCAGCAAACGACGCTTTCACGAGAGGATGCGGAAGCGATTGCGTATCGCGAGATCGAGCGGCTCGGCTTTTCCGGCTTTTCGATCGCGTACGGTCAGCCCGCAAATCTGTACGATTCGACGGAAAACGGCACGTCATACGTCGCTTCCGGCTGGAGTTTCACCCTGCGCCGCGATTATGACGGCTACCCGCTGGTCGACCGGTTCCATTATGAATCCTCGAGCCTTTTGGAATTCGGCAGCGGCGACGGATTCGTCTATAATAAGCCGATCAGCGAGGAAGGAATCAGCCTCTTTGTCGATGAGACCGGCATATGGTTCTTCGGCTACAGCGCGCAGAAAGCCATCGTCGGCAAGCCGAACGCCAACGTGGAGCTTTTGCCTTTTGCGGAGATTGTCCGCATCGTCAGGAACACGCTCACGGCGTGCTATCCTTCGCTTCGTTATCAGGGAAATGAGAACCTGTCGTTCGACCTCGAGGTGTACCGTATGATTTTGACGCCTTATACGCTGCGCGTCAAGGATTCGGATGATTTCTATGAGGTTCCGTGCTGGGTTGTGTTTTTTGACGGATGGCACAAGACGTCGTCCCGCGAACGTCGCGAAGAAAACCGAACCGACCCGAATGCGACCCTTCAAAGCATTATCATCAACGCCGTCGACGGCACGGTGGTGCACAATAAAGCAGGATATTGAGAGAAGAATGCATGATGAGGAGCGTATGATTCGCTTTGCCGACGCTGTAAATGTTCCGCCGCCTTCGGCGTCGCGGATATCCAAGGGGCGGATCTTTCCGCCTGCGCGCAAAACTATCTGCGTTTCGTTGGGCGCGACGAAGCAACGAACGCGGCGCTGAAGGAAAACCTCGGCGCGTCGTATGCCGAAAACCATTCCAGCGTTCTTATTCTTCGGCGAACCATCGTCCGGCGAACAGAAAACTCAAGCCGTACAGGATGGAAATGCAAGGAATCAGACAATCGGGCAGATAAACGGAAAACCAATACAACAGATCAGGCGCGGACCATAACGAACCAGAGTTAACAATCAAGACGTCGAGCCATGCCGCCATGCCGAAAAGCAAATACGGAAACGCCGGAAGAAACCACAGCTTTTTACGCAAGCGTACACAACGGCGCTGAAGCGCCGTCGCCGCGACGATCAGCAGAAGAATTGCCGATAACAGATGCGCGATTTCTATTCCCTCCATCGAGCCGACGATGATCCGCAAAATCAGACGCAGACCGTGTACTCCGATCAGTCCGCCGAGCGTGACGATTGTCCACAGCTTGCTTCGCAAGAACAACGGCAGCGCCAATACGACGGGAAACAGATGCCAAAGGAGATATTTGGCGTTATCCGGATTTCCCATGGATGTGCGAACCAGCAGAACGGTCGGAAAGAGCAGCGCTGCACCAATTGTTAAGAACACCGCCGCAAGGATCGGATCGATTTGGCGGGATGCTTTATACCATGCTTTACTGTAGTTTGCAGCCTGCTGTACGGTCTCCTTCGTTTCGGGCGTCATTTTGCTGTTCACCCGTTCATCCTGCAGAAGCGCGCGAAGATCCACTTCGTAAAAATCCGCAAGTTCCAAGAGAAGTTCCAGGTCGGGCATATGCACGCCGTTTTCCCATCGGGAAACCGTCCTGCAGGAAACACGGAAGCGCTCCGCAAGCTGCTCCTGCGTGAGCCCCTTTTCCTTGCGAAGTTGCCTTAGACATGCGCCGATTTTCTGTAAATCCATTACAATCTCCCCCATTCGAAGGAAATCATACACAAAACTGCCGAAAAAGAACAGGACACGGAACGTCCGATTCCGGGCTTTTGTGCGAAAA
>JAFOQN010000124.1 GCA_017393775.1 Clostridia bacterium
GACCATCGTCGGGTCCAAAGCGCTCGTCGGCTCGTCAAGCAGGATCACGTCCGGGTCCATCGCGAGCGTTCTTGCGATCGCCACGCGCTGCTTCTGCCCGCCGGAAAGCTGCTCGGGATATTGAAACTCGCGTCCCGAAAGCCCGACGCGCCGAAGAAGCGCGACGCCGGTGTCGAACGCCTCCTGCTTGGATTTTTTCAGAAGGTCCATCGGCGCAAGCATCAGGTTTTCGATGACCGTCAGATGCCCGAACAGATTGAACGACTGGAACACCATGCCCATCCTGCGCCGCGCCTGCGTGAGATCATATTTCGGCGCGGTGATGTCCACGCCGTCAAGGAGGATCTTGCCGCCGGTCGGACGTTCGAGCATATTGATGCAGCGGATCAGGGTCGACTTGCCCGTGCCGGAGGGGCCGATGATCGAGATCACATCGCCGTCGTTGATCACCGTGTTGACGTCCTTCAAAGGGGTAGCCGCTTCGTATTTCTTTTCAAGATGGACTAATTCAATCATCGGTCTTCACCCCCTTTAGGATTTGCTGCTTCGATCTGCGGTGCGGATCAATTCGGATCTCGATCCGGTTCACAAGGAAGGTCAGAATCGCCGCAAGAATGAAGTAGATGATTGCAACGGCGATCAGCGGGAAGAACGCTTCGTAGGTGCGGCTTCGCACGATGTCGCCCATCTTGGTTAGATCCTGCACGGCGACGTAACCGACCACAGCGGTCGCCTTGATGAGCGCGGTGATCTCGCCCTTATACGCAGGCATGAAGTGCGGAAGCGCCTGCGGCAGTATGATACGGAAGAACGCTTTGCGGTTCGTATAGCCCAAGGCATACGCAGCTTCAAGCTGTCCCTTATCGATCGCACCGACGCCTGCGCGCAGCATCCCGTAGACCGCAGAGCCGAACACAAGCGTAAAGCCCACCACCGACACCGCTGCGCCGGAGATATTCACCCTGCCGAAGATGATATAATAGAGGATCATCAAAAGCACGACCACCGGCATCCCCTGCACAAGCCACACGCAAAACCGCGTGACGGTATTCGCAACCGGATTGCCGTTTCGGCAGAGCATGAACACGGCAAACCCAAGGATCGTTCCGAACAGGATCGACAGCACGGTGATCAGCATCGTCGTGCCGATGCCCTGCAAGAACAACTGCCAGCGGTTTTCGCGGATGAACGTTTTCTCAAAGCTCTCGCCGATTGAGGCAAGGAAGTTCGCTTTCGATTTGTCCGCGGCATCCGGCTTCAGCGCGCAGACCGCCGCGCCGCCCGTATAGATCGGATCGGAGAAATAAACGCTCTCCTTGCGCTCCTCTGTGATGTTGATCGCAGCAGCCGCGAAGTCGCTTCTTCCGGACTGGATCGACGGCAATACGCTGTCAAAATTCATATCCTGCAAGATCAGCCCATAGCCGCGCGCTTCGCAGAAACGGTAGGCAAGGTCGATCTCGTAGCCCACAAGCTGCCCGTCCTTATAGTAATCAAGCGGCGGATAGACAGAGATGGTCGACATGGTCAATGTGCCTTTTTCTGCGGACAGAGAATCGAGCGGCGGGATCGTTTTCTTCGAATCATCGTTACCGAGCCATATTTCCTTGATCAATTCAAGCTCTCCGCTCTCGACCAGCGGCTTCAAAAATGCGTTGAATTCGTCCCGCAGCGCAGCGCCCTTCTCCGTCTTCGGGAATGCAGCCGCCGTGTCGACGTGATTGAGATACTCCGGCACCATCATCAGGGCATCATCCTCGGCGATACAAAGTCGAATCACGGCATCATCCGCGGAAAACGCGTCGATCTTGCCGGATTTCAGCGGCTGAATCATATCCGCGACCGTGTTATAGTAAGAAATCTGTACATCAGGCAGTCGTTCGAGTGTAACAACATCCAATACGGTGCCCGTTTCCACACCGAACCGTTTTCCGTTCAGTGAATCCAGCGTGATCTCTTCGTTGTCCGCCGCAAGATCAGATGCGCGCACCGCAAGCACGATCCCGCCGTGACTGGTCGGATCGGAAAAAAGCACCTGCTCCATGCGCTCCGGCGTCACATTCATGTCGGTGGTAAAATCGTATTTGCCGGATTGGATCGCAGGGATTCTGCCCGCAAAGTCCACGTCCCCGATCTCCAACGCATACCCTCTGTCGCGGCAGAAGCGCACCACAAGATCGATGTCGTAGCCGACGTGCTTGCCGTCCTTAATATACGACCACGGCATATCGGTGGATGTCGTGACGACCCGGACGGTGCCGTTTTCCCCGGTCAAATCCGACATATCGACAACCTTTTTCGTTTCGTCGACGCCGAACCAAAGGTCGAGCTCCTCCATCGTGCCGTCTGCCCAGCATTTTTTCAAAAACGCGTTGAGCTCCTTGCAAAGCGCGGCGCTCTCGGGATCGTCCTTTCGGAACGCAAAGCTGTAGTTGTTTTCCGTGAGGCTTTCGTGGATGTAATCGACCTCCGGCTGTTCCGCGTGAAGCGATTTCATCCCGGGCTCGTCGCCCAAAAAACCGTCGATCTTTCCGGAGAGCAGTGCCGTGACGCAGTCCGGATAGCTGTCGAAAAGCAAATATTCGCTGTCCGGAAAAAACTGCTTTGCCGCGTCCTCCATCAACGGTCCCACGAGCACGCCGAGCTTTTTGCCGTTATAGTCCTGCCAATGCACCGTTCCGCTTGCGGATTCTTGCGTCGTGCCGTCGTCGCGCACCATCGCCGTGATCTCGACGTCGAACAGCGGATCGGAAAACGGAATTGCTTCCACGTTCTCCGGCGTGACGTAGAGATTGGACATAATGCAGTCCACGTCGCCGCTCTGCGCCGCCGCAACGATGCCGCCGAAATCATAGATCTTAAACTCCACATCCGCGCCGAGCCATGCCGCAAAGCGGAATGCAAGCTCGACGTCGTAACCCGCAAGCTCCGTTCCGACAAAGTAGGAATACGGCATGACCGTACCCGTGGTGCCGATGCGCAAATGCGTCGAAGGATGCTCGGGCATGGCAATGTCCGGCATGGTGTCGTCGGCTTCAATCACCCACCGAAGATACATGTTGTCGAGCGTGCCGTTCGCTTTGCTCTCCGCAAGAAACGCATTGATCTTGCTTTGCAGATCGGGAACGGACGCCTTCGGTGAAATGCCGACCGCAACGGTATTTTTGCTGTAGTTTTCATCCAGCAGACGTACACCCTTCGTTCCGTTCGCAAGCGCAAATTCCATTTCACGTCTTGCGTACACAAAGGCGTCGAGGCGGCCTTTGGCAACGTCGTCGTATGCCGCGGGGTAATCGTTGTAAACCAGAACCTCCGCGTTCGGGTAATCGCGCTTTAACGTGTCAAACTCCAGCATGTCGCCCGGCACGCCGATTTTTCTTCCCTCCTCACCCAATTGTGCAAGCAAAGTGATCGGCTCGCTGCCTGATTTTGAGCAGCCGAGCAGCAGGCACATGATCAATGCCAGTATGCCGAGAACCGCAAGACCTTTCCACTTGTTTTTTTGTTTCATCAAATCTGCTTTCCTCCGACCTCAAGATTCTGTTTTCGGTCTTCCCGATTGTTTCATTTCATATTTCCTGCTTGTCCTTTTCTCTCTGCCGCGCAGATACAGTCGCCAGAGAAACCACATCCCATGGAATATGACGACGATCAACACCGCATAGATGCCCGCTCGCAGATACTGGTTGTCCGGAAGCAGCGGCAGTTTCAGCTTCAAAAACAAATAGTCGGAGCCGGGGAATGCTTCATTCAGCATCAAGCTCGGAACGAGCATTGCCGAAAGAACCCCGACGCTGATCCAAAGATCCCGGTAGCGCGGCCGCATCCGATGAACGATCATCATATAGACCGTGCCGAAGATCGGCAGCAGGTGCTCGCCAAAATACTGATAGTATCGGAAGTACGTAGGGTCTGCACCGTCCAGCACCGTTTGAGGAATCACACACGCGAGCGTTGCTCCGAAGAGGGTTACAAAAAAATTAAATCCGAACAGCGTTCGATTCCTGCTTGTCACCATGAACATGCAGGAGCAAAGTCCAACGTCACACAGATGCAGGGGCAGCTTGGACATCATAAGAAATCTTCCGCTGCTGTCCCCCACATAGAGAAGCCACAGAAAGTAGCTGAACTCCATAAGGAACATCAGAAAGGCTAAAACATAGCGGAGGTGGATTTCTCCCTTACGGTTTCGCAGCCATTCCCGCTTCACCCATACAAGAAGCAGCAGTCCGACACACAGAAGGATCGGGATAATATGCATCCATCCGTAAGGGTGAAACGTCCCCGGCGGACCGAAGCCGAAAAAACCGTCGTTGTAATAGGTATATTCACCGCTCATAGACCTTGTTCCCCGCTTCCTTGCGGTAATATGCGCTGATATACAGCCGGCACAGTTCCCCGGCGGAAAGACCGCTTTTGTATTTTTTCTCCATCATATTCAGAATCCGGCGCGGCACGATCAATTCACCGTCCGTATCATGAAGGCGATCTGTATCTGCCAATGCTTTGATTGCAGAGCGAATATCCGGACAATCGAAGGCGTCTGCCGTCTGATAGTACCGTTCAAGGTCTGCTTTCCTGCGTCCGTGTATGCCGTTATGAGCCAATCTCAAGAGGTTCGCGAGTCCGAAGCTGATGCCGCACATAAGAAGAAGGATGACCGGAAGCGGCAGATGATCCGCAATGGTCTGAATCTGATAGTGATCTCTCCATCCGCCTGCGTCTTCTCCGATCACAAACACCATGACAAGATAAACCAACGCATAAGCCGTGACCGGAACCACGGCGATAAACGTGCTCCTGAACTTGATCTTATGGTCGGAATTGACAAAGAGAAACAGCAGAATGGACAGCAGCGGGCAAATCGTATGCAGGAGCAGGTTGTTTGAGAAGATCATGACTCGGTAAAACCCTGCTGCTGGTGCAAGAACCGCAATCGCCACCAAAAACGTCACGGCAACACCGGTGGTTCCCGTAAACATCAGGTCAACGTACCACCGCGGCAGGTGATAATTATGATTGCGCA
>JAFOQN010000014.1 GCA_017393775.1 Clostridia bacterium
CCGCCCGCTTCTGCGGAATAGAACAGGATCGCATCGGAACGGATATCTCTTCGGCAGACGGCGCATCTTGTGAGAGACGGTCGATATCCCGCATGATCGAGAAAGTGCAGCAGAAATGCGATCAGAAGATCCTTCGGATCGGATTCCGCATACGCAAGGAACGAAAGCGTATGATACAGCAGTGAGAACAGCGGTTCGTCGGACGAATCCGTTTGGATCACACTGTTGCTAAGCTGTGTACAGACGGACGCGATCATGAATCGGTCGATGTCCTCGCGCAGCGGATAAAAAGTTTCGCGTACGTCACAGCCGTTGACGGTTATGCGGTCGTTGTTGATAAACAGTTCAAACTCGCCGAACACGAACGGCTGCGCACACGCCAAAAGCTTAGACGTCGGCTTCCGGCAGTTGCGCGCCTTGCAGTCGATGCGTCCGCGCTCCGCCGAGAAAAGCGTCAGCATGCGGTCATCATCACGATAATCCGTATAGCCCGTTACGATGGCTTTTGTGAGTTCTGTCGGCATTCCTTCCGCTCCGCCTTTTTATAGGCAAGGTAATCTTTTACCTTTCCGGTCCGTATAAAGCGTTCCCATTCTTCTTTCTGCTCGTTTTTCATACATACAGTATATGCTTTGTATGAAAATCAATACGGTCAGTCGTCCCGATATCCGAGCTCGTTCAGCATCTGCTGACGGTTTCGCCAGTCTTCTTTGACCTTGATCCAAAGCTGCAGATTGACCTGCACGTCCAAAAGCCATTCGATTTCCTTGCGCGCTTCCGAGCCGATGCGCTTCAGCATCTTTCCTCCGCGTCCGATGATGATTCCCTTGTGGCTTTCACGTTCGCAGTAAACGGTCGCCCACACATCCATGAGATTACCGTCCGGACGCATCTGCATCTTGTCGATGCCGACGCCGATGCCGTGCGGGATTTCTTCCCGCAATAACTCCAGCGCCTTTTCGCGGATCATCTCCGCGCAGATCACGCGTTCAGGCTGATCGGTGACCATGTCCTCCGGATAATACTGAGGACCATCCACGAGGTATTCGGTGAGCAGTGCTTCGAGCTTGTCGAGATTTTCGCCGGTCTGCGCAGAAATCGCAAGCACCGTATCGAATCCGGCTTCCCCGATTGCGTCCCTTGCTTCCTGCATTTGGATCGCACTGGCTGCGTCGCACTTGTTGATCAGCACGATCACCGGAGAGCGCTGTGCTTTGACGATCTTCATGACTTCCGCGTCGCGCTCGCGCACGCCCTGCAGCGCGTCGACGACAAACAGGATCGCTTCGGTATCCTTCGAGGCGTCCTCCGCCGTTTTCTGCATGAAGGTGCCGAGCTTGTTGCGCGGTTTCGTCATGCCGGGCGTATCGAGAAAGATCATCTGATAGTTTTTGCGCGTCAGAATGCCCGTAATGCGGTTTCGCGTCGTTTGCGCGCGGTCCGTGACGATCGCTATCTTCTGCCCGACCAGACGGTTGATGAGCGTAGATTTTCCGACATTCGGGCAGCCAACGATGCTGAAAAAGCCACTTTTATATCCGGTCCCGGTCATAGCAGATCCTTCGGTCCGAAGCGGTGCGGCATCATCTGATCGAGTGTTTCGGTCACGACACGACTACCGTCGCGGTTGGATGTAATGATCACGAAATCGCCGTCGCAAAACTCCGACATGACCTGCCGGCAAACGCCGCACGGAAACGCAGGCAGTTCTCCGGAGCCGATGATCGCGATTTTGGAAAATGCGCGAACCCCGTCGAAGATCGCATGAAAGAACGCGGTACGCTCCGCGCAGATCGTCGGCGTAAAGGATGCGTTTTCAATGTTGCAGCCCTGATAGACCTTGCCGTCCTTTGTGAGCAGCGCGGCGCCGACGCTGTAGTGAGAATACGGCGAATACGAGTGATCGCGCGCTTCCGCCGCAAGCGCTAAGAGCTTCTCATTTGAAACCATTTCCGTCATCTTGTAACTCCTATCCTGTCCAGAATTGCTGTTTGTTTCTCGCGCATGATACGTTCATCCGCTTCCGTCATGTGATCGTAGCCCAACAGATGAAGCACACCGTGCACCGCAAGGAACGAAAGCTCGCGTGTGAGCGAATGCCCGTAGGCAATCGCCTGTTCCTTTGCACGCTCGTAACAGATCATGATGTCACCGAGATATCCGTCCGCCGAAAGCGAAATCTCGCCTTCCCAAGCGGGAAATGTCAGCACATCGGTCACCGCGTCAACATGACGGAACTCGCGATTCAGCGTTTGGATCCGGTCCGGCGTATCAATGAGGATCGTCAGATCGCCGTTTCTGCCTTCGCTTTCGAGCGCCGCCTCGGCAGCGCGTTCGATGCTTGTCCGCTCATCCCCAGAGAGTTCAACCGTTTCCGAAAAGACATCAATCATTGTTCCGCTCCCTGTTCCGTGCGTTTTCGTGCCGTTCATACGCCTGGATGATGCGTTGAACGAGCTCATGACGGACGACGTCCTTATGCGTCAGTTTCACGACGGAAATGCCTTCCACGTCGTCGAGCACGCGAATCGCATGGACGAGACCGCTCGTCTTTTCTTTCGGCAGGTCGATCTGCGTCACGTCTCCGGTCACGACAATACGGCTCCCTTCGCCAAAGCGCGTAAGGAACATCTTCATCTGTTCGATCGAGCAATTCTGCGCTTCGTCAAGAATGATGAACGCGTTGTTCAGTGTACGCCCGCGCATGTAGGCAAGCGGTGCAACTTCGATCGCGCCGCGCTCCATCAGCTGTTTATACGTTTCCAGGCCGAAAAACTCCTGTAGTGCGTCATAAAGCGGTCGAAGATACGGGTCGACCTTGTTCTGCAGATCGCCCGGCAGAAAACCTAACTTTTCACCGGCTTCGACTGCGGGACGCGTCAGTATGATGCGTTCGACTTCTTTGTTCTTAAAAGCGACGACTGCCATGGCAACGGCGAGATATGTCTTGCCGGTGCCCGCCGGTCCGACGCCGAAAACGAGCTCATGTGTTTTAAGCGCCTGGATATATTTCTTCTGTCCGAGTGTTTTGCACTTGATCTGCTTGCCGCGGTTTGTGAGCGCAATGACGTCGCCCATGATCTCCTTGATCAGCGCGGCATTGCCGTCCTTTGCGATATCGATCGCATAGCGAATACGTCCGCGGTTGATCGGTTCTCCCTTCCGCTGCATATCCAAAAGCTTTTCGAGGATCGTCTTGCAAAGCTCGACCTGTTCCGCATCGCCTTCGATGGCGATCCCGTCGGAATGGATACGGATCTTTACTCCGATTTCCTCCTCGAATACATTCAGATTCTCATCAAATACGCCGAACAGACCGATGGAATCATCCATGGATTCCAGTTCGATTCGTGCCGTCGATTGTCCCCTTTCATCCGTCATGCGGTTTTTCCTCCGTTTTTCCGATCAATTCTTCCGCCGTTACGATGACCACGGCGAAGCGTTTTCCGTTCCTGTTCTGTATTGTGCCGTATGTGTTGATGATCGCTGCATCCTTCGGAATCATCGCGTATACCTGTTCGCGCGCTTCTGTGAGCGCAAGCTCCGCTGCTTCCTCTTCGGTCAAAAGCCTTTCCCGAAACCCGATCTTCTGCGCCGTTCTTGTTCGGATTGCAAACGGCAGAACGCCGTTTTCCGTGACTGTATCCGCGTGATCAAGGCGATAGTGCTCAAAAGCACAACCAGTTCGCGTGATCTCAAATCCCCAGAAAGTCAGGATGCGGACGGCTTCGGTCGATCCGGTTTCATATGCTTCGGTGACCCGGTCTGAAAGCTCTGTCTCCGCACGGTATTCCACCGCGGCATATACGCTTCCGTCCGCCGCCATATCGATGCTTTGGTCCTTATAGAGCACCGTTCCGGAAATCAGAACATCGCCTGCCTGTACGCGGCTTCCGACCTTCACACGCGCTTGTCCGCGCATCACCCGAATCGAAGTAACAATACCGTCCTTGATTGCGACGATGTCCGAAGGCGCACGGTCCGTTTTCTTCGATGATTCGGGCAGTGCTTCCACGACCTTCACCTTGAGCAGGATCCCTTCACGGTCAAGCCCGATCCATGCAGCATCATGAATCTGCGCGGAAAGATCGTTAGCTGTCGTAATGAGGATCGGTCCTTCAAGAAACACGCCCGGACGAATGCCGCGTTCCTCTAAAAGAGCAAGGATCTCATTTTGATCCACGTTCTTCGTCTCCCCGATCCGGATAATCCAGATCCGTGAAGAGGCAAACAGAATCGCCGAAAACAGCAGCATGGTTCCGGCCCAAAGAACCGGACGCTTTCGAAGCGATCGAAGCCGAAACGGCAGCCCGCCGCGTCCGATGATATGGATTCTCAGCGGCAGTCCTTTTCGCAGTTTTCTGAGCCGAAAAAAAGATTTTGCGGGAATCGTACACCGGACTGTTCCTTCGTCTGTCTGTCGGACATCTGACACGCGTATGCCGGTGTCTGAGAGACGCTTCAGAAAACGCGCGGTGCATAATCCTTCAATTTGGATTATAACATATCCTTTCCAAAATTGCCACATCAACTTTTTACCTCGATCGAAAGCGATTGGATCTGTCCCGTGATCTTCACACGCGATTCTGTCAGCGTCTCAAGCTCCATGGAATCACCGATCATACATAGAACGCCCTGTTCCGTATCGATGCGGATCCTTCCGCTTTCAAAGCAAAGGATCCCCCGATGCTGTTCCACGAGGCATTCGTCTTTTCCGTACCACTGCACAAAAAAGCGGTGCGCATCAAGTTCCTGCGGCAGCTCGGCGGCTTTCAGGATATGCCGTAAAACCTGTCGTTTTCTTTTCATATGAAAGCATATGTGTTCCTGCGGGATTGCATGCAAAAAGCCGCTTAACTCCAGCGGCTTTTGTCAGATTATGATCCAGGTATAAAGATGTGTAAGATGATATTCCTTAAGCTCTTCTAAAAAGGCAACCAGCGCATCGACGATCGGATCTTCGCCGGTCGTGGAAACGATGTACGGTTTCGGAAGTTCGAATCCTTCGATCAAGCGGTCCTCGTAAGGCATCCATTCCTCGTCGAGATACTGCCTTATGTTGATTTCGTCTTCCGGGCGTTCGGCAAGAATGAGCGTAAAGATCTCATCGTCTTCGACCGATCTTCCCGAACTATGCTCCAAAAAACCAAGCGGCGTATCGGGATTTTGTGTATTGAGCAGATAAGACAGCCCGTAAAGCGAATAGACCGTTTTCCGATCCATCAGCATACCGGCGTATACGCTGAGCCATTTGCGCAGCTCTGCGCCGCGAATCAGGAGCACCGAATACTTCGGTGTTTCGGTCTTGAGCGCATACAGGTCGCGGTACGTCAGCGTACCTTCCTTCGCGCCGTCGATCGGAATATACGGATACGCGATCGATATGAGATCGTTCGGCAGATCGATATCGTGATAGTCGATCCAATTCCGGAGCGCAAACAGCTGCATTTCATGCGTCAGTTCCATAGCGTCCGAAGAGCTCAGCGCGTGCGCATCGAACATTTCAAACCGCTCCCCGAGCGTACAGACTGCGGCGTCCATCATGGCAGAGATCTTGCTGACATACGGCTTCATGCTGCCCTTGATCGCAGTGTCCGGTTCTGTATGGGAAGCGTCGATTTCGTGTACCAAAACCGCCGGACGTCCGTCGCTGCGCATGGAGACAGAAACCTGCGTAACCGTTTGCGCGCCGCCCGAAAGCGTGATGATCGGGATCTCCGTGCCGTCCGCATTGCGCTCCGAACGAACGCTTGACACGCCGACGTGAGACACAAGCACCAGATCGATGCTGTCCGTCTTTTTGATCAGATCACGCAGAGAATAGCTATCCGGCCCCTGCGCATCCACGTCAGCGCTGCCGCAATACAAAAGCACTGTATAATCGGCACGGTCCTTGAGTTCCTTTCGAAGCTTTGCATAGATCTCGATCGGATCAGCAGGCGCGATCTCATCCTCCGATGCGCAGATATCCGGATCGGTCATACCGATCACGGCAACGCGAAGAGGCTCTTCTCCTTCTCCCTGCTGTACGCTGCAGATGACGTACGGTTCCAGTTCATTCCAAAGCACGCCGGAAGGATCGAAGATCGTCGGTTCGCTTTTCTGCAGATTGGCGCCGAGGACTTTCATCTTCCGATCATGCATCGCATTGACCTCTCTGCGAACCGTTCCGGACGAATAGGAAAGCGCTTCCTCGCCAAGCAGCACAGCATCGTATGCGAGCCGGATAAACAGCGACGTGATCGGTCCGTAGGAACGTTCCGTGTTCTCCGGATAATCGTCCGCGATCGAGCTCCCGAAGATCGAACCGCCGGCGTCGAACAGAAGCAGATCGGGATCGTCTGCCCGAAGCTTTTGAATACAGGATGCGGTATGGATAGCAGTGCACGATGAATTGTCGTCCGCAGCAGCCGGATCCCATGCATTGCCTGCAAGGTCGGATGTCACAAGCATCGAAAACGAACGTGTGACCGGAACGGAAAACTCCGAAGACATCAAAGAACTCAGGATCAAAGACGCGTCCCGCTCGGTGATCGCGCCGTCACCGTCGAAATCCGCGCGCGAAAGTGCAGCGGCATCCATCATGCGAAACCGGTGCAGATGTCTGGAGATGCAGCTTGCGTCCTGCGCCGTGACTTCTCCGTCTCCGTCCGCATCGCCGAAGATCGCTTCCTCCGCATATGAAGCGAAACCCGCGGAGAGCATCAGCAGGATCGACAACAGGAAAAGTATTGCGTTGCGAAGCGGTTTTTTCATTGAGTTCCTTCACGTTTTGATGGCTGTATTATACTGTATGAAAAATGGAAAAGCAAGATTGTTCGCTTTCCATACAGAAAAAAAGGAAGCCCGAAGGCTCCCTTTGAATCGATGATGGATCAATACATGCCGCCCATGCCTGCGCCGCCCATATCGGGCGCTGCGGGTTCGGGCTTCGGGATATCCGCAACAATGCTTTCGGTCGTCAGCACCATTGCCGCGACGGAAGCTGCATTCTGCAGTGCGCTGCGGGTTACCTTCGTCGGATCCACAATGCCCTTTTCGGTCATCATGCCGTAGGTATCGGTTGCCGCGTCGTAGCCGTAGCCTTCCTTCCCGTTGCGGCGGATATTTTCGATGATGACGGAGCCTTCGACGCCTGCGTTTGCGGCGATCTGACGGATCGGCTCTTCGAGTGCGCGAAGTACGATCTCAACGCCGGTCTTCTTGTCACCGGATTCCTTCTCGGCAAGCGCTTTCACGCGCTTTGCAACAGACAGCAGGGCTACGCCGCCGCCCGGAACGATGCCTTCCTCGACTGCCGCACGGGTCGCATTCAGCGCGTCCTCCATACGGAGCTTAGAATCTTTCATTTCAACTTCGGTTGCCGCGCCGACCGCGATAACCGCTACGCCGCCCGCCAACTTTGCAAGACGCTCCTGCAGTTTTTCCTTGTCATAATCGGAGGTCGTCTCTTCAATCTGTGCACGGATCGACTTGACACGCGCCGCGATCTCAGCGGGATCGCCTGCACCTTCGACGATGACGGTCTTTTCCTTGTCGACCTTCACCTGTTTTGCGCTGCCGAGCATGTCGAGCGTGGTCTCCTTGAGGTCCATGCCGAGCTCGTCGGAAATGACCTGACCGCCGGTCAGAATCGCGATATCCTGCAGCATTGCCTTCCGTCTGTCGCCGAAGCCCGGCGCCTTGACCGCAACACAGGTGAACGTGCCGCGAAGCTTATTGATGACGAGTGTTGCAAGCGCTTCGCCCTCGACGTCCTCCGCGATGATGAGGAGTTTTCTGCCTGCCTGCGCAATCTGTTCGAGAACCGGCAGGATCTCCTGAATATTGCTGATCTTCTTTTCGGTGATGAGGATGAACGGATTGTCGAGGACCGCTTCCATCTTATCGGTGTCGGTCGCCATGTATGCGGAGCAGTACCCGCGATCGAACTGCATGCCTTCGACGATGTTCAGCTCAGTCTTCATGGTCTTGCTCTCTTCAATGGTGATGACGCCGTCCTTGCCGACCTTCTCCATTGCATCAGCGATCATCGTGCCGACCGTTTCGTCCCCTGCAGAGATTGCCGCAACCTGCTCGATCGCATGCTTGGAGCCGACCGGAACGGAGAGTTTCTTCAGTCCTTCGACCGCTTCGTTCACAGCCGCTTCGATGCCGCGGCGCACGACCATCGGGTTTGCGCCTGCCGCGACGTTTCTCAGTCCCTCGCGAACGATCGCCTGTGCCAGAAGCGTTGCCGTCGTCGTACCGTCGCCCGCGACATCGTTCGTCTTTGTTGCGACTTCTTTCACAAGCTGTGCGCCCATGTTTTCGAACGGATCTTCGAGCTCGATCTCTTTTGCAATCGTCACGCCGTCGTTTGTGATGAGCGGCGCGCCGAACTTCTTTTCGAGAACGACGTTTCTGCCCTTCGGTCCCAACGTGATCTTAACGGTATTCGCAAGCTGATTGAGCCCGCTTTCCAATGCCTTTCTGGCTTCCTCACCGTATTTCAACTGCTTTGCCATAGTCATATCCTCCTGTTATTCCACGACCGCAAGAAGATCGCTCTGCTTGATCACGATAACTTCCTGCCCGTCAAGCTTGACTTCCGTGCCGGCATATTTCTGATAAACGACTTTGTCGCCGACCTTGACCACCATTTCCACGTCCTTCGTCCCCGGACCGACCGCAAGCACTTCCGCCATCTGCGGTTTTTCCTTTGCGGCGCTCGTCAGAAGAATGCCGCCCTTGGTGACCTCTTCCGTTTCAATGTTCCGAATCACAACGCGATCGAACAACGGTTTCAACATAATTCTTACCTCCTGTGAATCTTTAGCACTCATTCCATTCGAGTGCTAACCATCGAACCCTATTATAGTGAGCGCTCCCGCGATTGTCAATCGGGGAAATGCAACGAAGTTGTGAACTCTTGCAGCTTGTCAAAAAATACGACAGAATACGCACGTTTTCCTCTTGCGAAGAACGTTCCGGATGAGTATACTCAATTTATGATCAAAACATTCAAAATCGGCGGCATGCACTGCGCCGCCTGTGCTGCTTCCGTAGAACGCGTCACAAAAAAGCTGTCCTTTATCGACAGCGCACAAGTGAATCTTCTGACCGAAAAGCTGACGGTTCGCGGAGATGAGATCGACGACACAGCCGTGATCGCCGCCGTGGAACGCATCGGCTTTACCGCCGTGCCTTATGAAGCGGAGATGCGAACGACAGCTGCTTCGCAAAAAAAGAACGAACAGAAGCAACAGCTGACCCGTCTTATCCTGTCCGCCATCTTCGCCGTGCCGCTCATAGTGCTTGCGATGGGTCCCATGCTGTTTCACATGCCGCTTCCCGCATGGCTTTCGATGCACTCGCTCCGATACGCGCTTGTACAGCTTGCTTTGACCGTTCCGATTCTGATCATCGGACGCGGGTTCTTTGTACGCGGCACAAAAGCACTGTTCTCAGGCGGCGCCAGCATGGATACGCTCATTGCCGTCGGCGTCGGGACCGCGGTTCTCTATTCCTTATATATTACAATCCGTCGGATCTTCGGGCATACGGAAGGCATGCTCTATTATGAATCCGCCGGTATGATCCTGACGCTCGTTACGCTCGGCAAGTATTTCGAAAGTCTGTGCATGGCGCGAACAACCCGCGCGATCGAAGAGCTCGAGGCGCTGAAGCCGGAGACGGCTACGGTCGTTATGAAGGATGGCGTGACGAAAGTCATTCCGACGTCAGAACTGCTCCTGAAAGATCATGTTCTGGTTCGTCCCGGCGAACGCCTGCCCGCGGACGGTACCCTTTTGGATGCGCACGCGTCCGTAAACGAATCCATGCTGACCGGTGAAAGTCTGCCGGTTGAAAAACAGGCCGGCGACACGGTCGCCTGCGGCAGCATTTCAGAAGGCGCGGCATTCGTATTTGAAGTGACGCATACCGGAGACGATACCGGTCTCGGACAGATGATTCGCATGGTCGAAGAAGCGCAGAACGAAAAGGCGCCGATCGCTCGCCTTGCGGATCAGATCAGCCGTTGGTTCGTCCCGGTGATCATCGGGATTGCCGTGATCGGAGCGATTCTGTGGCTGATCGTTACGCGCAATACGGAAACGGCGATCCGCGTGGCCGTCTCGGTGCTTGTCATTGCCTGCCCCTGCGCGATGGGACTTGCAACGCCGACCGCGATCATGGTCGGCACCGGACAGGCAGCGAAGTACGGCATCCTGTTTAAAAGCGGCGCAGCGTTGGAAACACTGAACGGCGTCACAACACTTGCGTTCGACAAAACGGGCACGGTGACCGAAGGCAAACCCGTCGTGACAGAGATCCGTCCGATCGGAACAGATGAGGATACTTTTCTGATGCTCTTTGCGTCTGCGGAAAGTCTCAGCGAACACGTTCTTGCGAAGGCGGTGCAGAACGCCGCAAAGGAACGCGGCTTGAAGCTTCTGCCCGCATCGGATTATACGGCGGTTTCCGGTCTCGGCGCACACGCTTCGGTTGACGGGAAAAAGCTGTCGTTCGGCAATCAAACGTTTATCGAATCCTGCGGCGTGTCTGTTTCCGATCCGCCCGAAACAGACGCTTCCATCCTCTACCTTGCCGAGGACGGCAAGCTCTTAGGATATGTGCTCGTTTCCGATACGCTTCGGAGCGACAGCAAAACGCTCTTTTCGGCGCTCAGGCAGATGCATAAAAAGACAATCCTGCTTTCCGGCGACCGGAAAGCTACTGCGGAACGTATCGGAACATCGCTCGGTGCAGATGAAATCCGCTCGCAAATGCTGCCGGACGACAAGCTTCATGCCATCGACGAGCTCAAAGCAAAGGGCGAAACCGTCGCAATGGTCGGCGACGGCGTGAACGATGCGCCGGCACTTGCAAAAGCCGATCTCGGGTTTGCGGTATCCGACGGCACTGATGTTGCGGTCGAATCCGCCGACGTCATCTTAACGGGCGGAAAGGTATCGAAGATCATCGACGCGTTCCGTGTGTCGAAGGAAACGATCCGTGTGATCAAGCAGAACCTCTTTTGGGCGCTGTTCTATAATCTGATCTGCGTTCCGTTTGCGCTTTCCTCGCTGATCGAACCTTGGATGGGAGCGCTGGCGATGAGCTTTTCTTCGGTAACAGTCGTCAGCAACGCACTTCGCTTGCGCTATGTCCTGAAAAAAGGTGAAAAAAAGCAAAAATAAACCTTGCATTGTCGGAATATTTGTGTTAGAATGTACTCCGTTCGTATCGGGAAACCGATCGGGCAAATCTTACAGGGGGTGAAATGCTTTGGCAAACATCAAGTCCGCTATGAAGCGTGCGAAGACTTCCGTTGGTGAAAACCTCAGAAATCGCATGGATAAGTCCGAACTCAAGACTTCCATCCGTCGTTTTGATGAAGCGCTGAAGTCCGGCGATCAGGAAGCTTGTGAAAACGCTTACCTTGCGGCTGTCAAGACCGTTGACCAGTCCGCCGCGAAGGGCGTTATCCACAAGAACGCAGCAGATCGCAAAAAGGCACAGTTGGCAAAGAAGCGCGCAGCCGCTAACAACTGAACCCCGGTATTCGCATGACATAGCGTCCGTACTTCGGACGCTTTTTTCATGCAATTGAAACACATTTCCCGATTGGTTTTGGGATACATACTTTTCCCTTGCCGTTTTCGTTCGATTCTCTCTTGCAATCCGGATGCGCAGAGTTTACAATATGAAATGACAGGAGCAACTATGGCAACAGACGGATTTACCCTGTACGCTTGCGTACACGAGCTCAAAGCGCTGGTCGGCGGCAAGATCGACAAGATTCAGCAGCCCGACAAAGACATCGTGATTCTGCACATCCACGCGCCGAATACGGGGCGTGTAAAGCTCATGCTCTGCATCCACGCCGAAAACGGACGTATTCAGACGGTCTCCAGGAACTTCGAGAATCCGGAAGCCGCGCCGGCTTTCTGCATGCTGCTTCGCAAATACTTGATCGGCTGCCGCATTGTTTCGATCGAACAAAAGGGGTTGAACCGCATCGCCGTGTTTTCCCTCTCCGGCAGGAATGAGTTTTTCGACACCGTAGAGCTGAGGCTCGTAGTGGAGCTCATGGGCCGTCACGGTAATCTGTTCCTGCTGAACGGGGACGGAACGATCATCGACTGCATGCGGCATTTCAGCATTGCGGAGAACGCTGCGCGTATCTGCCTTCCGAATATCGCCTATTCTGAGCCGCCGGAAACGGAAAAACTCGATCCCTTTACGGCGTCGCTCGAACAGATCGAAGAAGCTTGCTGCGGCAGAATGCCCGGCAAATGGCTCATTGACACGTTTTCTGGTGTATCGCGTCTCTGTGCGGAACAGATCGTTCGTGACGGCACGCCGGAAGATCGGATCGCAACGGAGATTCACGCAGTTTTTCAAGCTTTGAAGGAACACACCTTTGCGCCCTCCGTCATCCCCGGCGTCGGCGTACTGCCGTTCCGTCCGAAAAACATCGATTCCATCCCCTGCTCCTCCGTGAACGAAGCGCAGGACCTCTTTTACCGCGTGCGCGACGAGCAGGCGATCCTGACGAAAACACGGACTTCTCTTCGTGCGGTACTCGATCATGCGAAAAAGCGGACCGAAAAGAAACTGTCCGAATGCATGAAGACGATCGGTGACGAGGAACAGATCGAACATGACCGTCTCTGTGGTGAACTTCTGCTCGGCGTACACGGTATTCCCGCCGGAAGAACATCGGTCGTTGTCACGAACTATTATGCCGATCCGCCACAGCAGATCGAGATCCGTTTGGATCCGAAGTTTTCCCTGCAGGAGAATGCACAGCGATATTTCAAGCGCTACCGTAAGAATAAGGCTGCCCGCATGTATGCGCTGGAACAGGTCGGCGCACTTACCGAAGAACTCGATTACCTCAAAGGTCAGCTTCTGAACGTCGCCGCCTGCAGTACGCACGAAGAGCTTTCGGAGATCCGCGAAGAACTGATCCGTGAGCGCTATCTCCGAGCGCCTTCGGAAAAGCGCAAAGCACCGTCGTCTTCCGTGAGCCGCCCGCTGCACTATCGCTCGCCGGACGGAATCGACATCTTTGTCGGGAAGAACAACCTGCAAAATGAACGGCTGTTGAGAACCTCCGATCTGAACGCGATCTGGCTGCACGCAAAGGACACGCCCGCTTCGCATGTGATTCTCTGCACGGAGAAGCCTTCCCGCGAGACGCTGTATCTTGCCGCCGTGATCGCAGCCTACCACAGCAGCGTGTCCGCGTCCGAAAACGTTCCGATCGATTATACGCAGGTTCGTTACGTCAAAAAGCCCTCCGGCGCGCGTCCGGGTTTTGTCAACTACTTTCATCAGCATACTCTGTACGTCACGCCTTCTCTCGAAGTGATTGCGCCGTACCGGGTCGAGGAGAACAAATGAAGCTTTTACTTGCAACCAACAACGCGCACAAAGCGCAGGAGATCCGCGCGATCCTAAAGGACAGCTTTACGGAGATTGTCACGATGCGCGACGCCGGGATCGAGTTCGAAGTCGAAGAAGATGGCTTGACCTTCCGCGAGAATGCGCTGAAGAAAGCCGTCGAAACGCTTGCGTTTGCCGGCGACCGCTTCGACGCGGTGCTTGCCGACGACAGCGGTCTTTGCGTCGATGCGCTGGACGGTGCTCCGGGCGTATATTCGGCACGCTTCTCCGGTGAAGCGCACAACGACGCCGCTAACAACGCAAAGCTTACAAAGCTTTTGGAAAACGTACCGGATGAACAGCGCACCGCCAGGTTCTGCTGCTGTATTGCGCTGGCTCGCCGCAGACTCGACCCGATCGTCGTGCAGGGCGAAGTCGAGGGCACCATCCTTCGGGAAGCACGCGGAGAGAACGGCTTCGGCTACGATCCTTATTTCTATTACGCGCCGTTTCAGAAGAGCTTTGCGGAGCTTTCCGCTGAAGAAAAGAATGCCGTGAGCCACAGAAAACGCGCGTTGATGCTGCTTTCCGAGGCGCTCCATGTCTAAGATCGCGATCATTTCCGATTCGCACGGCAGCATCGAAAACATTGCGCTCTTTTCGGAACGGCTGAAGGGGGTCGATGCGCTCTGGCATCTCGGCGATCATGCCGACGACGCCGTCACGCTTTCCGCGAGACTCAACTGCGGCTGCGTTGCGGTACGCGGCAACTGCGACTATTGGTCCGACGCGCCGCTGACCTATACGGTGGAATGGCATCGGAGACGCATTCTGCTTTTGCACGGACATACGGTTTCCGGCAAACTGCCGCTTTTGTATGCCGCAAAGGAAGCCAATGCAGACGCGGTGTTGTTCGGGCATTCGCATGTTCCTTCCGTCGAAACGGTGGATGGCATACTGCTTTTGAACCCCGGGTCCCTCTCCCGTCCCCGCACCGCTCAAGGTCCGAGCCTTGCCCTGATGACGCTGACGGACGATGAAATGACCGCCGAAATCATATTTCCCGATCTCCGTTAGTTTTGTATTATTCACAATTTTTCAACAGTTTTATGCATTGACAAGCAGGAGCAATGCCTTTAAACTGTTACTATCATCGAATTGACCCGAAAGGTTTTTATAAACATGAAGAGATTTTTCTCACTTTTGCTTACTGCGCTTCTGATTCTTGCAGCCGTTCACTTTACATTCGGGCACAGTACAAGCGCAGACTCTTTTGATACGTCGAAAATTTATGAACCGTACTATATTTTGGTGAATGCGGAAACGCCTGCGGTCTCCTACCGCGGCATTGAAAAGGAAGCGGACAAGCAAGTCTTCCCCGCCAGTACGACGAAGATTCTCACCTGTATCGTTGCGCTTGAAAGCGGCAATCTGGACGACATGGTCACCGTCTCCGCAAACGCCGTTAATTTCGGAAGAGGGAACTCCCTGATGGGTCTCAAAGAGGGCGATCAGTTTTCTCTGCGCGATCTTCTGTACGGCATGATGCTCCCGTCCGGCAACGACGCTGCGATCGCGATTGCGGAGCACATTGCGGGCAGCACCGAAGCATATGCCGAGATGATGAACAGTAAGGCGCGCGAGATCGGCATGACGCATTCGCACTTTGTGACGGTGCACGGAAAGCAGAACGACAATCACTATACGACCGTCCGCGATATGGCGCTTCTGACCGCCTACGCTTTGAATACCAGTCCGAAGAGCAAGGAGTTTCGCGAGATCGTAAAGACCGGAACGTATACAACGACATCCGGTCCGAACGCGATCCAGCTCGTCAATTCGAACCGCATGATCGTTGACGCGCCGGCAACGGAAACACTTCCGAAGCCGATCTCCTGTCTCTATCCGGACGCGATCGGCATCAAGACCGGCGACACCGCAAAAGCGGGCAAGTGCCTGATCGCCGCAGCCGAACGTGACGGCGTAACGCTGATTGCCGTGCTGTTTGGCGGTACGATCGGAGATCCCGAATACAACGACGGATGGAACGACGCGCAGAAGGATAAATACAACGTCAAGCGCTTCAACGACGCCGCTGCGCTGTTCGACTACGCGTTTGCAGATATGGTGCACTCCGTAAGCTTCGGCGAGCTTGTTGAAAGCGGACTGAACAACACCTTTGAAGTCACCATCTCCAATGCTTCCAAGGAGGATTCGCAGGGCGGCGTTTTGAAAGCGTATGCGGATATTTCCATGGATACCGTGATTTCGGTCATGCAGCCGGATCCGAACGTGAAGATCTCCGATCTTCAGATTGAAGCGAAGCCGCTGTTTACGAATGTTTACGCGCCGATCGGCGAAGGTTCGGTCATCGGCAGCGTTGCCTATGTCTACAACGGCAAAACGCTTGTCAGCGGGAACCTGCTTGCCGAACGCAGCGTCAAAGAAGGCACCGCGCAGACCGACATCACGCCGGTCGAGAACAGCCCGTCTGCAAACAATCCCGCGCCGATTGTCGGCGAGCTCATCGGCGACGCAAACGTACCGACGCTCAATCCGGACGAAGTCCGTCCTGTAACTGAATCCGACGGCGGATGCGGATTGCCCGACGATATGCGCTGGCTGCCCATCGTGCTTGCGATCGTAGCCGTGCTTCTCGTCATCTGTGTTGTGCTGTTTCTCCTTTACCTGCGTGCCGAAGCGAAGCGCAGGCGCGCCGCAGCGCGAAGGAGAGCGCGTCAGCGTGCCGTCGAAGCCGGTGAGTATACCGATCGCAGATAAGGAGATTTCAATGAAACGCATCGTCCTCTGCCTGCTCCTGAGCATTCTGCTGTTTCCGTTCCGCGGGACAGCCGAAGAAACCGAATCGACAGGATTCGACCTCAAGGAGCTCGCGGAGGACACTGTATTTTTGGTAAATCTTACCGATCCGGAACATGCGGTTCTCGGTCTGGAGCGCAATGCAGATGAAAAGCGCTATCCCGCAAGCACAACAAAGATCATGACCTGTATCATCGCTTTGGAAACATGCGAGTTTGACGAACCGGTCAAGATCAGCAAAAGAGCGTGCAATCTTTCGGAACGTAATTCCAAAATGGGCGTGAAGCCCGGCGAAACGTACCCTATGATTGACCTTCTGTACGGGCTCATGCTGCCATCCGGAAACGACGCGGCCATTGCGATCGCCGAGCACATCGGCGGCAGTATCGACGGCTTTGCGAAACTCATGAACGCTAAGGCAAAGTCACTCGGCATGACCGGCACACATTACATGAACCCGCACGGCCTGCACCACTCCGATCACTACACCACCGCAAGAGATCTCGCGATCCTGACCGCATACGCGTTTGAAAACGATACCTTTCGGACGATCGTAAACACGGTTGAATACAAAGCGATCTCAACCGACGGACGCACGCTTGTTCTGCGGACCGCCA
>JAFOQN010000125.1 GCA_017393775.1 Clostridia bacterium
GGACTTTATATTCAGGACGGCAACGAGATTGCGTTGGAAACCGCATATACGCGCTTTTATATCAACATTGCGCCGTATGTCACGCTGGCGTTCATGGAGGTCGGCTCGGGCGTTTTGAGGGGCCTCGGCAAGTCCACACTGTCCACGGTCATTTCGCTTTTAGGCTCGTGCGTGTTCCGGCTTCTGTGGATCTATCTCATTTTCCCGCTGAAGCCTGTGCTTTGGATGGTGTACCTATCCTATCCGATCTCATGGGCGCTCACTGCGTTGACGCACTTTACGGTCTCGATGATCGTGCGCCGACGCTATATGCGCTTATACCCGGAGCCGGTGGACGTGCTGTGACGATTTGTAAGGAGGATACCATGCGGATCATTCGATGGACTGCAGTTTTGTTATGCGGGCTGATGCTGCTTGCCTGCGGCGAAAAGCCCGCGCCGACCGCGGAACCGACGCAGGTTCCGGACACCCCCGAACCGGTTTCGGAAACGGTCGAGGAGATCATTGCCGCGCCGACGGATGCGCCGGAAGCAACGCTGCCCCCGGAACCGACGGGAACGCCGGAACCGACGCCCGCGCCGACGCCGGAGCCCACGCCCACGCCGGAACCGACGCCGGAGCTGATCACCGACGAACGGCTGGATTCCGGCGAGTTCGACAGTTTCTATGACAACACGCTGTTCGTCGGCGATTCGCTGACGCTGGTCTTTTCGCACCGCGTGCGCGATGTGCGCAACTCGACCGACCCGAACTATCTCGGTACGGCGAAGTTTTTGGCGGCGACGAGCATGAGCGCAAAGCGCGCGAGCGAGAATCATACGAACGGCGATGTCTGCTTCATGTACCGCGGCAAGCGGGTCACGCTGCCGGACGGTGTGCACGAGATCGGACCCGAGCGCGTTTTTATGCTGTTCGGATTGAACGACCTTGCCGTGCGCGACTGGGATGAGGTGCTCGGCTATTTTGAAAAGATCATCGACGGCATTCTCGAAAGGAACCCCGACGTTGAGCTGATCGTTGAGGGCGTGCTGCCGGTGCGCCCGGCGTTCTACGACAAGGAGCCGAAATGGTGCGATTTCAACATCGGGCTTCAGAAGCTCTGCGCGGAGAAGGGCATCGAATACGTCTCGTTTTCGGAGGAGCTGATGGACGAAAACGGGTATCTGCGCGCCGATCTTGCCGAAGGCAAGTGTCACCTGAACATTGCAGGCGAGGACATCTGGGTGCGTTTTTTGCGCCGCTACGCCGCAAAGCGCATGCTCGGCAGCGTCACCTTCGAAACCCCGTAACCGTAAAAAATCAGCCCCGGCTTTCCGCATCGGAAAACCGGGGCTTTTCGTATGTTGCGTTTCCTTGTGCAAAGGGAGAGGGATCGTGAAGCGATACGGATGGATTGCTACATCAATTTCAGCATCGCTTCCGCGAACGCGGCGGGATCGTCAAGCGGCAGACCCGCAACGAGCTTTGCCTGCGCCAAAAGCAGCTCGGCGTATTCCTTGAGCTTCTCATCGTCAAGCGTTTCAAGCTTTGCATAGACCGGATGATCCGGGTTCAGCTCAAAGTGGAACGTCATCGGGATCGAATTGCCGTTCGGCATCTGACGCAGGACCTTGTACATCTCCACGCTCATGCCCTCGTCGCCGGAAAGATACGCCGCGGCGTTTTTCAGCCGGTCGGTGAGCCGTACGTCGAGAACCTTGTCGCCGAGCGCGGTTTTGATGCGCTCCAGGAGCGGCTTTGCCTCTTCCGCACGCTTCTCAAAGGCTTTCTTCTCGTCCTCGGTATTGAGGTCGAGGTCCGGATCGGAGACCGATTTGAACGGCTTCTCCTGGTACGATTCGAGGATGCGCAGCGCAAACTCGTCGACGTCGTCGACGAGGCACAGAATGTCATAGCCCATGTCCGCCACGCGCTCCGCCTGCGGGAGCTTTTTGACCTGCGAAAGCGTATCGCCCGCGGCATAGTAGATATGCTTCTGCGCTTCGGGCATTGCATCGACGTATTCCTTCAAGGTGATAAGCTTATCCTCCCTGCGCGACCAGAACAGCAGCGTGTCCTTTAAGAAGTCCTTGTTCATGCCGAACTTGTCGTACACGCCGAACTTCAGCGTGCGGCCGAACGCCTTGAAGAACGTCTCGTAATTCTCGCGCTCCTCGCGCTGCATGCGAAGAAGCTCCGAAAGGATCTTCTTTTTCAGGTTGTTTGCGATGGCGGAAAGCTGCCGGTCATGCTGCAGCATCTCGCGTGAGATGTTCAGCGACAGGTCGGGGGAGTCTACAAGTCCCTGTACGAAGCCGAAATACTCCGGCAGCAGCTCTTCGCAGTGCTCCATGATCATGACGCCGTTTGCGTACAGCTTGAGCCCGCGCTTAAAGTCCTTCGTGTTGAAATCGAACGGCGGACGCTTCGGAATGAACAGCAGCGCCGTGTAGGAAAGCATGCCTTCGGTGTTGATGTGAAGCGTTGAAATAGGCTCTTCGAAATCATGGAACGCGTCGCGGTAGAACTGCGCGTATTCCTCCTTCGTGATCTCGCTCTTGTTCTTGCGCCACAGCGGAACGCGGCTGTTCAGCGTCTGATCCTCAACGACCGTCTCGTATTCGTCGCTGCCTTCCTTCTTGCGGCTGCGCTCGACCTGCATCCTGATCGGATAGCGGATGTAGTCGCTGTACTTTTTCACGAGCGATTCAAGCCGGTAGGTCTCCAGAAACTCGCCGAAGCTTTCCTCTTCGCCGTCGTCCTTGAGCGTCAGCACGATCTTTGTGCCGATCGGTTCGTATGCGCAGGGCTTTACGGTATAGCCGTCCTCGCCCTCGGACTCCCAGACCGCTGCGTCTTCGCCTTCCTTATGCGAATACACCGTGACCTTCTTCGCAACCATGAACGCTGCATAGAAGCCGACGCCGAATTTGCCGATGATGTCGATGTCCTCGGCGTTTTCGTGCTCGTTCCGGAACGCCTGCGTGCCGCTCTTTGCGATCGTGCCGAGGTTTTGTTCCAGCTCCGTCGCGCTCATGCCGCAGCCGTTGTCGGTGATCGTCAGCGTCCGTTCGTCCTTGTTCGGCTCCAGCCGGATCTCGAACTGATCCTTGTCGACGCCGGTTTCGCCGCGCTGCATGGCGGCATAGTAGCGCTTGTCGATCGCGTCGGACGCGTTACTGATCAGCTCGCGCAGGAAGATCTCACGATGGGTATAGATCGAATGAATCATCAGATCCAATAGCTTTTTCGATTCCGTTTTGAATTGTTTCTTGCTCATAGTCTCGCCTCAAAAACTTGTTTTTAGCACTCTCATCTTCCGAGTGCCAAACATATGATAGCGCGGCGCATACAAAAAAGCAAGCCCTTCGGGGAAGAGTTTGCTTGATTGTCACAATTACCGTGCGGTCGCTGCGAACGGGACGCGAGAAGCGATCGCATATCGTGCGGCGTGAGCCGTATATCGTTAAGATTGCGCTTCGCGCAAACGATATTCCTTCGGAACGATATGTCCCTCTCGGGACGGGCGCACTCACCCGTTGATCAGATACGCCGCAAGATTCAGATATCCCGCAAAGCAGAGCCAGAGAAGGTACGGGATCTGAATGATCCCCGCCCATTTCCGCACGCGGTAGAATGCGACGGTCATCCAGATCGCAAGCCCCAGCATGCCGAGCAGCACAAAGAATGCCGCAAGCCGGAGTTTCAGCGCAAAGAACAGCGGCGACCAGAGAAAGTTCAGTACGAGCTGCGCATAAAACGGGATCAGCGCGTCCTTCTTTCCGTACGGGTGCGCGTTCCAGACAAGCCCGGCGCCGAGCCCCATCAAAAGATAGAGGATCGTCCACGCAGTGATGAACACCCAGGGCGGCGGCTGCAGCGCGGGCTGCGGCAAAGCCGCGTTTTCCCGCATGCCGTCCATCGAGATCAGGGAAGAAAGACCGCCGACCGCAAGCGGCAGCAGTGTCCACAGCAGATAGGAAAGATCGATTTTTTGCTTCTTGTTCATGGTACTATGCTATGCAGAAAGATCCTGCCGTATACAAAAAAGCTCCGCAAACGCGGAGCAAATCCAATCAGCGGATCAGCGGAGTGCCCGGTCGATCTCCGCTTCTGTTTTGTGAAGGATCGCTTCGGTGTCCGCACCGATGATGTCGAGCCCTTCGGCGCAGAACAGCGCAGCGTCTTTGATGCCGTAAAACTCCGCGCCGATCGCCTTTATATAGCCGAATCCGAAGTCGTGGCTTCGTACCGGACCGCCCGCGGTCGCGACGTAAAGGAGCTTTTTCGCGCGGCAAAGCGTTTCCGGCATGTCGCTGTTCGTATAGCGGAAGGTCAGCCCGACGACGTTGAGCTGTTCAAAGTATTGCTTGAGCGCCGCCGGAAAGCTGAGGTCCCAATGCGGCGCGGCGACCACGATCACGTCCGCCCGGACGAACTGCTTTGCAAGGTCGAACATCGGATCGGAAAAATCGCCTGCCGCAATGCACGCGTCGCGTTTCATGAGAAACGCTTCGTCCGCTTTCGGAAAGTCGATGGTTTCCAATCGCACCGTTTCGACCGGTCCCTGAAGATGCTCCAGCACCCGCTCCGCGAGTCTTTTTGTGCGCGAGCACTTGCGCACGCATGCGTCGATGAACAGGATCATAAGCGCCTCAATCCACGAACACGCGTTCTTTGAGACGCGTCATCGCCTCTTCCACGAGCGAGAACGGCAATGCGACGTTCAGACGGATGCTGTCCGGATCGCCGAAATCCGCGCCGCGCTGCCAAATGACCCCGGCGCGCACGCCGCGCTTCAAAAGCTCGTCCATCGGCACATGATGCGCTTCGCACCAGCCGCGGCAGTTCAAAAACAGCATGTACGTTCCCTCGGGCAAAAACATCGAAACGCCGGGAAAGTTTGACTCCATAAAGTATTTCACATAGCAGAGGTTTCCGTACAGTACGGCTCTGAGCTCGTCAAGCCAGCGTGCGCCGCGTTCGCTGTATGCGCCTAAAAGCGCGTGCAGTGATAGCACGTTGCAGGAATTGTAATACGTTGCGCGGCCCACGGCTGTGACGGCATTGCGGAGCTCCTCATTATAGATGATGTGATATGAGCCGATCAGCCCTGCAAGGCTGAACGTCTTTGATGGCGCATAAAACGCGATCGTGCGGTTTTTTGCGTCTTCGCTGACGCTCTGCGTCGGGATATGCCTGTGATGTTCAAAGGTCAGGTCCGCCCAGATCTCGTCGGAAATGACCGTGCAGCCGCAGTCGCGGTACACTTCCATCGCACGCTCGATTTCCCGGCGTTCCCAAACTCTGCCGCAGGGATTGTGCGGCGAGCAGAAGATGACAAGTTTGATTTCGTTTTCCTTGATCTTTCGTTCCATATCGGCATAATCCATGCGCCAGACGCCGTTCTCATCGCGCGTCAAAGGGCTTTGAACGACCTTGCGCTTAAGATCGTTCAGCACATGCAGAAAGCCGATATAGGTCGGGCTGTGCACCAGGATCGGATCGCCCTCGTTTGTCAGCAGACGGATCGCCGAGCTGACGCCGCCGAGCACGCCGTTTTCATAGCCGATGTGTTCCTTTTCGAGCCCTTCGACGCCGTGCCGCGTTTTCTGCCAGGTCTTGATCGCGTCATAGTACGCGTCGGGCAGCAGGAAATAGCCGAAGTTCGGATGATCGAGCCGCTTTTGCACGGCTTCCGTGATGCTCGGCGCGGTTTTAAAGCTCATGTCGGCGACCCACATGGGGATGGGACGCAAACCGTCCTCGACCGCAACGTCGGGATAGGGGATGATATCGACCGCAAGCGCGTCCCTGCCGCGCCGGTCGAGGACCGTTGTAAAATCAAACTCCATATTGCCCTCCGGTTATTTTACCGTTTTTTGCGAAATGCCCTTGATCGCGTACACGGTCCAGTTGTGATCCGAGAAGGTCAGCACCGAATCGCAGTACGGGCACTTGATGCTCTCGTTGACCGACAGCGGCGCGCCGCAGTTCGGGCAGTGATGCTCGGTCACGCCTTCCGCGCGCGGTTCGGTCTTCTTGCCGATCGGACGCGACAGCGCGTATTCGTAAGTCATGAACTTCTCCTGCGTCTTGCTTCCGAGAATCACCTTGCCGGTTTCGTCGTCGACCGTGTAATCCGTGATGCGCGCATAGATTTCCGCAATGATCACGTCCTCGCCCTTGTCCTGATAGCAGCCTTTGAGGTCCACGGACAGCACCGCGATCCGCTCGACGATGTTGGTGCGGTGCTGACTCCTGAGCTCTTTCATCTGCCGGTCAAACTGCTGCCAGAGCGCGTCCGCAAAGTACGGACGGACCGGCTCCACGTCGCGTTTTGTACAGCAGTCCTGCATCTTGATGTACAGGTTCTGGAGCCATTCCTTGAGATCCTCAGGCGAGAAGTTCGGATCGTTCTTCATGAGCTCCGAGATCGGCGAAAGCTTCGACGCGGCAGTGCGCGTCGCACCGCGCGGGACGGAGCTTTGCTTTTTCGCCTTGCTCATGGAAATAATGACGATCACGATCACGACGACTGCAATGATGAACACCTCCGGGGCGCTGCAGGAATCGCCGGAACGGCTCGAGTACGAGCTGTCCGAGCTCCAGCTTGAGCTGCTGCCCCAGTCGGAACCGCCGCCCCAGTCGGAGCCTCCGCCTCCGCCGTAATCTCCGCCGCCGGAAAACCCGCCGAGATCGGCGCGTCCGATGCGCGGCATAAGAACAAACGCCGCAATGAGCAGCACAGACAACAGAATCAGCAAATGTTTTTTCATGGAAAGATCTCCTTCCTTTGCGGGGGATTTCGCCCTTTTTATCAGTATATCATATTTTGCGGCGCGCGCAACACCGATTTCGGCGCTTCGAAATGTCACAGAGTTGTAAAATCATTGGAAACACCGCGCCGCTTCCGTTGACCGAGGGAAAAACCCGTGATACGATACCGGTAAAAGAAAACGTGCCCGGCACGGATACATACGAGGATGTTTATGAAATGCAAAAACTGCGGCGCGACACTCGACGAAGGCGCGCTGTTTTGCCGCAAATGCGGAACCGCGGCGCCGAAAGCGCCGGAACCCGCCGGAAAGCGGTATGTCAGGAAAAACGAGTTCCTTTCCGGGGTTACGGGATGGATCACGGACCGTGCGGAACAGATCGGGAAATGGTGCTCCGGCACGTTTGCCCGGGTCCGCAATCGGTTCAACGGGCTGAAGGAATCCAAGCTGTTCAGGAATCGCCGCCTTTTGATGCTGACCGGCGCGGGCGCAGCGCTGCTGCTGGTGCTGATCATCGTGATCGTCTGTGCCGCTTCGTGCAAAAAGCCCGCAAAGTACCGGACGACGGAGGAGCTGACCGACGCTGTGATCGACGCGCTGGATGCAGGTGACGGCGAACGGCTCTATCGGATGTCGACGCTGTCAACGAAGGTCCTCGGAGAGCACACGGAGATTTTCGGCGAAGGCGATACGCCGAAAGCGGTCATGCAGGGTTATTATAAGCGGCTTGCGGACGAGGTGAACGAAAAGCGGGCGGAGATCGAGGAAGTGGACGGCGCATTGGAAGGGCAACTCGAAACGACCGTCATCACCGATACGTCGATCTTTGAAACAAACCGCGCACTCGGACTGGATGCGGCGCAGTATGCGGAGATCACCGGTCTGCTGCTTGAGGACGAAGCGTTCGTGACGAACATCCGGATCGTCGCGGTCGAGCTCGACGGGGAATGGAAGCTCCTGGTCGTGTATCTCTATTGACACGGATCCTTAAAACGCCTTCGGGCGTTTTTTCTTTGCCGGAAAACTTGTGCTTCGTGCGGTTTTCCTGTATACTGAATCTATCATGGATGGGTATGCGCTTCCTTCGGCGCGGAAAGGATGTATGATGCTGCTACGCAAACGGCTGATTTCTTTGGTTCTTGTTCTTTTACTGACGCTTGCGGTACTGCCTGCGGCGGAAGCAAAGACCGGCACGCTCGTCAAAAACACCGGCACGCGGCACGAGCTTTGCACGTCGCTTTCTGCGCAGGCGCAGGCGTACTACACCGGCAATGATACCTTTGACGCGGTCAGCGCGCTTTCCGGGTCCGCATCCGATCCGATGCACAGCGCGATGTTCACAAAGCTTTCTACGCTGATGCGCACGACCATGACGAACTCCGTCAGCTATAGTTCGCTGACAAGCTACTGGCCCAAGACCGACGCAAGCGGCGGTTCGAGCAGAGAGATCTTCTTTTATTCGGATACGCTGTATACCGGTTCCAATATGAGCCGTGAGCATGTCTGGCCGAAATCCCGCGCAAGCTTCAAAGAAAGCAACGGCGGAAGCGATCTGCATCATCTGCGTCCCGAAGAAAAATATGTAAACTCAACGCGCGATAATATGACTTTCGGCAACGTCAAGGGCGTGCTCTCGTCTTATAAAACTTACGCGTACGGCGGCAAGTCCGTTCTCTGGTACAGCACAAGCGCCGACCGTGTCGAGATCAACGACAACATCAAGGGCGACGTCGCCCGCATCCTTTTGTATGTCTGGTGCCGCTGGGAAGAGCCGAATCTCTATGAAGACGATCCGAATCCGGTCGTCGGGCAGGGTGATGATAAAAACGACGGCAAAAAGGTCATTGAATCGCGCGAGACGCTGCTTGAATGGATGGTGATCGATCCGGTCGATACCTGGGAGATGTCCCGGAACGATCAGTGCGAAAACGTGCAGGGCAACCGCAACGTCTTCATCGACTATCCCGAATACGCGTGGCTGCTCTTCGGGCTGACCCCGCCCGAGAATTATCAAACGCCGAGCGGCATGGGCATGAGCGGAGAGCCGACCCCGACGATAAAGCCTTCCGCAACGCCGACGCCCACCCCGACACCGACCGCAACCCCGACCGCAACACCTACGGCAACGCCGACCGCAACACCGACGCCCACTGCAACGCCGACCCCGACGGTAAAGCCTTCCGCAACGCCGACACCCACCCCGACGCCGAAGCCCACTGCAACGCCGGTCCCGACCGCACCGCCTGCCGTCGATCTTCCGAAGGACGGTGATTACATCCTGCGCATCGACGGCGGATACCTGTCCGAACACATGGAAACGGTCAACGGGAAGTCCTGTCTGCGCGTCGATGTGCTCCTGGAAGGCGTGACGGACGAGCGGCTGCTTTCATCGATCTCACTGAAGCTGCTGTATGATTGGGATCTGCTCACCTATGAAAAGCACAGATCCCTGAGCGGCTCGATGAGCTATGCGAACACGACGGTTCCGGGACTCATACAGTTTGCGTATATCTCCACGGACGGCACGATGGTCGACGGCAAAACGCCGCTGCTTTCGCTGTGGTTTACGGTCGCCGAGGGACTTCCCGCGGGCACACAGCTCCGGTTTGCGTTTTCCGAGGAGGTCAAGGCGGATTCCGTCAGGAAGGGGGACTATACCTCGCAGAAGCGTACGGTCGGCGTGCGGGTGAAGCCGTTCGGGATTGCGCCGATCTGGGGCGACGCCAACTGCGACTGCGATGTGACGGCGGCGGACGCCGCGCTTGTGCTGCGCGTGCTGGTCGGACTCGACACGCTGTCATCCGCCGGTGCAGCAAATGCGAAGGTGGACGGAAAAGCGACGCTTTCCGCGGAGGATGCCGCGCTGATCCTGCGTTATCTCGTTGGGCTGATCGACCGCTTCCCGGTTGAGGCGTGACCGGGGGTTGCATTTTTCCGGAAAGAATGATATACTATTTTACAGAGTCGGCGTAAGCCGAAATAATAAGGAGGAATCTAATGAAAAGTCTGAAAAAGTACATTGCCGAGTTCATCGGCACGTTCGTGCTCGTTCTGGTCGCCTGCGGCGTTGCAGTCGTGTCCAAGTGCGAAGGCAATGACGGCGTTTTGCTGACCGCGCTTGCGTTCGGCGGCGTCATCGTTGCGATGGCGTATTCGATCGGCAACATTTCCGGCTGCCATATCAATCCGGCAGTCTCCGTTGCGGTCCTGATCAACGGCGGTATGTCGTTCAAGGATTTCATCGGCTACATCGTCGCGCAGTTTGCGGGCGCAACGGCGGGCGCTGCGGTGCTCGGCGCACTGCTTCCGACCGGCTTTACGGCGCTCGGCGCGAATAACGTCAACCCCGGCATCTGGCAGTCGCTCGTGATCGAGATCGTGCTGACCTGCATCTTTGTACTGGCAGTGCTCGGCGCAACGTCCAAGATCGAGAACGGCAAGGTCGCGGGTCTCGTGATCGGCGGTTCTCTGGCGCTCGTTCACTTCCTCGGCATCTTCCTGACCGGCACCAGCGTCAACCCGGCGCGTTCCTTCGGTCCGGCACTGCTGCAGGGCGGCGAAGCGCTTGCGTGCTACTGGGTATTCCTCGTCGGTCCGATGGTCGGCGGCGTACTCGCGGCACTGCTTTGGAAGTTCCTGAACTGCAACTGCAAGAAGGAAGCAAAATAAGACTTGACGGAAATACCGCCGCGATCTTCGCGGCGGTATTTTGATGCCTTTATATCATGGAGCGGGGGAGACAGTCCCATGTTTTTCCCGCATCGTGCGCTTGCCGTACGATGGACAACAAAAAAGCCGGGCAAAACCCGGCTCCGGTTCTGTATGCGATTACTGCACGGCAAACGTGAGGCTTAAAAGGATCGCTTCGGTCTCGGTGCCTTCGCTCATATCGACGCCCGTCAGCTTGATGCTGACCCAAACGCCCTCGGCGATCTCGCCGTAGTATTCGATCCATTCCATGCCGACGTTCTTATACGAGCGGCCCTGCATTTCGATCCCGCCGATCGTGCGCGGTTCGCGTTCAACGAGATTCTCGAAGCTGTCCTTATAGAAGTCGATCTTTTCGAGCGATTCCTTGCACTCGATCTTGAAATAGGACTGGCTTCTGTCCGCTTTTTCCTCCTTCGGCGCGCAGTAGATATAAGCCTTCTGCGGATACCAGTTTTTATTCGGGATCTGCGCTGTCACAAGAACCTTCGGACCGGAGAAGCCCACCTTCGTTTCCAGTGTGACCGATTCGGTCGGATTTGTACCGGCGGGCGTGCTGCTTGCGATTTTCGGGAAGCCGGAGATGTCCGCCGCGTTGTATTCATCGCTATTGACGCCGCTGATCACGATCGAGGTGCATGCATAGGTGCCGTCGCCCTGATCCTTGAAGGTGACGGTGATGATGCCTCTGTCACCGTCCGACCAGGTTGCGGACTGATATTTGCCGTCGTTGTCCTGCCGGTCGTGTCCCTGCTTGCCCGCCGCCGCGCCGATCTCGTCAAACGTCAGCGCATAGAGGAAGGGGGAGGGAAGCTCGTGCATCCAGCGGTACAGCCCCGCAAGCTTTGCACGGTCGATCACGCCGTCGCTTGTGCCGTACGGCGCGCCGGGGAAGGCTGCTTCGCCCTGTGGCTCCGGTGCGGGCGCTTCGGTGACAACCGGCGCTTCGGTTTCGACCGGCGCTTCGGTTTCAGCCGGCGCTTCGGTTTCGACCGGCGCTTCGGTTGCGGCTGCCGCCGGTTCCGCGCCTTCGGGACGGAAGGTCATAACGGCGTCGCCCATGTTGAACGTGACTGTTCCGTCGTCCGCCTGCGTCATGGAATAGAGCGAAACACCGGAAAACGTAATGTCGCCGTCGTCGGTCCAACTGAAATCGATCGTCTGGTCCATCATGACCAGCGTACCGGTGCGGTCCGCGTTCAGCGTCAGCGTCGACTTGTCCATGCCGGACATGACGAGCATTTCGCCGTCGATCACGGCGTCGCCGACCTGATACGCGGTGAGGACGTATGTGCCTGCCGCGAACGCCGGAGCGGGTTCAGCGGCGGGTTCCGGTGAGGGCTGGGGCGTATTCTCCGCAGGCGCAGGCGCGTTCTCCGCCGGCGCGACGGTTGGTTCCGTTTCGACCGACGGCTGTTCCGGCGTCTTTTCGCCGTTGTCCTTGCCGCCGCATGCGAACGTGCCGACGGTCAGAAGAAGCGCAAGAAGCAGAATCAAAAAACGTTTCATATGCCTGTTTCTCCTTGTGTTATGTTTGGGCACATATACCCATATATCATTATACCATATCACGTCGGATTTGCAAGCGGCGTATGGTTTGACTTCCGGCGGCGGGCATGATACAATACCTGTATTCAAAAAAAGGAGAGACGTATGACCGATTACGAAGCCTTGATCGCCCAGACGGAAGCGCTGGTTTCCGGCATCCCGCACCGGATTGCGAACCTTGCGAACGTGTCCGCACTGATCTTCGACACGCTCGATGATCTGAACTGGGCGGGGTTCTATCTTTTGGAAGACGAAACATTGGTGCTGGGACCTTTCCAGGGCAAGCCTGCGTGCATCGAGATCCCGGTTTCACGCGGGGTCTGCGGCGCCGCTGTGCGCGAAGACCGTTCGCAGCTTGTGCCGGACGTCCATGCGTTTGCGGGACACATCGCCTGCGATTCCGCGTCGCGCTCGGAGCTCGTCGTCCCGCTGCATCAGAACGGCGCGGTGATCGGTGTGCTGGATCTCGACAGCCCGTCGCCTGCGCGCTTCACCGAAGCGGATCGCGATGGCATGGAGCGCCTTGCGCGCGTATTGGAGCAGAATCTGTAAATGCCGACAATAAAAAGCAGACACCGGAAGGAGGCACTTCGTAAGGAAGTGCCTCCTTCCTATTGCAATATGAGGTAATTGACAGCGCCGGTTATCGATGGTACAATGACTAAAACGAATCGGGATTTATGGAGGTGAATTTATGAATAACAAAGGTATTGGCGCAATATTCTGTTTGATCTCAGCTGTTTTAATGAGTGCACGATACATAGCAGCAGCGATTTTCATGAGTAATGTGGTGAGTTGGGATAGTTCCTTGTTCCAAGCCGGATTAAGTTATGTAGGATCGCCTTTGAAAGTCGCAGCCATTATCGCACTCATTGCAGGCATTTGCTTCTTAGTCTATGGAGTAGTTCGCGATTTCAAAAAGCAGGATAAATGAAGCGACAAATTCCAATTTGCGGAGATGCCGCGAGGGCAGAAAAAGCCGTCCCCTTGAGAGGAAGGTGGCTGAGCGAAACGAGGTCGGATGAGGTGGGGGTGCATCCTTGTCCACATTCATAACGAGCATCGGATTTTGCCCCCAAAATCCGGAGCATTGCGACAAAACGGGCGTGACCATAGCGGTCACGCCCGTTTCATGTCCTTTTTAGCCGGTAATAGCTGCCTCAAAGCAACTTCCATACGAAGTGTGCCCCGCGGGGAGGTCTTTTGCAGTTCGGCTTACTCGCGTCCCGCGATGCCCTTGAGCGCTTCCGCAGTCGCGTCGACGAGCGTTGCCGCCGCCATGGCGGGATCGCGCAGGATCGCGGCGCGCTGCGCGTTCTTGAGCATCCAGATCTCTTCGATCACAAGCTTGTCGAACGCGATCGAAAGCATTCCCAGCCCGAAACGGCGAAGAAACGATTCTTTGATCGCGCTTGCCGCCGCTGCGGCAAGATCGTTCGTATGCTTTGGCAGCTCGTGCGGGCGGAGCCCGCTTTGAAACAGTTCACCGACGGCGGTCCCGAGCGCGGCAATGATCTCCGCGTCGAGCTGCGGCTTGAGCTTTTCGCGCTCAAAACGTTCCGCGACATTGCCGATCGCGCGGTAAAGTGCCGCGGGGTCCTCGACGCGATAGGAATACACGCCCGCAAGCGAAACGGACAGGTCGAAGTCCGCGTCCATGTTGTCGTCGCGCACGCGGATCAGCACCGGCGCGGGCGTTTCAAATGCGTTGCCGTGGCATTCCTTTGTATTGATGTAATAGACCCGATGGCGGTGCGGCTGGATGTCGCCGCCGCCGAAGCCGACGCGGTCCAGGACGTCGCGGAAGTAGCCGACCGGTCCTGCGGGACGGTCCGGATCGACAAAGATGTGCTCGCCGGGCTCGGTCACGACGTCGACGACCTTCTGGTGCGAGACGACGACGAGCGCCTGCCCGTCCGCAACGGAGAGAAGGGAGCCGTTCGAGATGACCTCATCGTCTTTTCGGTCGTTCGTGCTGCGATCCGAAACATGCTTATGTCCGTGCGCCATGAGAATGTCGACGGGCAGCGCGTCCATAAAGAACGCTTCCTTCCACTGCTCCTTCGCAACGCTTCGAAATGAACTTGTGATCGCCCGAATGATGCCCATTTTCACTCCTTTTTTTGCTGCTTGCACCAAATGTTCATAATCAGATCGTGTGGCAGGAGCTTCACAAGCCGCACCTGCATCCGCACCGGGAAGCCCTTGATCGAGATCTTCTTTCGCTTTTTGAGGTCCTTCATTGCCTTTTCCACAACCTGCCCCGACGTATACCAGCGGTCGAAATAGCGGATCGTGTCGTCGTGCTTCGCGCGGTCGAAGAATTCGGTTTTGATCCAGCCGGGGCAGACGCACATCACATGGATCCCGCGGGTTTTGAGCTCGCGACCGAGCGCGCGGGAAAAGCTCAGCACATACGCCTTCGACGCCGCGTAGACCGTCATGTACGGCACCGGCTGCCAGCTCGAATTGGAGCCGAAGTTCACGATCGCGTCGCCGCTTTGCATGTACGGGAGCGAGTAAAGACAGATCGCGGACAGCGCCGTGTCGTTCAGCGCGACGATGCCGAGCTGGTTTTCGACGTCAAGATCCCCGGCGGCGCCGAACAGTCCGTAGCCCGCTGCGTTGACGAGGACCTTGATCTCGGGTTTAACTTCTTCCAAAAGCGCTTTGTACGCATGCTGATTCTCCGGCGCGGAGAGATCCCACGGGAATGCACGGATCGGTGTTCTGCATTCGGAATGAAGCGATTCCAGCCGCTCGGCTCGCCTTGCGATCACCCAAAGCTCGTCAAGATCGAACGCCTTGTCGACCGCCTTTACAAATTCTCTGCCCATACCGCTGGATGCGCCTGTAATGACTGCGATATTCATAACTGCCTCCGTTGATCAATTACTGACAGTATACCCCATTCTGTTTCGGATTTCCAGTCCGGGACAAAAACATTACGAAAAGCTTACCATAGTTTTCTTGCAAAATGCGCCGGGATCCACTATAATAATTCTAAGTTCGGCATTGCCGTATCAGGAAAGGAGAACCATATGAAAAGAGGATTGACCGTTGTATTGGCGGTTCTGATGATTATGTCCCTGTTTGTCGCCTGTAAAAATACCGAAGGCGCACCTACTGTCAGCGATGAAAAGGCTGCCGAGAGCGCAACCGAACTGTCGTCGCTGAAAACACTCGGCGATCTGTTTGCGCTGGAAGGCGCGGAGATGCAGGGAAGCAGCTCGGGCGAAAAGTTTTTCGTTTATGTGTTCCGGTATAACGACGTGTACTGGCGTGCGCTTGCGGAGATATCGGAGGAGACCAGAGAGGCATATTCCAATATCGACTTCTTCGACCCGGATCGTGAACAGAAGGAGAATGAGATCCTTGCGCCGCTTACGATCTACCGACTGGACAATCTGAACGATGAAATTCTGTCGGAAGACGAATGCAATGCGTGGGTCGGTAAGACCGGCGAGGAGCTTTTGAACAGCGGCTGGAAGACGGGTATGGGCTATAACCTGGATGAGCCGACATTCTTCCTGGCTTACAAATCGTTCGAATACGCCGTTGTGTTTGAAGCAGAGGAAATACCGGAGATCACCGACGAGTTCGGCGACTTCGACGAAACTGCAGCGATCCGTTCGCTGAAGGTCAAATCGGTCACGTATTCTCACATCGGTTCAAATGCTACGGACATTCCGGAGAATGAACCGACCGAACCGTAAACGCATATGACGCAAACGCCCCCGGATCCAAGAGGATCTGCACTTGTCAAGTAAAAGTAGACAATAGAAAAAGATAATCATCAGAAGCCCGATTCGGTACGGTACTGGATCGGGCTTTTGTAGTCCAGAGCAGCGGCGAGCCGCTGCTCGTTGAAATAACGGACGTAGTCGTCCAGTA
>JAFOQN010000126.1 GCA_017393775.1 Clostridia bacterium
CCGAGCCCGAAACTACGGACATGAAGCTCAACCGCGTCCCGGAAAACGGCGAAACGGTCGTTATCTATTATCCGAAGACGAGCAAGGTCATGACCGGCACGGATTATTTTTACAACAATCAAAAGCATGAGCTTGTTGCCGCGGACGCAACTTTGACCGACAACGTCCTTGCGGTTCCCGAAGAAGCGCTTCGCCTGACCGTATCGGTTGCAGACGGCAAGTACACCTTCGCAACCGCGGACGGCAAGTACCTCGAAGCGGACGGCACCAACGTACAGCTCGTTTCCGCGCAGAGCGCGAACACGCTGTTCCAGCTTGAGACCGCGGCTGCCGGCACGGACAACTATTATATCAAGTGCGACAGCGCGACCTACAACGGCAGCGCGCAGTACATCGAATACTACGGCGGATATTTCACCGTGTATTCCCTGAATACCTCGAATACGCCGATCTTCACCTTCCAGTTCTTCTCCGAGGACGGTGAAGGTCCGACACCCGAAGCGCAATATACCGTCACGCTGAATCCCGGTGAAGCGGCAGGCGATCCTGTGACGATTGAGAACGTCACCAGCCCCTATCATCTGCCGGGATGCCCGGAAACGTTCACATTGGAAGGAAAGCTGTTTGACGGCTGGAAGGTCAACGGAGAGGGTGAAACCCTTGCCGTAGGCGCAACGATCGCGCTCAGCGGCGATACGACCCTTGCCGCACAGTGGAAAGACGCTCCGGTATCGGAGACAAAGTCTTATGCGCTTGTGACCGATGCGTCCGAACTCGCGGAAGGTGACAAGATCATCCTGGTCGGTGAAAATGAAGGTGCTCTGTATGCGCTTTCTTATCAGAAAACAAACAACAGACATGCGGTTGTTGTGACGGCAGATGAGCAGAATGTGATTGCTGCAGCGATAGCAACAGGTACAGACGACAAGATCAATGTTTACGAGTTGGTTCTCGGCGGCAACGCAGCGGATGGCTGGACGTTCTATGATCCGCTGTTCGGATATCTGTATGCGGCTGCAAGCGACGCGAATTATCTGAAATCCGAAGCAACCGCCGATGAGAATGCAAAGTTCACTTTGGACATTGACGCAAGCGGACTTGTGAATCCGGTTGCTGCAAACAGCACGAATCGCAATCAAATGCGCTTCAACTACAATAGCGGGACGCCGTTGTTCTCCTGCTATAAGGAGGAATCTACATTCCCCGGGGTATATATCTACAAACTCGTTGAGGATACACCCGAGCCTACTCAGCCGTCGTTCCGCGGACCGCAGCTTTCTCTGGGCGGACAGATCGGCGTCATCTTCAACATGTACCTGCCGGCCGGTATGGACTTTACAGGCAGCTACATGACGTTCTCGATCCCGCACGGCAATTGCACGGAAGAAGAAGCGTACAACGGATCCGATTCGTTCACCTGCTACATCAATGCGATCCAGATGGCGGAGCCGATCACCGCGACGTTCCATTACGGCGACAATCAGACGATCGAGAAAACATTTGCGGCGATGGAATACTTCGGAGCGTTCGACAAAGCAGTATCTGCCGGCACGATCACGCCGGATGCGAAAACCGTCACGCTGGTCCATGCGCTTGCGGACTACGGTCACTATGTGCAGCTGTTCCTCTCCGAGAAGAACGGTTGGGAGCTCGGCACGGACTATGCAGCGATGGATGTGTCCTACAAGACGGCATTTGATTCGTATGATGTTTCCGACTATGCGATCAGCTGCCCGGATGTGAAGACGCTCTTCAGCAAGGTCTCGTTCTCACTGGTGCTGGATTCCGAAACCGCGATTCGTCTGTTCCTTACGCCGAAGGAAGGCGTCGGCGATATCACGGTGACTTGCTCGGACGGCAAAACCGCGAATGTAACCAGGACGGGCAGCCGCTGCCTTGTGGAGATCCCGAACGTTTCGGCGCACCAGCTCTCAAAAACGTATACGCTTACGGTCAGCGCGGGAGATCAGTCGGTGACAATCGAGGTCTCTGCACTGTCCTATGTCCAGCTGATGCTGAACGCATATGCCGACGATACGAATGCGCTGAATGCGGCGGCAGCCATCTATTACTACGCTATGGCAGCAAAGGCTTTCAAGGAAAACTAAACCTACAGTACCGACTCACTGCGGGGTGAAGACACCGGTTTTCGCCCCGCTTCTTTACAGATGGGAATGACCGGAATGTATCGCTTCGCGGATTGCACCGTTCAGATCTGTTCATTGCATGAACAGGTCCAAAGACAATGCGCAGAATACCGCGCTGCGGAAGGACCTGCCGATCTCTGTATTGCAATTGCGCAGAGCGATATCGACGCCGAGCGGACTTACGCCCTATGCGAGGACGAACAGCGCGCCCGCATGTACACGGACGCGTATCTCGAGGGGCTTGCGGTCTATCGGAAGATCGCGGAACAGATGCCGTCTTTCGATACTGTTCTGATGCATGGTTCGTGCGTTGCGGTGGACGGGGAAGGGTATCTGTTCAGTGCGAAGAGCGGCACGGGCAAAAGCACGCATACGCGTCTGTGGCGGGAAGTCTTCGGCGATCGCGCAGTCATGATCAACGACGACAAACCGCTGATCCGCATTGCGGACGGCGGCGCCGTGATTTACGGAACGCCGTGGAACGGCAAACATCATCTCGGCACGAACTGCGGGGTGCCTTTGCGGGCGATCTGCCTGCTGGAGCGGGCAGAACAGAACTGCATTCGTCGCATCACGGCCGCCGAGGCGTATCCGTACCTGGTGCAGCAGATCTATCGCCCCGCGGATGCGGCGGCAATGCGCAAGACAGTGCAGCTCATCGATCGCCTGTCCGGTTCCGTTGCCCTGTGGCGTCTCGGGTGCAATATGGATCCCGAAGCGGCACGGGTTGCCTATCAAGCTATGAAAGGACCGAGACCATGAAGCAGTCTGCCCGCCGATGGCTCTATACCGTGCCCGGCAATCGAAAATGGTACATCGTCGCGCTGACGCTCGTGCAGGCATTGCTCGGAGGGTCCGGCGTACTGTACGCGCTGCTTCTGCGAGGCGTTGTCGACGCAGCGGTCGGCGGAAGCCGGACGGCATTCTGGCAGAACCTAATTCTGATCATCGCTTTGGCGGCGGGTCAGCTCTTGCTGCGCGCCGTTGTTCGCTGGCTCACGGAGCTTACCAAATCGACGTTTGAGAATACGTTCAAGAAAAGACTGACGGAAACGCTGCTCAAAAAGGATTATTTACGTGTCAGCGCGGTGCATTCCGGAGAATGGATGAACCGACTGACCAATGACACGGTCGTCGTTGCGAACGACTATGCGGAGATCATACCGGGGCTGGTCGGCATGGCAGTCCGACTTGTGAGCGCGCTTGTGATGATCATCGCAATTGAGCCGCTGTTTGCCGCAATCCTGATCCCAGGCGGGGGCATGCTTGCGTTATTCACGATACTCTTCCGCAAAATCATGAAGCGGCTGCATAAAAAAGTGCAGGAATCCGACGGAAAGCTTCGGGTCTTTTTACAGGAACGTATCGCAAGCCTTTTGATGCTGCGCTCCTTTGCGGCGGAGGAACAGACACTTGCGAGGGCGGAGGAGAAGATGCACGCGCACAAAGCCGCACGAATGCGTCGAAACCGGTTCTCCAATCTCTGCAACATTGGCTTCGGCGCGGCAATGACCGGAATGTATCTGCTCGGTGTCGGCTGGTGCGGATACGGCATTTTGGTCGGAACGATCAGCTTCGGTACGCTGACGGCAATCATGCAGCTTGTGTCGCAGGTGCAGGCGCCGATGGCGAACATCACCGGCTTTTTACCGCGGTACTATGCAATGCTCGCAAGCGCGGAACGCCTAATGGAAGCGGAGCATTTTGAAGAGGACGGCGAGAAAGCCAAGCCGCTTTCGGAGATCATCCCGTTCTATCAAAACAGACTGTCTGTGATCGGCTTGAAGGACGTTTTCTTCACATACTATCCGGTCTCCGATGACGCGCAGAGGATCGAAAAAACGGATATGCCGGTCGTTCTGGAGAATCTCTCCATAAAGATTCGAAAAGGTGAATATACGGCGTTTACGGGCGCAAGCGGGTGCGGAAAATCCACAGCGCTGAAGCTTTTGATGTGTGTTATGCATCCGGACGCGGGCACTCGATATTATACGGACAAACAGGGGGAAAACTGCGAACTGACGTCAGCATACCGACGCTTGTTTGCCTATGTCCCGCAGGGGAATTATCTGATGAGCGGTACGATCCGTGAGATCGTCAGCTTTGCGGAACCCAAGGCGAAAAACGATGACGAACGGCTTTATCATGCGCTCAGGATCGCCTGTGCGGAGGAGTTCGTTTCGGAGCTGGAGCAGGGCGTCGACACGCTGCTCGGCGAGCGCGGCACAGGTCTTTCGGAGGGGCAGATGCAGCGAATCGCGATCGCGCGCGCGATCTATTCGCAAAGCCCGATCCTGCTGCTTGACGAGGCGACGAGCGCTTTGGATGCCGCGACGGAACAGCATCTTCTTGAAAATCTGCGCACCATGACGGACAAGACCGTCGTCATTGTCACGCACCGTCCCGCCGCCCTTTCAATCTGCGACCGCGTCTTATCCTTCACGGAATCCGGTATAGAGGATATCACGGCTTAACGCAGCGCTCCCTGCTGTATTCAATTGAACAGATACAAATGTATGATCACGATTCTTGCGGAAAAGCCGGACGTCGGCAATAAGATCGCCGCGGCGCTGGATAAAATCACACTGGCTTCCGGAAAGGAAGTCACGTTTGCTGCACTCAAATCGAACGAAAAAGCGGTGAAAGCGCAGCAGGCAAAGGATGGGTTCCTGCGGATCCGGTACGCCGGACAGGACTGCTTTGTGACCTGGGGCTTCGGGCATCTCGGACAGCTGAAGGATGCGGCGGACTATGATCCCGCCTACAAAAATTGGCGAAAGATGCCGCTGCCGTTTCTGCCCAATCCGTATGAGCTGCGGCTCAGAACGGACGGATCGTCGTTTGACGCGCGGACGAAAAAGCAGTTCGATCTGATTAAGCGGATGTTTTTGAAAAGCGACTATATCATTAACGCAACGGACTTCGATCGTGAAGGCGAAGTTATCTTTTCATACATTTACGAGCTGACGGGCTGCAAACAGCCGGTGAAGCGCGTTTGTTTCGCGTCGCAAACCAAGGAAGGAATTCTCGATGCGTTTTCCAAGCTTAAAACGTATGAGGAAGTCAGGAATATCGAGCTTGCCGGACGGATGCGCGGCATTGCGGACTGGGTTGTCGGCATCAATCTTACGGTTGCCATGACGCTGCATCAGCACGCCAAGGGCGAAGTGCTGAGCATCGGACGCGTACAGACACCGACGCTCAAAATGCTTGTCGATCGCGAACTTGCAATCCGCAACTTCAAACCGGAGAAATACTGGACGCTCGAGGCGACGTTCCAGACAGACAAGGGCGAAACGTATTCTGCGACGCACAAAGGCAAGCGGTTCAATGACAAGGCAGCCGTTGCTTCGATCCTCAGGAAAATCAGCGGCATGAACGGCGTCGTTACCGAGATCACCGAGAGGAAAGAGGAGAAGCATCCGCCGCAGCTATACAGCCTCTCAGCGCTTCAGATGGACGCAAACGCCAAGTTTGGCATGACACTGAAGCAGACACTCGACGCAGCGCAGGCGCTCTACGACGGCGGCTACACGACGTATCCGCGTACCGACTCACGCTACCTCACCGAGGACATGGTGCCGACAGTGAACCGTGTGCTGGACAGTCTCGCGACCAATCCGGACTATGCGCCTATGATCGACGGACGAAAGCGGAGCTTCACGAAGTGGCGTTACTTCGACGACAAGAAGGTGGAGAGTCACTTTGCGATCATTCCGACGACGAGCAAACCGAAAGGGCTTACCGGCTATCAGGCAAAGATCTATGACTTGATCGCCAAAAGCGTCATCTGTATGCTTTACGGAAACGCGGTGTTGAGCAAGACAAGCGTCACGACAACGGTGAAAGGCGAGGCGTTTACGTCGAGCGGAAGCACGATCCTCGATCCCGGCTTCATGGCAGTTACCGGAAAGGACAAGGAGAACTACCTGCCGGTGCTGACGAACGGCGAAGCGGTAACAGGAACGTACGAAGTCAAGGAAAAGGAAACCGAGCCGCCGAAGCGGTACACGGATAAAACGATGCTCGCAGCGATGATCGGAGCGGGCAAGGATCTCGAAGACGAAGAACTGAAGAAAATCCTCGCCGATCCGAGCGTGGCGGGTATCGGCACACCTGCGACGCGCGATGCGATCATCGAAACGCTTCTGAAGCGCGGCTATGCGGAGCGCAACAAAAAGACGCTTTCCGCCACGGACAAGGGCATCGGACTGATTCAAGGTTTGACGGTGGAATCCATCAAGTCGCCCGCGCTGACGGCAAAGTGGGAGAAGCGGCTTCACGAGATCGAGCGCGGAAACGAGGACGCTGCACAATTTCAGCGTGACATCGAAAAAACCGTTACCGCCTGGTGCAAAGAAATCGGCATTTCCCCCGTAGCCACTACGCTGCAAAACACAGAATTGAACCCGCCGGTGCCGTGTCCCGTCTGCGGCAGACCAATGAAAAAGCAGAGCTGGGGCTATGGCTGCTCGGGCTACAAGGACGGATGCAGGTTTTCCGTCGGTACGATCTGCAAGAAGATTTTGACGGAAGCCCAATTCCGAAAACTGCTCACCGAACGCGACACGGGCCTGATCTCCGGCTTCAGGAGCAAGGCAGGCAAATCCTTCCGCGCACATCTGCTTCTTGATGACCAGAATAAAGTCGTGTTCAAGTTTGACGACAGAAAAGACGATACGAATCGGGAAGAGACGGAGAAACCGGAGTCAGCATCGGAAACGACAACTTTATGAACTTGAGGGTTACCGTAGATGTCGCCTGTGAGTTGACCAAACGCGGCTTCTTCATCCGTATCATGAAGTCGGAGAACAGAATGGAGGAGATCAAGCGTGTTAGGTGCAATCATCGGAGACATGGTAGGATCCGTTTACGAATTTCATAATCATCAGAGCAAAGAGTTTCCTCTGTTTGACGTCGGCTGCTTTCCGACGGACGACAGCATCATGACAATCGCCATTGCAAAAGCGATCCTGGAAAATAACGGCAAGGCGGAAGGACTCGAAGAAAAAACCGTCGAATGGATGCAAAAGATCGGGCGACAGTTCCCCGATTGCGGATACGGCGGTCGGTTCTGGGACTGGATGTTCAGCAACAACCCGAAACCGTACGGAAGTTTCGGAAACGGTTCGGCCATGCGCGTCAGCGCGTGCGGCTGGGCAGGGAAGACTCTTGATGAAGTAAAAGCTTTGGCGCGTGCTGTCACGATCGTCACGCACAACCATCCGGAAGGCGTCAAGGGCGCGGAAGCGACAGCTTGTGCAATCTTCCTGGCCCGTACCGGGTACAGCAAGGAAGAAATCCGCAATTTCATCCAGGAGAACTACTACACGCTTGGCTTTACCCTTGATGAGATCCGTCCGACATATCGGTTCAACGAGACCTGCCAGAGCACGGTTCCGCAGGCAATCGAGGCATTCCTCGAATCAACATCCTTTGAAGACGCCATCCGAAACGCGATCTCTGTCGGCGGGGACAGCGATACGCTCGCCGCGATCACGGGCAGCATCGCAGAAGCGTTCTACGGCATTCCGAAAGACCTTCGCGAACAGGCGATCCGTCAGTTCAAAATCAGCGTCAGGGAATACTATCCCGAGGCAACCGCGGAAAACGATCCCGACCTGCTCGCGATCGTGGAGACGCTTGAACAGCGGTACGGAACCAAGACGGTTTGATTCGTTTACGGGAAACACTGCGCGTATCATAGGGGTTGAGAAAAGGAAAGGGAGACCGCCTATGTCTCAAGCATACAACATCTTTGTGTACGATGCGCAGGCATATGTCTACGCGCACGGGATCCGAAACGGACGCATTGAAAGCGGAAACCGGGAAACGAGACAACAGAAAAAAGTGCGAGTCAAATGGCTTGCATTTTTTATTCGATCGCGGACTGAAGATAAGCGTTCACTTCGGCTTCGCCGATGCCGCACCCGTTGACCAAACCTTCGCGGATGACGGCAAGATATTGATCGGCCGGAGGATTCGGCAAGCCCCTTTGTGCAGAGGTAAAGGTATAAATGGGAATGCCGGTTTCGTCGGCACCGAGCAGGACAGTTCTTCCGTACCAATTCGGTAAAGGACCTTCCTGCTGCTGCACATCGAGGAACTGACCGTACGTGATCTGATAGAGCCGCATGATCACCGTTCCGGTTCCGTCGGGATCGAAAAACGCCACGCCTTTGCCGCCCCAGAAACGGCTGACGTTCGCAAAGTACAGATCACCTTTGAACCGGCGGACTCTGCTTTCCGTCCACATGGTTTTGTCTTCGCAACCGTCGTAGTGCTTGCCGTTATACAGACAATCCCCTCCGACGATGTAGTATTTGAACCGATCGGCACACAGATTTGATCCGTAACACGCGTACCATACTTTGTCTTTCTTGTTCATTGTGCAGCTTTCTTTCAAGAAATGTTACGGATGTTCAAAGCTGCTGCGCTTTTCGTTTACCTTCGCCATGAATTTCTCATATTGGATGACAAAGCGTTCGTGCGTTCCTTCGCCGACCAAGCCGAAGGGATCATACACCTTGACGTCGAATACCAGACGTCTGCGATCCACAAGCGTCAGCTCGGTTTCGCAGATGACCTGAAGCCCGACAGGTGTTGCCGCGACATGGCGAACGTTCAGTGCCGTACCGACGGTTCCTTCGCCGGACTGCAGGTAAGGCGCGACGCTTTTCCAGCATGTTTCTTCGATCAGCGCGATCATGGCAGGCGTGGCAAACACGTCGAGCTCGCCGCTGCCGATGGCGCCGGCACATTTGTCCAAAGTCACCGTCAGTTCAATTCTTCCCTTGATTCCGGTTTGCAGCATGATAATCTCCTTATTCGATTTTTGTGTAAAACGATTACTGCAGGCATTATACCATATATAACAACCGTGGACAACACAAAAGCTTCCCTGATGTGAAGTATAATGCCATTTTTTCGCGTAGCTGCTGCAATTACTGCGGCATAGAAAATAACGCCCTGTTTTAGGGCGTTTTCCGGATGAATGGTACCCGGTACGGGAGTCGAACCCGTGTTACCGCCGTGAGAGGGCGGTGTCCTAGGCCACTAGACGAACCGAGCACGCAAGAGATATAATACCGAAGATTGTCGGTTTTGTCAATCCTTTTTTGATATTTTCAAAAAAGATTTTTCAGTCGAGCCGCCAGTCAATCGGCGTTTGTCCGGTCTTTACAAGGCAATCGTTTGTTTTGGAAAAATGACGGCAGCCGAAGAAGCCGTTATAGGCGGAAAGAGGACTCGGGTGCGGCGCTTCCAGCTTGATATGGATCGGATTTGTGACGATTTTTGCCTTATTGCGTGCGTTTGCGCCCCACAGCAGAAAGACGATCGGCGTCTTTTTATCGTTCAAAAGTTCGATCACACGGTCGGTGAACGCTTCCCAACCGTGCCCCTTGTGCGAATTCGGCATATGCTCCCGCACGGTCAGCACGGTGTTCAGAAGCAGCACGCCCTGACGCGCCCACGCGGTCAATTCGCCGTGATTCGGCAGAGTGATACCGAGATCGTTGTGCAGCTCCTGAAAGATGTTCTTAAGCGAAGGAGGCGGCTCTACGCCCCTCTTGACGGAAAAGCAGAGCCCGTGCGCCTGCCCGGGACCGTGGTAAGGATCCTGTCCGAGAATCACGACTTTGGTATCCGCAAAGCTTGTATATTTCAATGCGTTGAAAATGTCATACATATTCGGATAGATCGTATGCGTACGGTATTCTTCCGCCAGAAAACGGCGCAGGCTTTGATATTGCTCCGAGGCAAAATAATCCGCAAGCAGAGCGTCCCAGTCATTACCGATATGAACCATATTTGCCTCCGACTTTTTTCTTCAGTATACAACAAAGTGCGCTTGCAGACAAGAAGAGATTCGTGTATACTGCGTGTATGGAGTTTTATGATGCATTAAAACAGTACTGCCCGAAGGATGTGCAGGAACAGACGGACAAGGCGGTTATACTGCACTGTCTGGAACACTATGCGGATGTTTACGAACGGAGCAATCTTCTCCTGCATGTAACAGCGTCTGCATGGATCACAAACGAAGCGTGCGATCGTGTGCTGATGATTTATCACAACATCTATGATTCGTGGGCATGGACCGGCGGTCATGCGGACGGCGAGCGTGATCTGTTAAAAGTTGCGCTGAAGGAGGCAAGGGAAGAGACGGGTCTTTTCTCCGTACGTCCGGCATCGGAACGGCTGCTTTCCATCGAAACGCTGACGGTCAATCCGCACATGAAACGCGGCAAGTTCGTTCCGGCACATTTGCATCTGAACGGAACGTATCTGTTGATCGCGGACGATTCGGAGCCGCTGCGCATCAAAGCGGACGAGAACAGCGCGGTTAAGTGGTTCCTGCCCGACGAGGCGATCAAAGCCTGTTCCGAGCCGTGGATGCGACCTGTGTATCAAAGGCTGAATGAGCGTATGATTTCGTTTTGATAAACATGACAGTTGAAGGAGCTTTTCACCGTCATGTTTTCTTATGCGTGATACAATACAGCATACAACAGAACGCCGGATCATACGGACGAATCGATATCCTTGCAAATAACGTATAAAAGAAAGGGGACCGTCGGATGACGATCCCCTTTTGATCGGTAAGGAGTTATTCTTCGACCGGGAACTTCTCGATCAGCTTGACAATGTAGCGAAGGATGATCGCCGCATCTTCTGCCGTGACTTCACCGTCGCCGTCGACGTCCGCATTCAGCGCGCCCTGTGCAGTGAGGTCGTTGAGACCGACGAGGGAGCGGAGGATCAGCGCCGCGTCAGCCGCCGAAACGTGACCGTCGCAGTTTGCGTCGCCGAGGACGACCTCTGCAAACTGGATGCTGCCGTCGACCGTCTCGGCTTCAATCTCAATCACTTCGCCGCCATACACGAACGACATTGCGCTGACGGTGTTCAACGTGTTCGACGTGAACGAGATCACAGCGGTTTCGCCGTTTGCCTTCGGGGCTGCGAAGTAGATCGAAAGAACGACGTCGTCGTTGTTGAGCAAGACCGGAGTCTCGGAAGCCCATACGAACATCAGCTTGCCGTCCTTCTCGCCGACGGTCCAATCGAGCATGCCTTCCGCCTTGCGGTATTCAAGAATCTCGTCGCAGCTCAGGAAGATCTGTGCGCTGTTGACCTTGAGACCTGCGGCGGGCAGATCCTTCACGCGGATGTCATAACGGTAGACGCGTTCGCCGCCTTCGACGGACATCACGTCAACGGACATTACATCCTCGCCATAGATGGTCAGCTCGCCCGGAACATCGAACGTGATGCGACCGTCTTCCGTAGCGACATTTTCAGCTTCAATCACGCTGCTGCCGTCAATATAGGAGTATCCGGTCATTGCACCGTTCTCTGCAGGGACGAAGGAGAACAGAACGGATTCGCCGTCCGCAACAGGCGAAATGAGTTTGAAGTACAGGGACACAACAACCGTATCATCTTCGACCGTGATACCGTCGCCGGCGCTTGCCCATGCGAAGGAAATGACGCCGTCCGATTCGTTGATACCCAAGTTGCCTTCAAACTCGGAGTACGCGTTAACGAATTCGACCGCGGATGCATTGTACGAGACAAATACCTGCATACCGACGACCTCGGTTTCGGGATCAATGCCCTTGACCTTTACATCGTAACGATAGAGCTCCTCGCCATCTACTTCTTCGAGAACATCGGCTGCCTTCACGTCATCGCCGTAGAAGGTTGCGACCTTCTCGGGAACGATGGTGATACGACCTTCACCGCGCGGGTCGGTGTAGCCTTCGACCTGGTGGACGCCGTCGACTTCGGGCATCGACTGGATGTAGTCGATCAGGACCTTGTTATCCGCAATGCCGCTGTCGTTGAGGATCGTGATGTTCGGCCCAAACATCGCAAAGCCGTCGCCCATATCCATGAGCATGTAGTTGTGCGATGCGAGCGTGTACTTCTTCGCAAGATCAAGCGGTTCGTATTTGCCGGTTTCTTTGTTCAGAATCTGGACGTTCTGGACGCGGTACGGAAGCGACGCATCGACGGGGCCTGCCCACATCTTATCCGTTCCGACAACGCAGTTCGGCTCAATATAGTTGTGGATCTCGTACTTCAGACCCGCAACCTGCAGGAAGCCGCCGTTCTCACCCGGGTTGACGCGTGCGCCCATCTCGAGTGCATCAAGGATCTGCTGACCCGTGACTTCTGCGAGCACCGCTGTGTTGCCGAACGGATGAACACTGATGATATCGTTGAAAGTGATATCGCCTTCTTTGATGTTTGCACGGACACCGCCGCCGTTGACAAACGCGACATCCGCATCGAACATGAAGCGATATGCGTCTGCGCAGAGGTCACCGAGGTTGGTTTCCTTGCTGCGGACTGCACGATCGTTGGTATCCGGATCAAGGATCGTGAGATCATGATCGGTGTGCGCAACAACGGTGTTCAGCAGAGCGTTGAACTCGTTTTCGATGCCCTTGATGTATGCATCGGTTTCCGGATCGTCCTTGACCTTCTCGGAAGCGGGAAGGATCTCGATGGTCATCTGGCCTTCCGCGTCAATCGTCAGCTTGCCGACGTTTGCGAGCTTCGTGCCGGTCTGGCCGTGGAGAACCGGGTTGCCTTCCTTGTCGTTCACAACTGTGTTGATGACGGAGTGGCTGTGACCGTCGATGAATGCATCGACACCGGTGACGTTCGCGATCACTTCGGTGGACATCCACGGGCTGGACTGTTCATCGATACCCATATGACCGACGAGGATGACGTAATCCGCGCCTTCTTCTTTCGCAGCGTCAATCGCAGCCTGTGCCGCTGTGTAGACGCCTTCACCGGTGTCATCCTGGCAGAAGCCGTAGACATACACGGTGTTGTCTTCGTTCATGAAGTAGGTGGGGGTGGACTTGGTGATGGATTCCGGCGTGGAGAGACCGACAAACGCGATCTTCTTGCCGTTCGCTTCAAAGATCTTGTAAGCGTCGAACACCGGCTCGTTGCCTTCGACCTTCACAAAGTTCGCGGAAACATACGGATATTCGGCCTGCTCAACAAGAGCAAACATCTGATCCATACCGTAGTCGAACTCATGGTTGCCGAGCGTTGCAAGATCGTAGCCGACGAAGTTCATGATGTCGATGATCGCTTCGCCCTGCGTGAGGGAGCCGATCGGGCCGCCCTGGACGTGGTCGCCTGCGTCAACGAGGAGGACTTCATTGCCTTCCGCTTCGAGCGTCTTCTTGAGATCTGCAAGGCCTGCGTAGCCCCAGCCGTCGCGGATGCCGCAGTGTACGTCGTTCGTGAACAGAACGATCGTGTCGCCGGTCGGCTCGACTACCGGAGGTTCAGGCGTTTCGCCGGTTGCCCAAGTGATCTCTACCTTGTCGAGATAAAGCGCACTATCGTGTGAACGGAAACCGATATAAGCATACTCTGCTTCAGCGGTCAGCGTCGTTTCAATCTCG
>JAFOQN010000127.1 GCA_017393775.1 Clostridia bacterium
AGACGATCCTGTACACCGTGTTCGGACTGCCGTTCAATTATCTCCTGTACCTCTGTGTGTTCCTCAATATGCTGATCGCCTCGGTCGAGATTACGGCGGCGTTTTCGATCGGCGCCGCGCTGACCGGCAGACGGTTTACCGGCTTTTTCCAGTCGCTGACCGTGCTTTTTATTCCGCGGCTTCTGCTCACGTCCTTCTGGATCCTGACGGAAATCGACAGCGGCTTTACGCTGCCGTTCTCGCAGCTTCCGTTTTTCCTGAATCCGGAGTTCAACATCGCCGCGACGCCGATCCATTCGCTGATCTGGGGCATCAACTTTGCAAACGTCCCCGCGATGCTTTACTCGCTTTTGTACAGCTTCGCGCTTCTGGCGCTCGGCTGCGCTGCGTTCAACAAACGCAAGTCCGAGCTTGCGGAGATCCCGTATGCAAGCAAAGTCCTGCAGACCGTGACGCGCGTTGTATTCGGCATGCCGCAGCTGCTTGGCATCACGATCATCATGAACGTCTATCTCCGCTACGGCGAGGATCTGGAGTTTATGCCGATGAACATGTTTACGCCGCTTTGCGTAACGTCGGTCGTGTTCTCCTTCCTCTTCTACTGTCTCTATGAACTGATTTCGTCGAAGAAGATGAAGCGCGTTGTGAAGGCAATGCCGGCGTTCGGGTTCTGCATCCTGCTTGCGCTGTTCTTCATCTTTGTGCCGAACTGGGTCTCGAAGCTGCGCTCGCAGAAGGTCGTTGCCGCCGAGGACATCAAGTATTTTGAGATCAGCAACGAATCGACGCTGATCGTGCCCGGCAGGATTTTGGGCAGCGATTCGTATCCGGATTATGTGCTGACACATCACAGGTTCACGGGCAACGCCGGCAAGACGCTGATCGCAAACGTATCGAAGGAATCCGCCGAGCGCGAAGCGGAATACTTCCTTGACGGCTTTACAACGGAACGGGTGATTGTCAAAGACGGCGGCCTATTCAAAAAAGCGGTTATGCTGGATGATATGCGCTTCAACGTTTCTCCCGGAACCTTGCTGATCCGGGCGTGCCTGAACGAACAGGATTTTGCCGATCAGCTCTACGCGTATCCGAAAGGACGCATCACCTATGCGGCGGACGGCCTGACGGCAGCGGAAGCGCGCGAAGTCGGCAGACTGTTCCGCGAGGATTATGAGAAACTGACCGTTGCTCAGAAAAAGTCGCTGATCCTGTCGCGAAACTCGTTGTTCAGCGTAGAACGGACGCCCGAAACGATCAACCTTTCGATCAAGTTGTTCGGCTTCCGCGGTACGGAAAACTACACGATGCATTACCGTATCAACGAGCTGACGCCGAATGCGGCAAAAGCGATGCTTGGCTATCTCAACGCCCGCAGCGCAAAGGAAGTACAGAAACAGCTTAAAAAGCTCGTTGCCTGGATGGAGCATCCGAACGAGGATCTCGATTTCAACAACTTCATGATCGGCAGTTATTCTCTGAACACCTACGGAAATCTCTGGTATGACGACGAAAAGGCGCCGACCCCGCGGGACGGACATCCGCTGGAATATCAGGTTCTGAAAGCGCTGAGCGAAGCGCCCGTGTCGAACGATCCGGACCGCGCGGTGACGATCCAGATTTTGGATTACACGAATATCGAGTTCAGAAGCTCGTTTGTCTCCGGCACAGCAGGTTTCAACGTGGATGACGAGACGCGCACTTTGATCGAACGGTGGATCAAGGAAAAAGATCTGAAACCCGAGACCTATCCTTCCTGGGACAGCATGTAACACTGCAGCAAAAGAGCTTCCGCTTTTCGGCGGAAGCTCTTTTTTGTAATGTAAAACCTTTCGTCAGACGAGTATTCACGGAAAGTCTGCCGGCGATGAATCAAACTACCCTCCCGTCAGCTAACGCTGACACCCTTCCTGACAAGGGCGGGTCAATCGCTTTGTATGACTGACCTCCGCCTGATGGGGGAGGTGGATCGCGAAGCGAGACGGAGGGAGAGAACCGTCAACATACAGGTAATCGACGAGGATGCAATCCCCGAATGTTTCTTTCGTTTTCGTAATGCGAGTGTACATTTATTTACACGGTTGAAGCGTCTGCGGAGAACGGAGGGCTTTCCCTGCCTATGAAAATCCACCGGTGGATGTTAAATTGTGTCGTATGAAATATGCGCTTTCCGTATATCGGAATACGGAAATCAATCGGCCGCTTCCCTGCGGCGGCCGGTGAACGCGAGAAACAGCAGATACGCGCCGGCAAGGATGAGGACTCCGGCGACGATATAGTAGTAGGTTGAGGATACCTTAGGCGCAGGATCGATGAGCTCCGATACGTCCGCAAGTTCCATGTAACGATCCAGGAACACGGCTTCGTAATGTCCGTCCTCCGGATAGACATAAACGAACCGCTTGATTGTCGTTTTATTCGCGTCGTCGTTGTTCTCCGCCGGCACCTCCGTCTGTTCGGCGGCTTCCGCGCGCAGCAGGTCATACTGATAGGAATAGTAATCCTCGTCGCCGACGGCGTTCGCAAAGACGATCTCTCCGTACTTCGGATCGATATAGCGATAATAGATCGTGTACGGTTCGTCCTCGTCGTTCTGACCCTCGCGCGCATCGAACGCTTCAAGAGGCAGTTCACCCAACGACGTCAATCCGGGGATCACAGCCGGACGCAGCGTTGCTTTGACGCCGACGACGACCAGAACAACCGCCGCCGCAAAGCACAGGATCGATAGAATGATATAGAAGGTTTTCCGTTTCATTTGCCTGCTCCTCCATGCGGTCTTTGCCGCATAATCCGATTATTTCAGCGTGACAACGGTCACGCCCGCGTCGCCCTCGCCGTAAGCGCCGATGCGGAAGCTCTTCACGCGCGGATGCGTCTTGAGATAATTCTGCACGCCCGCTCTTAAAGCGCCGGTGCCCTTGCCGTGAATGATGTTGAATTCCGTTCTGCCCGTACGGCAGCAGTCGTCGATGAACGCATCGATTTCCAGGATCGCGTCGTCTACAAGGAAGCCGCGAAGATCGAGCTCGTACTTCATCGTTTTGATGTCGGTCATGATCTCTCTCGGCCGCGTGATGACACGCTGCGGGTCCTTTTTCTGCGCGGTCAGGCGAAGATCGGAGAGCGGTACAAAGACTTTGATCGGTCCCGCCTGCACCTGCACCTGTCCCTTGGCGTCCTGCGGCTTGATGACCGTGGCGTTGTTATTGAGGCTGACTACAAACACGGTCTGTCCGCGGATAACCGACGCGGGGATCTCGCCCTCGACAGTGCCGGGTTCGGGATTGTCCGAAAGCTGATTGCCGGATTCGCGCAGCTTGTCGCGCGAGGTCTGGATCGCACGCTCGAGCGATTTTGTGTCGATGTTTTTGACCTGTCTCAGCTCTGCGATCAGCGAATCCATTTCATGCTTGGTCGCGGCGACGACAGCTTTTGCTTCCTCCCTCGCCTTCTCGCGGATCGCGGCGCGATCCTCCCTGAGCTTCTTCCGCTCGGCTTCCAACGCAATGCGTTCCGCCCTTGCTTTTTCCAGTTCTTCGCCGAGCTCGTTCGCCTGCTGTTCGGCAAGCTTTCGCTGCTCCTCAGCGCCGGAAAGCACATCCTCGAACGCGACGTCCTCGTGCTTTAAGTATTCCTTTGCCTGCTCGATAATCGCATCGTCGAGCCCGAGCCTTTTACTGATCTCAAACGCGTTGGACTTGCCCGGAATGCCGATGTAGAGCTTATAGGTCGGGCAGAGCCGGTCTACGTCAAACTCCATCGACGCATTCTGCATGCCTTCGTGCGTCAGCGCGAACGCTTTGATCTCACTGTAATGCGTGGTCGCGAACGTCGTTGCGCCAGCTTCCTGCAGATGCTTTAGGATCGCCTGCGCCAGCGCAGCGCCCTCGTTCGGGTCGGTGCCCGCGCCGAGCTCGTCCAGCAGCACAAGCGTATCCCTTCCCGCTTCTTTCAGAATGCCGACAAGGTTCGTCATGTGCGCCGAGAAGGTGGACAGCGACTGTTCGATCGACTGCTCGTCGCCGATGTCGGCAAAGACCTCGCGGAAGACCGCGATCTCGCTCGACTCATCTGCCGGGATGAACATGCCCGCGCTTGCCATCAGCGTAAACAGACCGACGGTTTTCAGCGTGACTGTTTTGCCGCCGGTGTTCGGACCGGTCACGATCAGCGTGTCGTAGCCGTCGCCGATCCAGACGGAGATCGGCACGACAGTGTTTTTGTCGATCAGCGGATGACGTCCGTTTTTAATATGGATCAGATTTTTGTCGTTCAGCTTCGGGCAGTAGGCGCGCATATCGCGGGCAAGGATCGCCCGGGCAAAGATGCAGTCCAGGTTTCCCAAAAGCATCAGACTCTGATACAGCTCGTCCGCATACGGTGCGATAAGCGCCGTCAGCCCTGCAAGGATACGTTCGATCTCGCGCTTCTCCTCCGCCTGCAGCTGTTTATACGCGTTGCCGAGCTCAACGACCGCGGTCGGCTCAATGAAAACCGTCTGTCCGCTGCCGCTCTGATCGTGCACAAGTCCGCCGATCTGCGCACGGTGCTCCGCCTTTACGGGGATTGCGTACCGTCCGTTGCGGACCGTGACGATCGGCTCCTGCAGGTACTTCTGGTACAGCGGGCTTTTGATGATACTGTTGAGTTTTTCCTTGACACGCTCTGCGGTGATGCGCATCTGACGGCGGATACGGTTGAGCTCGGGTGAGGCGTTGTCGAAGATCTCATCCTCCGAAAGGATGCACCGGGCGATTTCGCTTTCGATCTCGCTGTGTGCGGAAAGCGGGTTTGCCAAGCGATGCAGCTCGGTCTCGTTTTCGCCCGCAAGCAGACGTTCCCGCGCTCTGCGGCTTGCCTTCAAACATTGCGCGAGGTTCAGAAGCTCCGCCGGCGAAAGCGCATAGGATGCTTTCACGCGGCTCAGTGTGGATCGCGCATCCGGGAATGTGTCGATCGGAGACCCGCCGATCCGTCGGCAGATGCCGTCCGCTTCCCAGGTCTGGCGAAGCAGCATTTCCGCGCGTTCGATGTTGTCGGCCGGTCTGAGTTCCGCAACAAATTCGCGCCCGATGTCGGACGCCGTATGGGCCGCACATTGGGCGCGGATCTTATCAAATTCTAAACTTTTTAATGCTCTTTCGTTCATTTCCGCATTTGATTCATGTCACCGACAATCACGGTGATGTCCTGTTTGACGCCGCTGCGCTCCACAGTCAACACGATCGCGTCACCGACGGTCTTCGACCGGATCGCTTCGACGAATTGGTCCTGCGTCATTTCCACGCCGTCCAGCGCAATGAGACGATCGCCTTTCTGCACGCCTGCCGCTTCCGCGGGACCGCCCTCGGTGAGGCTGTAGATGTAGACGCCGGGAACCGGTACCGCTGCGGTCGCTTCCTTATAGCTGACGATCGTGATGCCGATGCCCGGACGCACGGTCGAACCGTTCAGAATGAGCGACTGCGCAATTTCGGTGACGTTATTGATCGGCAATGCAAAGCCGATACCCTCCGAAGAGATGTTCTGTCCGAATTCGTCGATACCCGCCGAGGTATACTTTGCGCTCGTGACGCCGATGACCTCGCCGCGCATGTTGATGAGCGGACCGCCGCTGTTGCCCGGATTGACCGCCGCGTCGGTCTGCAGGTATTCGTTGACAAAGCCTTCGATATTGATTTCGCGCGAGAGCGCGGACACAATGCCGAACGTGACGGAGCCGGATAGTTCATCTGCACTGATCGGGTCGCCGATCGCCAGCACGAACTCTCCGACGCGCGCTTTTTTGGAATCGCCGATGGGCAGCGCTTTCAAGCCCGCCGCATCAATGTGCAGAACGGCAACGTCCGTCTGCACGTCCCCGCCGACCAGTTCCGCGTCGACAAGTCTGCCGTCCGCAAGCGAAACCTGCAGCTTTTCCGCGCCTTCGATGACGTGATGGTTCGTGATGATATACCCGTTTTCGGTATAGATGAAACCGGAGCCGCTGCCCGCAAGCGCCGGTTCGGATTTTGCCGTTTTTTTCTGATAGTTCAGAATGCCGACGACGCCGGGCGTGACCGCGTCGACGACATCCGGAATCCCGGAAAACGACGACGGGTCAAACGGCATGGCAAGGTGCTCCTCGATTGCGGGAATCTGCACGGTTGCGGGCGTTGCTGCCTCCGCCGCAGGCTGTGTCTTCGGCGACGGCGGATTTTCAAGGCAGTTCTTTGCGATAAAGTCCGTGAATGCGTCCCAGCCGCGCATATTGTCCGTGAAAGCAAAGTACGCGCCTGCGCCGAGCAGCAGAACAATGATGCCGACAAGAATGAGCGTGAAGACATTCCCTCCGCGGCGTGCGCGGCGCAGGGACGCCGTATTGCGATAATCCGCGGGATACGGATAGAATTTACGAGACATTTCGTTTACCTCCGTCAGTTACTCGTTTTGAAGCGCTTGCGCGCTCCAGTGTAAAGGTGAATTGCGTGCCGCGGTTTCTGGCGCTGCGCACGGTGATCGACTGCCCATGGCTTTCGATGATGCGCTTGACGATCGAAAGACCGAGCCCGGAGCCCATCTGCGGTGCGGGCGTATGCGCCTTTTCGACCTTATAGAAGCGGTCGAAAACGTGCGGCACATCCTCCTGCGGAATGCCGATGCCGGTGTCGCGCACGGTGACGTAGACGGTTTTGCGCATCGAGTACGTCGAAACGAACAGCGAACGGCCTTTGGGCGAATACTTGATCGCGTTGTCGATGAGGTTCCTTAAAACCTGCCCGATCTGGGTGGGATCCGCATAGACGGTGCACTGCTCCTGCGCAAAGTGCACCTCCATCTCCATTTCGTTTTCGATCAGCCGCGCTTCGAACGTTAAGAGCGTTCTGCGGATCAGCTCATTGATGTCGAAGACCTCGAAGTTCAGCCGGATCGTGCCGGACTCGATGCGGGCAAGATCCAAAAGATCGTTGACGAGCGTCACCATGCGCCGCGTTTCATTCAGGACGATTTCGATATACTCCGGATAGTTTTCCGGCGGGATCGTACCATCCTGCATGGCTTCCAGAAAGCCCTTCATCGACGTGAGCGGGGATCTTAACTCGTGACTGACGTTTGCAACGAAGCTGCGGCGCGTGTCTTCGAGTCCTCTTAACTGCTCCGCCATTTCATTGAGGCTCTTGCCGAGCTGTGCGGCTTCGTCCTTTCCTTCGACCGGAATGCGCGTGGAAAAATCTCCGCGCGAATAGCACAGCACGGCGTGGTTCATTTCGATGAACGGATTGATGACGCGGTATGCGGTGTAGTATGAGACGACGCCGGTCCCGATCAAAGCGAATACGGCGATCAGAACGGTCCAAAGGATCATGTTCCAGAACGACGTGCGAAGCGGCGAAAGATCGCCGCTGACGAGAAGGATGCCGTCGCTTGCGTCGGTTAATACCGTACAGTACGCCGTCAGCACGGGAAAGCTCTTCCGCTGAAAATAGCTTCGCGTCGTGCTGCCGACGGGATCCGCGTTCAGAAACACGGTACGGTAGCCGGTATCCGAGAGCGGCTGCGACGCGTACGCTTCCCATCGCTTATCGCCGAAATACGCGGAAACGTCGTTGTGTGCGCCGACGGCCTCAATGAGAACATCGTTGTTTTCGGCAATGTACCGTATATGTGCTTCCGTGTCGCCTGCGCCCGATGCGATTGCGGCGCGTGCGTTCTGTGCGTAACGATTGAGCTGTGTTCCGTACTCCCCGACCCTTCCCGCATAAACGATCACTGCGAGCACCGTGCCGATCAAAAGCTCTGCGACCGCAACCGTCATGCATTGCATGAACATCATACGGGAAAAGATGCTGCGGAACCGATTCTTACGCATGAAGCACCTTAACTCTTGACGTCGAACTTATATCCAACGCCCCAGACCGTGCGAAGCTGCCAGCTTTCACGCTCGCCGAGCTTTTCACGGATGCGCTTGACATGGACGTCGACCGTGCGGGAATCGCCGAAGAAATCGAATCCCCACACCTGTTCCAGAAGCTGTTCGCGCGTGAACACGCGGCCGCTGTGGGACGCAAGGAAATACAGGAGCTCGATCTCCTTGGGAGGCATTTCAAGCGTTTCGCCGTCGAGAGTCACCGAATAGTTCTCGAGGGAGATGGTCAGATCCGGCAGAACGATCGTGCGTTCGCTTTCCGCTGCCGGCGCGAAGCGGCGAAGCACCGCCTTGATGCGCGCAACGAGCTCGTTGGAATCAAACGGCTTTGCGATATAGTCGTCCGCGCCGAGCTCCAGCCCGCGCACACGCTCGCCCGTATCGCCCTTTGCGGTCAGCATGATGACCGGCGTGGAGCTTTCCTGCCGGATCTCGTGCAGGATCGTCCAGCCGTCCTTTCCGGGCAGCATCACGTCGAGAACCACGAGCGTCGGCTTGGTGTTCCGGAACGCCTGCATCGCTTCATAGCCGGTGGTGCAGGTCGCGACCGAAAAGCCCGCCTTCTTGAGATATAGCTCGATGATCGCCAGAATGTTTCTGTCGTCGTCGATGACCAAGATCGTATTGTTGTCCATGAATACCTCCGTCAATCTTTCAGTGTTACCGATATGCCGTTTTCCGTGAGAAGCGCCGCGGCAACGCCGTTGCCGTCTCTCAACGTGCCCGAAAACGACCCGTCATAGATCTGTCCGCACCCGCAGGAAGGACTTCGCGCCTTTAAGATCGCATGCTCGCATCCGTAAAGCCGCGCCATGCGAAGCGTTTCCTCTGCGCCGCGTTGATACGCATCGGTGACGTCTCCGCCGTCTTTTGTGACAACACGCCTTCCGTCAGCCGTCCGTTCCGCAGGCACGCGCGGGCACGGAAGCCCGCCCATCATTTCGGGACACACCGGAATCGCCCCGCCCTGCTTGACGAGCGCGACGATCTCCGCATCCGGAATGACTTTGCCGTCATACCTGCAGCGGTATCCGGCAAGGCAAGCGCTGACAATAATCATTGCATGTTACCTTTGTATAAGTAGAGATATTTTAACATAACATTTAAAATTTGTCTATACTCTGCTCGCAAAAAGGGACAAAAAAGGGACCGGTATCCGCTTCCGGTCCTTTTGAATCGTCCGAATCATTCGCTGATTTCCATCTTTTTCCGCTCTATGAGCGCCGCGTAGCGGTCGAAGACCTGCTTCGCGATGCCGCTCCACGGGACCGGGATCGTTTCTCTTGCGCGCGCGCCGACCGATCTTGCCGTCAAGAGGGCACGCTTCATGCAGGCCGCGATGTCCTCCGGCGTGTTCTCGCAGAGAAAACCGTTCACGCCGTCAGTCACGCCGTCCGCAGCGCATGAGCCGCGGATGAGAAGGCTCGGCGTTCCCGCCGCCGCCGCTTCGCGGACGACCATCGGCGCGTTGTCATAGAGCGATGGAAAAACGAACAGATCGGCGCGTGCGTAAAGACCTTTCAAAATCTCACGGTCTGCAATGTGACCGGTAAAGACGGCCTCGTCGGACAGCCCGAGCTCCCGGGACAACGCCCGCATATGCTCTGCATCCGGGCCCTGCCCCGCAAAGACGATCTTAAAGTCCGCTCCGGTCTGTTTATAGATTGCCGCAGCTTTTATGATGCTGTCGGTATTCTTTTTGAAGTTCTGCTGCCCCACGAACAGGAACACATTTCCGCGGCCGAGATCGTAGCGCATCTCCGCCTTCTTCGCGTCCTCCTCCGTCGGATACCAGAGGTTCGTGCCGTTCGGCATGATGATGATCTCGCCCTTGAAGCCGTACCCGCGCAGAACCTCCGCCGTCGCGTCGTTGACCGTCCAGACCTCGTCGCACTTTTCGAAGAACAGCACGACGCGCTGTACGACCATGTCGGCGATCAATTCGCTGTGCGTTTTACTGAGAATGTCGTCATAGTATTTCGAATGCAGCGTCGCTACGAGCGGAATATGCCGTTCCTTTGCGATCATCAGCGATTCGATCGCAGAAACGAACGGCGTATGCGCATGCACGATATCGAACGGAATCAGATTGAGATCATGCAGAAACGCGAGATCGAACGCGGGCAGTCCCACGCTGTACGCTTCATTCGGGATCGGAAGGCTCGCATACTTCATGACCGGGAAGGTCTCCGGCGCAGCGTTCTCGTACTTCCTTCCCGCATTCTTCGGCGCAATATAGAAGCAGGTATGTCCGAGCGCGGAAAGCTCCTCACAGTACGAGCGTACGACCATGCCGACGCCGTCGATGTGGGGCGGATAGCTTTCGCAGAACTGACCGATGATCATGATGCTTCCTTTCTGCCGTATTCGCTTCAATTGCGTACGACCTGGAACAGATAGAATTTCAGATAGTCCGTCTCCGGCACGTTCCAGAGGATCGGATGGTCCGGCGCCTGCTGTCTTTGTTCGATCTGCCTGAGCTGCACGCCTGCGTCGAACGCGGCGCGCAGGAGCATCTTCTCAAACAGCTCGGTCGGCATGAAATGACTGCACGACGCCGTTGCAAAGTAACCGCCCGGCGGCAGAAGCTTCAGCGCTGCGGAATTAATCTCGCGATAGCCGCGCTCGGCGCT
>JAFOQN010000128.1 GCA_017393775.1 Clostridia bacterium
AGTTGACTGATGAGGTGTTGCTTACTCGAATCCGACACCTCATCCGCCTCGTTCCTCGGCACCTTCCCCTCAAGGGGAAGGCCTTTGGATGCGTTTGAAAACCACCTTTTAGAGAGTGCCTCTTCAGAGCCCTTTTTCTTTGTCCCGATTTCTTGACATGCTGCACGGGAACGGCGTATAATTATATATATTTTATTGATTCGGAGCGAATATGGGAGATCAACTCATCAGAACAAGGCTGCTGATCGGCGACGCGGGGATCGAACGGCTGAAGCGCGCGCGCGTCGCGGTGTTCGGACTCGGCGGCGTCGGAAGCTACGTCGTCGAGGCTTTGGCAAGAAGCGGTGTCGGCACGCTCGACATCGTCGACGACGACGTGATCGCGCTTTCGAATCTCAACAGGCTTCTGTATGCGACGCGGGAGAACGTCGGTCAGCCGAAGACCGAAATCGTGCAGGCGCGGATCGCTTCGATCTGCCCGGAAACCGTCGTAAACGCGTACCGCTGCTTCTACCTGCCCGAGACCGCCGGCCGCTTCGATTTTACGCAATACGATTACGTCGCCGACGCGATCGATACGGTGTCCGGAAAGCTCCAGCTTGTTTTGCAGGCAAAGGCGGCAAACGTGCCGGTCATCAGCTGCATGGGCGCGGGCAACAAGCTGGATCCCACGGCGTTCGAGGTTGCGGACATCTCGAAAACGAGCGTGTGTCCGCTCGCGCGGGTCATGCGGCGCGAGCTCAAAAAACGCGGGATCGAGCATCTGAAGGTCGTGTATTCGAAGGAGCCGCCGATCGAACCGGAGATCGCGGAAGCGGACGACGGAGCGGCGCATCAAAAGCGGCAGACGCCGGGAAGCTGCGCGTTCGTGCCTTCGGTGGCGGGACTCATTCTGGCAGGCGAGATCATACGCGATCTGTGCGGCGTTACAAGAAATCGTTGAAGGAGAGAATCATATGAAACTGGCTGAAGCATTGCAGGAGCGTGCGGACCTCAACCGCCGCATTGAACAGCTCAGAATGCGCATCGGCGCAAACGCGCTCGTACAGGAGGGCGAATCGACCGCCGAGGACCCGAAGACGCTGCTGGAAGAACTCACGGCATGCACGGAACGCCTGTGCGCGCTGATTCGCGCGATCAACCGCACCAACTGCGAGACCGCGGTAAACGGCGGTACGCTGACCGATCTCATTGCGGAACGCGACACGAAAAAGCTGCTCGTTTCCGCGCTGCATGACGCCGCCGACGCGGCAAGCCGTGCGGCAAGCCGCGCGACCAGAAGCGAGATCCGCATCCTGCCCGCACTCGATGTGCGCGTGCTTCAGGACCGGGCAGACGCGCTTTCGAAGGAGCTTCGCATCTTAGACAACACGCTGCAGGAGCAGAACTGGAAGACGGAGCTCATCGGATTGTAAGCACAAGGACGGTATCCGTGCGGGGCGAATGCATCTCGGCGGCGGAGAATGCAGCCGCATCATGATCGTGCCGAAGGGCAGGCACAGGGAAAAACCCGACGTATCGTTATGCCCCGATCGCGTACGAACGCACCGTGATTTTGCATCGTTACTACCGCGCATTGACCGCACGGAGAGGGCGGGTACGGGGAACCTTGCGCTTTCGATTCTTTGGATCAACCGCGGCGTGTGCCGCAGAAAGGATATGCGTATGGCAGGGCGTATGGGCGGTCCGATGGGACCGCGCGGATTTCTGACCGACGAAGAAAAACAGAATGTCCCGAAGGTAAGCTGGAGCCTCGTCAGGCGCATTCTCGGCTACCTGAAACCGTACTGGCTGCAGTTTCTGCTCGTCTTTGTAACGATCCTTGTTTCCGCGGGCGTGGGGCTTTTGCCCAGCATCATCACCGGCAAGATCGTGAACGAGGCGCTCGTCGGCAAGAACATGAAGCTGCTCATAGAGCTTCTCATTGCGGCGTTTGTCACGCTCACCGTGTCGCAGGTGATCGGTGTCCTCGAAAGCTACATCAACGCATGGATCGCGAACAAGATCATCTATGACATGAAGAACCAGATGTACGGCCACCTGCTGTCCATGCCGCACGCGTTCTTCACGACCGAAAAGCAGGGCGATATCATCACACGCATGAACAGCGACATCGGCGGCGTTTCGAACGTGATCTCCGGCACGCTGACCAGCATCGTCCGCAACATTGTCGTCGTCGTCACCACGCTTGTCGCGCTGTTTACGATGAGCTGGCAATTGGCGCTCGTCGGGATCGTGGTGATCCCGCTGCTGCTCATCCCGACGCGCTCCGCGGGCAAGACGCGCTGGAAGCTGGCAAGCGAAAGCCAGGCAAAGCACGACGAGATGAACCAGCTTGTGAACGAAACGCTGTCCGTCTCCGGCTCGCTTCTTGTCAAGCTCTTTACGCGGGAAAAGCGCGAACAGCAGCGCTTTGAAGCGATCAACGACGAGGTGACCAAGCTTTCCATGAAGGAACAGCGCAGCGGCAAGTGGTTCATGGTGCTGATGGGCATGTTCACGGAGATCGGTCCGCTTCTGATCTATTTTGCCGGCGGGTATTTCATCATTGCGAAAACCGATCCGACGCTGAACGTCGGTATCATCACCTCGACCGTCATGCTCATCAACCGGCTCTACCGTCCGGTCCAGTCGCTTTTGAACATCCATGTGGACTTTACGCGCTCGCTTGCGCTGTTCACCCGCATCTTCGATTACTACGACATGGTCCCGGCGATCCGGCAGCCGGAGCACGCGCGCCGTCCGATCGTCAATCAGCAGGACATCCGCTATGAGCACGTCGCGTTCTCGTATTCACCCGAAAAGCCGCTTCTCACCGACGTGACCTTCACAGTGCCCGCAGGAAAGATGTACGCGATCGTGGGACCTTCGGGCTCCGGCAAGAGCACGATTGTGAACCTGCTTCCGCGTCTCTACGACGTCAACGACGGCAGCGTGAAGATCGGCGACACGGACGTGCGCGATTTCGATATTCCGTACCTCAGAAAGTGCATCGGCGTCGTGACGCAGGATTCGTACCTCTTCAACGGCACGATACGTGAGAACCTTCTGTACGCCAAGGAGAACGCGACGGACGCGGAGCTTTTGGACGCGATCCGAACGGCGAGTCTCACCGAGTTCATCGAAAACCAGCCGGACGGGCTCGACACGGTCGTCGGCAACCGGGGTCTGAAGCTTTCCGGCGGCGAAAAACAGCGGCTTTCGCTTGCGCGGATCATCCTCAAAAACCCGCGCATCCTGATCCTCGACGAGGCGACAAGCGCGCTCGACTCCATCTCGGAGAACGCGATCCAGGACGCGCTGGAGCGGCTGATGGAGGGACGCACGTCCATCGTCATCGCGCACCGGCTCTCGACGATCTTGAAAGCCGACCGCATCCTGGTCGTGGCAAACGGCACGATCTGCGAGCAGGGTACGCACGACGAGCTCCTCCGGAAAAACGGCATCTACCGTGAGCTGTACGAGACGCAGTTCCGGAAGGTCATCGAGCTCGAAGCCGAAAAAACCGAATAACATTTCGGACCGGTCAAAAGCCGGTCCTTTTTCGTGCGCAGACGATCACCCGCCGCGCATGTCGCCGGATTTGACGGATTGGCATAAGAATGCCTCCGCGATTGCGGGGGCTTTTTTCGTGTATGCATGATGCCTCCGGCGTCAATTCGTTTGTAGGGACGGGCATTGCCCGTCCGCTGAAAAACAGCGGAACGGACGACCGATGGTCGTCCCTACTGACGATCATTCTGAGCGGAACGAACGACCGATGGTCGTTCCTACCCTCCGTCTCGCTTCGGAGCCACCAACCCGAAACATGGTCGTTGTGCGTCGTTGCACTTCTTCAACTCCCTGTTTCGGTCGCAGCTCACCTCGCTCCTTCCCACACTGTGGGCGCTCAGATCGCTGCCCCATGACAAGGGAGGGTCAACGCATGTGTACAGGTAAATCATGTGCGAAGCGCAATTCATGCCCGATTATCCGCTTTTCGCGTTCTTCACCATGCAGTCGATCGGCGCGTTATAGAGGCATGCCCAAAGGTAGCGCTCGCCGCTTGTGACGTCGCCGGAAAGGCGGTCGAGCTGCTGTTCCACATAGTCGATATGGTCGATCGTGAGCATCGAAAGCCGCGCGCGGATCGCGGCGTTGTCGATCTTCGTTCCGTGGATCGAAAGGAACGGCATCCGATACATGGTCCCGATCGCCTGCTTGACGCTCTGCGCAAAGACCTGAT
>JAFOQN010000129.1 GCA_017393775.1 Clostridia bacterium
CGCTGAGCTTCAGAAGGATCTCGCGCATCGAGATCGCCTGACCGTTCATAAGATCGTGCTCCAGAATATCCTTCACATACAGGATCTTCAGCTTTCCGTTCGTTTTCTTTGCCATGTCGGGTTCCTCCTTTCCGGCTTTGCAGGTCCAGTATCCGCCTGAACCTGTCCCATAAAGCGGAAAACAAAACCGCCCCGTCGATCGGGGCGGTTCTTGCCGTACCGGGAAAAGGTTCAGCCGAGCACAGCGCTTGTTTGCGCGCCGAGGGTCAGCGTTGTGCCGGAAAGCGTCGCGTCGTTCATACCGATGAACGCGCGAAGCACGCTGAAATCGCCGAACTGCGAGACGTCGATCGTTTGTGCGGAGCCGCCGGGATTGTGCAGCACGAGGACTGTTTTGCCGTCATACGTCGAGGTGAAGCCGCCGACGTTCGTTCCATTTAAGGAAACCGCATGGAATTCGCCGCGCGCGATCGCCGGGTTTGCCCTGCGAATCATGATCAGCCTTTTATAATAGGTATACAAACTCTTCTCTTCCGCGATTTGCTCTTTCACGCCCTTTTTGACCTGATTTTCCGCAGCGTATGTCGAGCCGGACGGATCCTTTACGGGATCGCCGTCATTCCACAGCATTGCAAGACGGCGGTTTGCGTCGGTGTTCGCGCCTCCGCGCGAGCCGCGCATGCCGAGCTCCTCCCCGTAGTAGATGAACGGCGAGCCCGGACCGAGGATGTAGAGATTCGCCGCCATCTGCATAAAGCCGTTTGCGGTCTGCAGATAGCCCGCGGCGCGGTCCGTGTCGTGGTTCGCAATGAACGGAACGAACATCGCGTCGGGATTCGTGTCCCTGATCGCATTGAGGTAGGATTCCTCATACTTCGCAAGTTTGCCGGCGTCGCCCTTCTTTGCGGCTTCGGCAATGAGACCCTCCGCCTGGGAAACCGTGAAGTTAAAGCAGTTGGTGGCGGGGTAGTAGCGGTCGGTGATGCCGTCGCCGTCCCAGACCTCGGCAACCGTGTACATGTCCGGATATTCCGCGCGCAGCGTTTCGAGATACTCCTTCCAGAACGCGACGCTGGCATCATGGTCGCCGAAGTACGCGTACTTCGCCGCGTCAAAGCGGAACCCGTCGATCCCGCGGTCGAGGTAGTACCGCGCGATCTTCAGGACCTCCTCCCGCACGGCGGGATTGTCGAAGTTCAGCTCGGGCATGCCGCCGTCGAAGTTGCATTCATAATAGATGTTTGTGCCGGACAGCGCGGAGAACGTGCGGCCCGCGGGAACGGGATCGCCCTGCGTGTAGTAGCAGTAATAGTCATAGTACGGGTTCGTCGGGTCGCCGTCGCGGTGTGCGCGGGTGAACTTGCCGAACCATTCGTTCATCCTTGCCGTGTGGTTGATCGGCAGGTCGAGGATCAGCTTGACGTCGCGGGCGTGGCACAGCGCGATCAGCTCGTCCAGGTCCTCCTGCGTGCCGAACCGCTCGTCGATCGCATAGTAATCCGCGACGTCATATTTATGGTAGGAAGGCGAAGAAAAGATCGGCGTGAGCCAGATGCCCTCGATGCCGAGTGATTTGCCCGAATCCGGATCACCGTCGTTCAGATAGTCGAAGCGGTTGATGATGCCTCTGAGATCGCCGACGCCATCACCGTTCGAATCGGAAAACGAGCCGACGAAGATTTCATAGAACACGCGCGCGTTGTCCGGCGCGGGTTCGGCGCCCAGAAGCAGCGGATCGTCGATTGCATATTCGCCGGCTTCCGGCGCTTCTGTCTCCTGCGGGACTTCGGTCTCCTGCGGGACTGCTGTCGCTTCCGGCGAAGCGGGGACATCCGATACGGAATCCTTCGGTCTGCAGCCGAAGGAAATCAGCAGCATCACCGCAAGCAGCAGCGCGAGAACGGATCTTTTGAACGGTTTCAAGAACAACATCTCCTTATCTCCGGTTTGTTTAATCGTATATTTTTTATACGCGTTTGTCAAGGATCCCTTTTCATCTGTGCGGATCCGTGCTATACTTGACGCATGAAACAGGTGGAATTATACTCGGAAACGGATCGGATGAAGGCGCTCGCAAAGCAAAAGCGCACCCGCATTGCCATGATCGCGATCGCGGCGGCGGGGCTTCTGCTGTGCGTGCTGTTCTGCGCGCTGACAACGCGCAAAAACCAGGATGTGACGCTGCCGCTCACGATCGGCACGTCGATCGCCGCCGGATGGACGGTGATCTCGCTGTCCATCTTCGTCTACGGAAGGGCGAAGGCGGCGGCGCGGCATGCGGAGAAGATCGCGGAGGGCGAACGCGACGGCGAACGCGAAACGCTCGCCGGACGGTTTGAAAAAACCGACGAGGTATGGCTGATCCGCAACGGCGTCACCGTGCGCAAGGTGTGCGCCGTGACCGGCGAGCGGGAGTCGATGCTCAACGTCAGCGATACGCTGGCAAAGAGACTGCCGGACGCATTCACGGGAAAGGTCGATGTCGTGTATGGTTTTATCGTTGCATACGAGGTGAATTCCGATGCTTAAGCTGCTGTTCAGAAACTGGCACAGATACGTCCTGTGCGCGCTTTTATCGGTCATCATCTGGGCATGGGTCTTCACGCTGCTGTTTTATGCGCCCCCGAAGAAGCGGATCGCGCTGTATGCGGACCTGCCGGTGATCGACGGGAACGGGCTCTCCATCCTGCTCGAAGAGGATCTGCCGGACGGCATCCGGCGCGTGGAGGCGGCAAACCTCGATCTCTCCGTGTTCGACGCGGACACCGTTGCGAACGGCGATCTGTACCTGATCCGGGAATCGGATCTTCAAGCGGTCCTGCCGTCGTTCTGTGAGATCGACCGCTCGCTGTTTCCGGGAGAGACGTTCTATGAGGCGGACGGAAAGACGTACGGCATTCTGGTGTTCGACCGGGAACAGGGACTCAACACGGCAGGGGACTGCCTGTTCTACGCGCCGAACGAACGATACTATCTGCTGTTCAACAAGGATTCCGGGCATCTCGGCGCATGGAACGGTTCGCCGGACGACGCCGCGATCACGGTCGCGCAGCATTTTCTGAAACTACGATAACGGAGGAGGAACACAATGAAAAAGGGGTGGATCATTTTGCTGACGGCGGCAATGATGCTGATCGGCTGTACAGGAAACACGGAGGTAACGCAGACAGTGCCGACCGCGGAACCGGCAAACGCCGAGCAGACGGCTCCGACTGCGGAACCCATCGAGGTCGAGTCGGTGATCCCGACCGAAAAGATCGAAGGCAGCTCGCTGTATGTGAAAAAGGTCGAGGACCTTCCCGACGACTTCATTCTGGGCATGGACGCGTCGGCGGTCATCGCCGAGGAGCAAAGCGGCGTGAAGTATTATAACTTCGCGGGCGAGGAGCAGGACGTTTTTAAGACGCTTGCCGAAAACGGCGTCACACATATCCGCGTGCGCGTATGGAACCATCCGTACGACGCGGAGGGGCACGGCTACGGCGGCGGAAACAACGACGTTCTGAAGGCGGTCGAGATCGGCAAACGCGCGACACGCTACGGCATGCGGCTGATCGTGGATTTCCACTACTCCGATTTCTGGGCGGACCCCGGCAAGCAAATGGTGCCGCTTGCGTGGAAGGACATGAACATCCGCGAAAAGGCGGACGCGCTCTACGCGTTTACGAAGGATGCGCTGCTGACGATGAAAGCCGGGGGCGTTGCCGTCGGCATGGTGCAGCTCGGCAACGAAACGAACGGCGCGCTGTGCGGCGAGAGTCACTTTGAGAACATCGCAAGACTGATGCAGGCGGGCGGCAAGGCGGTCCGCGAGGTCTGTCCCGACGCGCTGATTGCCGTGCACCTTGCGAATCCGGAACGCGACGGCGCGTACGACGGCTTTGCAAAGAAGCTCGAAGCGTTCGAGGTCGATTACGACGTGCTTGCTTCTTCTTATTATCCGTACTGGCACGGCACGATTGAAAACCTGCAGAACGTGCTGAACGGCATTGCCGAAAAGTACGGCAAAAAGGTCATGGTCATGGAGACCTCCTATGCCTACACCGGCGCCGACACGGACTTTTCCGGCAACACGATCTCCGACGAATCCGCAAACATCGTTAAGGACTATCCGTTCACCGTCCAGGGACAGGCGAACAACGTGCGCAATGTCATCGATACGGTCGCGCATACGAAGAACGGTATCGGCGTAGTGTATTGGGAAGGGACCTGGATCACGGTCGGTACAAGCTCGTGGGAGGAAAACCACGAGAAGTGGGAAAAATACGGCTCCGGCTGGGCGTCGAGCTACGGCGGAAGCTACGATCCGAACGACGCGGGCAAGTATTACGGCGGCTGTGCGGTTGACAACCAGGCGATGTTCGATCCGACGGGACATCCTTTGGAATCGCTCCGGGTCTGGAACCTCGTTCGCTACGGCAACGAAGTCGAGCCGAAGGCGGACGCGATCCGCGACACCGCAATGTCCTTCGATCTCAAGGGAACGATCGCGCTGCCGGAAACGGTCGATGCGATCCTCACGAGCAACGAGCTCGTTCCGGTCCCCGTGAAGTGGAACGTCACCGACGCAGACATCGAACGCATGTACGCGGGCGGCGTCAAAACCTATGAGATCACAGGCGAAGCGGAGGGGCTTTCCGCGCGGATGACGGTGTCGATGATCAACTTCAACTACCTCAGGAACTTCGGCTTCGAGGACGGCGTGCTCGATCCGTGGCAGACGGAGGACCGCGGCGGCGCGGATCAGCTCTATATCGAGAACAAGATCACCGACTCCTTAAACGGCGCATACCACATGCACTTCTGGAGCGCAAAGAAGGATTCGGTCGATTTCTCGCTCTTCCAGGAGGTGAAGGACCTTGAGGCGGGAACGTATTCATTCACGATCTCGATCATGGGCGGCGACGCGGGCGACACGGAGATTTACTGCTATGTGCTGATCGACGGCGTTGAGGCCGGACGGACGCCGATGCGGATCACATCCTACGGGAACTGGGATACGCAAACGGTCAGAGACGTCGAGGTCAAGGAGGGACAGACGGTCACCGTCGGCATCTCGGTCAAGTGTTCCGGCGCAGGAAACGGCGCGTGGGGCAAGATCGACGATGCGCTTCTGAACCGTCAGGAATAAAAATATTTGTTTGGACAAAAAAACGCTTTTTTGCCGAATCATATATAAAAACCGGTTGACAACAAATACAAAAATGAGTATATTAAAGGTGCATCATGGGATTGTGGGGATTTGTCCGAACAAAGCCCCCGGTCCCGGATGGGAGTCTTTTCATTCCGGTATTCGAACAACGAATATCAAATTAAATAGGAGGCAAATTATGAAAAGAACATTGGCAATTGTGCTCGCACTTGTGATGGTGCTCGCTCTGTTCGCCTGCACACCGCAGACCAACCAGCCGGCAGAGCAGGGCAACGAACCTGCAGCGCAGGGCAACGAAAATGCCCCGACGGGCAACGAGAATGCACCGACGGGCAACGAGAATGCACCGACGGGCAACGAGAATGCACCGACGGGCGGCGAAGAAGCGACCAGCGAACTCGCAGGCACTTATGAGATCAAAGTCTGGGTCGGCGAAGCGGCTGTCGAACTGACCGAAAAGCAGATCGAAGACTTCAACAACAGCAACAACATGGGCATCAAGTTCGTTGCGACGGTCAACCCGGTTTCCGAAGCGACCTCCGCAGACCAGATGCTGGTTGACATCTCCGCCGGCGCAGACATCTACTGCTTCGCACAGGACCAGTTCGCTCGCCTTGTTCAGGGCGGCGCGCTCGTTGCACTGGATGAAACCGGCGCAAAGATCATCCGCGAAGCGAACGACGCAGGCGTCGTTGCGGCAGCAACGTCCGGCGAAACGATGTATGCGTACCCGCTGACCTCCGATAACGGCTACTTCATGTACTATGACAAGACCGTCATCCCGGAGGAAGATGTTGATTCTCTCGAGAAGCTGATCGCAGACTGCGAAGCGGCGGACAAGTACTTTGCGTTCGAGGCGAACACCTCCGCATGGTACCTCGCATCCTGGTTCTTCGCGACCGGCTGCGTCTCCGAGTGGCAGACCGACGACTCCGGTAAGTTCATCTCCGTCCATGACACGTTCAACAGCCCCGAAGGTCTCATTGCCGTCAAGGGCATGAAGAAGCTTGTCGATTCCCCGAAGTTCCTCTCCTCCTCCAAGGCGGACGAATTTTCGAGCGGCGCAGCGATCGTTGTGACCGGCACCTGGGAATATGAGAACATCAAGAACCTGCTCGGCGACCACATGGGCGTCACCGACCTGCCCTCCTTCGAAGTGGACGGCAAGGAATATCACCTTGGTTCCTTCAACGGCTGCAAGCTGATGGGCATCAAGCCGCAGGACGATCCGTATCGTCAGGCAGCGCTCATGTATCTTGCTGAGTTCCTTACCGACGAAGAACGCCAGATGGAGCGCTTCAATGCTCTGTCCTGGGGTCCGTCCAACCTGAATGCACAGAAGTCCGAAGCGGTCCAGGCGAACCCGGGTCTTGCAGCGCTTCTGAAGCAGAACGAGTACTCCGTCCCGCAGGGCCAGATCCACGGTTCCTGGTGGGATATCGCGAAGGTTATCGCGGATGACGTCAAGGCAGCGACCGACGAAGCGGGTCTTCAGGCAGCGCTTGACAACTACTACAACAAGATCAACGAACTGTTCAATCTTGCAGGTTACATCTTTGTCGGCGCATGGGGCGGCTGGGACAATGCCTCCATGGACTACAAGATGGAAGAGGCAAACGGTCAGCTGACCATCACCCTGGACGTTCCGGCGAGCGATTACATGGGCGGCCGTATTGTTCTGGCAGGCACCTGGGACAACGATCTCGGTTATGAACAAGTCAAAACCGGCGCAGAATACCTGGATGCATCGAAGGCACCGTCTCTCGGTGAGAACAACGACAACAACATCGTTTTCGCAGAAGCGGGCAACTACACTGTGACCGTCGATCTGAACACCAAGGAAATCACGATCATCAAGAACTGATCGAAACCAAAGTTTTGAATGACTTTGGCTGAACTGTAAACTGAATCCGGCCGGAGTCAATGTAAATTGACTCCGGCTGCTCTTTATGAGGATAACGAATTAGGGGGTTTTTATGAAACTGAACGACGAATTGGAATATCTGAAGCTATCAAAGTGGCAGAAATTCGTCTACCGCTTCAAAAGCTTCTTTACCTCCATTCCCAAAAAGCTCGGCAACGGTTTCCTGAAGATCGGGCATTTCTTCAAGAAGTGCGGTCTTGCAATCGCAAACGAAGCGAAGGATATCTGGACGACCTTCGTGAACGGCGATTGGAAAACAAAGGTTTCCTATTTGGTGATGGGGTTCGGCAGCATAGCCCGCGGACAGATTTTAAGGGGCATCCTGTTCTTTCTGATGGAAGTCGTCTTTATCGGCTACATGGTGCTGATGGGCGGGTACTATCTTTCCAAGCTGCCGACGCTCGGTACGGAGCACGCGAAGGTCATTGAGACCAGCGTCGGACGCGGCGTACAGAAGACCATCGATCCGAACTTCCCCGGCGACAACTCCTTCCAGATCCTTTTATACGGTGTTCTGACACTGTTCTTTATCATCGCGTTCATCTATACCTGGCGTGTCAACATTAAGCAGAACAAGCTTGCCGAACAGATCATTAAGAGCGGCAAAAAGCTCAAGAGCGGCAAGGACGACCTGCGTTCGCTGGTGGACGATCAGTTCCACAAGACGCTGCTCGCGCTGCCGACGATGGGCATTCTGATCTTCACGGTGATGCCGATCGTGTTCATGATCCTGGTCGCGTTTACGAGCTATGACTCGCTGCACATCGGCAGAGACACGATGCAGTGGGTCAACTTCGGTGAAGAGGGTCTGTTCCACTGGGTTGGACTGGACAACTTCAGAACGCTTCTGACCTGGCAGGGCAGCGGCGGCGCGAACTATGCCGCGACGTTCGGCGAGATCCTTCTCTGGACGCTGATCTGGGCATTCTTTGCGACGTTCACAAACTACTTCCTCGGTATTCTGGTCGCAATGGCGATCAACAAGAAGGGCATTCAACTGAAAAAGGTGTGGAGAACGATCCTCATCATGACGATCGCGATCCCGCAGTTCATTTCACTGCTGTATGTGGCAAGAATGTTCAACCCGAACGGTCTGATCAACGGCTTCCTGCACGACCTCGGCATTTTAAAGCAGGGCATCGATATCGACTGGCTGCAGTCGCAGAACACCGATAACCCGACGATGGCGCGCATCATGGTCATCATCATCAATATCTGGATCGGCATTCCGTACCTGATGCTGATCGCAACGGGTATTTTGATGAACATTCCGGCGGACCTCTACGAATCCGCAAAGATCGACGGCGCAAGCGGCTGGAAGCAGTTCAGTAAGATCACCATGCCGTACATGCTGTTCATCACGGGTCCGTACCTTCTGACGAGCTTTACGGGCAATATGAACAACTTCAACGTCATATACCTGTTGACAGGCGGCAATCCGAAGTTCTCCAATGGCGGCATGGGCTCGCCGGGCAAGACCGACCTTTTGATCACATGGCTGTTCAAGATGACGCAGAGCGGTCAGGGCGGCGAAACGAGCGCGGCGAAGTACAACATGGCTTCCGTCATCGGTATTCTCGTCTTTGTCGTGGTTTCCGTGATCTCGCTGATCGTTTACGGTCTGCTGCCCTCGGTCAAGAATGAGGAGGATTACCAATGAAAAAGAACAATCACATCGGAGAGATCATTCTCCTCGTACTCGGCGTCGTGTTTGCAGCTTCCGGCGTATTCATGCTGACCAACCGGTTCATGGAAATGCCGCTGTGGAGCTTCAACAACAAGTATGTGACCGACAATTTCTTCTTTGTCCTGTTCGGCGCCATCGGGCTGTTCCTGGGCATCATCTTCCTCCTTGCGTATTTCAGCAAGCGGAAGGAAAACAACCTTGACAGCGACGTCATGAAGCAGCACATGGGCATGAAGGCGTCGTCCCGCATCAGCAACATCGTGATCTATGTGATCCTGATCCTCGTCAGCATCATCTGGCTGGTCCCGTTCGTATGCATTGTGATCCAGTCCTTCCGTGTAAACCCGACCGGGTTGATGCAGAAACTGATCTATAACCCGGACGGCGAGATCCATCCGGAGCAGGCGATCCGGTTCGGCTTCGACAACTATGTGAGACTGTTCGTCAATCAGAAGGTCGCGGCGGACGGAACGATCGTGATGCAGAGCACGTTCAAGACCAACGGCTTCTTGCGCTGGTACCTGAACACCTTCATCATTGCACTGATCGTTGCGGTCGTGCAGACGGTCATCGTGCTTTGCATGTCATACACGCTTTCACGTTTCCGTTTCAAGATGCGTAAGCCTTTGATGCAGTTCATGCTGATCCTGGGCATGTTCCCGGGCATGCTCGCCATGATCATTCTGTACCAGGTCCTGAAGGACATCGGACTCACCGAAGCGCACGCGATTCCCGGTCTGATCCTCGTATATGTGGCGTCGTCCGGCATGGGCTATTATGTATCAAAGGGCTTCTTCGATACGATTCCGAAATCGCTGGACGAAGCGGCGCGCATTGACGGCGCATCGAGAGCGCAGGTGCTTTATAAGATCATCCTGCCGCTGGCAAAGCCGATCGTCATCTACACCGTTCTGACGGCGTTCATGGGCCCTTGGGGCGACTTCGTCTTTGCAAAGTACATCACGCGCGATGCAAGCGTAGCTTACAACGTGGCAGTCGGTATGCAGTCGTGGCTTGAAACCTCGCAGCAGGCAAGCCAGAACTACACCATGTTCTGCGCCGGCGGCGTCGTCGTTGCGATCCCGGTCGTGATTCTGTTCATGTGCCTGCAGAAATACTATGTGGAAGGCGTCACGGGCGGCGCGGTCAAGGGTTAAGCCCGAACTCTAACGAGAAGAAAAGGAGTACACCGATATGGCAAGTGTAAAGCTTACAAACGTAAAAAAGATTTACGATAACAACGTCGTTGCCGTACACGACTTCAACCTCGACATCAAGGACAAAGAGTTCGTCGTGTTCGTCGGTCCGTCCGGCTGCGGCAAATCCACCACGCTCCGCATGGTTGCGGGTCTCGAAGAGATCAGCGACGGCACGGTCGAGATCGACGGCGAGGTCGTCAACGACCTGCAGCCGAAGGACCGCAACATCGCGATGGTTTTCCAGAACTACGCGCTGTATCCGCACATGACGGTTTACGACAACATCGCGTTCTCTCTGAGACTCAAGAAGGTCCCGGAGGATGTGATCTACGCAAAGGTCACGAACGCCGCGGAGATCCTCGGCATCACACAGTACCTGATGAGAAAGCCGCGCGCTTTGTCCGGCGGTCAGCGCCAGCGTGTTGCGATCGGCCGTGCAATGGTCCGTGACTCGAAGGTCTTTTTGATGGATGAACCGCTTTCGAACCTCGACGCGAAGCTCCGTAACCAGATGCGCGCCGAGATCATCCTGCTCCGTCAGAAGCTGGACACCACGTTCATCTATGTCACGCATGACCAGACCGAGGCTATGACCCTCGGTGATCGTATCGTCATCATGAAGGACGGCTACATCATGCAGGTCGGCACGCCGATGGAAGTTTTCGAAAAGCCGAGCAATCTGTTCGTTGCAGAGTTCATCGGCGCACCGAAGATGAACATTCTGAAGACCAACCTCGTCAGGGAAGGCAACCGTTACTTCGTCACGCCGTGCGGCGCAAAACTTGAAGTCACCGGTGAAAAGGCGAAGCTCCTTGCGGACAAGGGCGTCGCAAGCGGTGAGATCCTGCTCGGCGCACGTCCGGAACACATCGTTCTCGCCGACGGTCCCGCAGAGAACGCGATCGCCTGCAAGCTGGAGGTCAATGAGATGATGGGCAGCGAGCTCCATCTGCATGTGGTCAGCGAAGACGGCACCCGCTGGATCGTGCGTGTTCCCACCATCGATCTGTCGCAGGAACGCCGTGCGAATCTCGTCAACGGCGCGGACCTCTATATCACCTTCGAAGGTAAGGCAATGCACTTTTTCAATCCGGAGAGCGAGAAGAACCTTATCTACGGTGAATAAACACATGCAGCCTGCCGAAGCATCGCGGTGCTCCGGCAGGCTGTTTTTTTCGGTGCAGCAGAAAACACCGGGCTTTATCAACAGCATCATACAGGTATTCGGAGAATATAAATGATATTGATCATATCTGCAGTCGTCATCGTCATTTTGACGTTTTTACTGGGGATCAGGCGTTCCAACAAAAGAGATCTGTTTCACCTTCTGGCGGTTGTCATCAGTGCAGCCGCAGCGTATTTTTTAACCGTCAAGTTCGCGGATAAGCTGTACGCGTTTACAGAGAACCGATTTGCTCTGGACACGGAGGATCTGCCGCTGTTTCGGCAGATGATGACCGCAGCGGCAAGACCTGCCGTGATCATGGCGGCATTTATCGTGCTGTTCATCGTGCTGGGCCTGATTTTCCACTTTATCGCAAGAGACCGCAAAAAAGCCGGAACGGTGAAAAAGCCGAACATCTTTCTGAAGATCCTGTTGAACCTGATTTCCGGTGTGATCATCGCAGCGGTGTTTATCATTCCGGTCGATTACTATGCGAAAAACGCCGGCAGGATCGTCGGCGTACTGGACAGCTATGACATGGAACTGGACATGGAACTGCCCGATCTTCAGAAGTTTACGCTCGGTACCGATATCGTAAAACCGGCGACGGACATGATAACCCGCGTGGAGTTTGACGGACAGACATACAGCTTTGACAAGTGCGCCGCATGCGCTGCGCAATTCTCCGATGCCGTTGGAAGGACCGGAGATTCGGAATCGGTCAAGGAACTGATCGCATCTGTGCAGGCTGACGAACAAGCCGAAAGGCTCTGCGGAGCGCTCTCATCCGAGCTGTTCGATCGCGTTCAGGATCCGAAGCTCAGGACGGTGCTGAAACTGGAAGGCCGTATCTCCGGCAAGCTGCGTGCCTACACGGAACTGCCGCTGCTTCGCGATATGATGGAGGGCAAGATCGACGCATTTGCCGCGCTGAAGACGCTGATGGAACATGCGGAGAAAGACGAATGTGCGGCGCTTGCGACTCTGTGCACATTTGAAGAACTGAAGTCGGTGAATTACAAAGGTGCATACAATGCGCCGCTGATCGCGGAGATCATCCGATGCATGCCGGACCTTCCGGACAAGAGCCCCGAAGGCATCGGCAGGGAGGCGGAATCGGTCGCATACCTGTTGAACATCGACCCGGACGACAGCCAGAGCTGCTTCAATTACAACGATCTGGATCCGGATCTGGTCGCAAAATGCATCCATGACAGCTATCTGCTTCAGAACGGCTATATCAATGTGACCGATCACGGCGCGGTGGAAGATCCCTGCGGCGTAGCCCATTGGGTCTACCACTTCTATTCCTCGACGATCCTGTACAGGCTGGATGAAAGATACGGATTCGGTCCGGACAGCGATCTGTATAAGAGCCTGCTGGCATTTTTCAAAATTAAGGAGATCTGAGGGACTGCAGCGGAACCGCATGTGCGGAGAATCAACAACAGAGAACCGGAGCGGGCGGATTTTTCGCCCGCTTTTTCGCTGTTTCGCCTTGTTTCAAAGCGCGGCATATGGTACAATAAAATATCATATAAAACGGAGGATCCGCTTGATGAAAAAGCTCAGTAACGGATGGGAATTCACACCGATGTGGACGAACGGCTTCCGTCTCGGCGAAGGCGATGGGGAGCCGGTCCGGCTTCCGCACAATCCGCGCATGATCCCGCAGCACTACGCGGGACCGGAGGATTACGAGGGCATATACGGATATCGCAAGGTGCTTCCACTCGACGAAACGTATCGCGGCAAACGCCTCTTTTTGCAGTTCGACGGCGCGGCGCACATCGCCACGGTCTACATGAACGGCAAGGAGCTTACGACGCACCGCACCGGCTATACCGCATTTCGCGTCGAGATCACCGACGCAGTCCGGCTCGACGGAAAGGACCTTGTCGCCGTGCGTCTCGATTCGACCGAGAACCCGGAGATTCCGCCGTTCGGCTATGTCATCGACTATCTGACCTACGGCGGGCTGTACCGCGACGTGTGGCTCGACGTACGGAACAGCAGCTGCATCGCAAATGTGTTCGTGCAAACGCCGGACCTGCATACCGCAAAGGTACAGACCACGGTTTCCGGCACCGCGTCGATGATCCGCCACCGCATCCTGAACGGTGCGGGGGAGTGCATCGCCGAGAACGCCGACGCAGATTCCGATTCCGTTGTCAAAGCGCCGGAGAATCTCTTCGTCTGGACGACGACTCTGCGCGCAAAGAACGCGCTCCCGTGGACATGTGAGACGCCGAATCTCTACACGCTTGAGACCACGCTGTACGACGCACAGATGCAGCCGCAGGACGTCGTTACGACGCGCTTCGGCTTCCGCACCGCGGTGTTCAAAAAGGACGGCTTTTATCTGAACGGCGTGCGTACGTTCATGCGCGGGCTCGACCGTCATCAGGCGTATCCGTATATGGGCTATGCCGCGCCGGAAAGTTTGCAAAGAGAGGATGCGCGGATCCTCAAAGAGGAGCTTTGCCTGAACGCGGTCCGTACCTCGCACTATCCGCAAAGTCAGTATTTCATCGACGCCTGCGACGAGCTGGGGCTTTTGGTATTCACCGAGATCCCGGGCTGGCAGCACATCGGCGATGAGGCGTGGCAGAAGCAGGCGGTCGACAACGTGCGTGAAATGGTGATCCAGTACCGCAACCACCCGTCGATCGTGCTGTGGGGCGTGCGCATCAACGAGAGCCGCGACAACGACGCGCTGTATGAAAAGACCAACGCGCTTGCGCATTTCCTCGATCCGTCGCGGCAGACCTCCGGTGTGCGCTATCTTGTGAAGAGCCATCTCATCGAGGACGTCTACGCGTATAACGACTTTAAACCGTTCGAGTTCGACGATCCGATCCGCAAAAAGGACAAAATTACGACCGATCCCGAAAAGGGGTATTTGATCTCCGAGCATTCGGGACATATGTTCCCGACAAAGCCGTATGATCCGTGGAGCAAGCGGCAGATGCACGCGCTGCGCCACGCGCGCACGCTCGACGCCGCGACTGCTTCCGGCGAGCACGCGGGCTGCTTCGGCTGGTGCATGTTCGACTATCCGACGCATAAGGACTTTGGATCCGGCGATCGTGTGTGCTATCACGGCGTGATGGACGCGTTCCGCAACCCGAAGCTTGCCGCCGCCGCGTACGCGAGCCAGGGCGACGAAAAAACGGTGCTGGAGATCGGCACGCCGATGTGCATCGGCGACTATCCCGCGGGCGAGATCGGCGAGATTTGGGCGTTCACGAACGCCGAGCGCGTCGCACTGTATAAAAACGACAAGCTCGTCAAGATCTTCAAGCCAGAGCCTTGGAAGGGTATAAAGCATCCGCCGATGAAGATCGACGATCTCATCGGACAGCTTTTGATCAGCGAGGAGGGCATCACCGGCAAAAAGGAGGCGCTTTTGCACCGTGAGCTTCTGGCGGCAGGCAAGTACGGCATCGAAAAGATGCCGCTTGCGGATAAACTTCGCATGTTCTACTGCATGAAACGCTACCGCATGAGCTGGGCGGACGGGGAAGAGCTTTACGGCAAGTACGTCGGCAACTGGGGCGGATCAGCGACCGAATGGCGCTTCGACGCGCTGGACGGCGAAAAGGTCACGGCGTCGGTTCTTCTGAAGCCGAGTAAAAAGCTGCATCTCGAGGTCAAGGTCAGCAAAACCGCGCTGAAGGAAGGCGAGGGCTATGACGCAGCGGCGATCCGCGTGCGCGTGCTCGACGGAAACGGCAACCTTGCGCCGTACGCGCAGCTGCCGGTCCGCTTCCATCTTTCGGGCGATCTCGAACTGATCGGTCCCGACGTCGCGACTGCCGAGGGAGGCATGACCGGCACATATGTGAAAACCGTCGGTCACGGCGGCGAGGGCGAATTAACGGTATCCACGGAGCAGACCGCTCCGGTTTCGATCCGCTTTACCATTACAGAGGAGGAATAACAGCATGGAACGCATCCTGAATTATACGGTTGAAACGGAAAACGGCGCAAAGATTTGCGGCAACGTCAAGGCAGACGGCGTCGTGCATGTGCGCGTACCGCTCAATCGCGCGAAGCTCAGGAAGGTCACGGCAACGGTCGCGCTGCCGGCAGCGGCGACGACGCACATTTTCCACAACGGCTATCAGAACTGGACCTACAGCCCGGAATATGACGTGAACGGGCGTACGCGCGGCTTAAAGCATCTGCCGTGTTTCATGCGCGGAATGTTCGGCATCAACCGCTACGGCGATTATCATTTCGTGAAGTATCCCTATCAAAAGGGTATCACGCACGGTGAATCGTGGTGCTATCTGAGGGACGGAAAGAAGTTCCTGCTGTTCGGCTCGCTCGACGAGATCCCGGGCTACACGCTGTTCACCTACAACGCAAAGAAGGGCGAGCTGTTCATTGAGCGCGACTGTGCGGGCATGAAGGCGGACGGCGAGTTCCACGCCTTCGATCTCTACATTGCCGAGGGCACGGAGCAGGAAGTCTTCGACGGGTGGTTCAATGCCATGGACGTGCATCCGCTGACCGACAAAAAGATGTTCGGCTATTCCAGCTGGTACAATCGCTATCAGGACATCAATGACGCGACGATCACCGACGATCTCATCGGTGCAAAATCGCTGCTCCGCCCGGGCGATCTGTTTCAGATCGACGACGGCTGGGAGACCGCGGTCGGCGATTGGCTCGTACCGGACGCAAAGAAATTCCCGAACGGTTTAAAAAACGCCGCCGACGCGATCCATGAGGCAGGCTTCCGTGCGGGGCTGTGGCTTGCGCCGTTCGTCTGTCAGAAGGGCTCGAAGCTTTTGGAGGAGCATCCGGACTGGCTTTTGCTGCACGATGGCAAACCGTGGGCGGACGGATCGAACTGGGGCGGGTTCTATTCGCTCGACATTGACAATCCCGAGGTCGTCGCGTACGTCGAGAAGTTTCTCGACCGCGTACTGAACGAATGGGGCTTTGACCTTGTGAAGCTCGACTTCCTTTACGGCGCGGCGCCGTTCGGCACCGAGACCGAATCGAGAGCGGCTCGTATGTGCCGTGCGATGAATATCCTGCGCAAAGCCTGCCGCGGCAAGCAAATCTTAGGCTGCGGCGTCCCGCTGTGGCCGGCGTTCGGCATCGTCGAATACTGCCGCGTGGGCTGCGACGTGGGTCTCGACTGGAACGACACGAAGCTCATGCAGATGACGCACCGCGAGCGCGTTTCGACGAAGCAGTCGATCGAGGATACGACGTTCCGGCGGCAGCTCACCGGCCGCGCGTTCATGGGCGATCCGGACGTCTTCTTCCTGCGCGAGGGCAACTGTAAGCTGACGCCCGAGGAGAAGGAAAAGCTCTATACGGTCAACGCGCTTCTCGGCGGCATGCTTTTGACCTCCGACGCGCTGAATGTCTACACAGACGAAAAGAAGGCGCAGTTCCGTCATGTCCGCGATCTGATGGAGAACGCAACCGATATTTCCGTCGACGCCGACAACGGCATCGTTCTGCACTGGACCTTCGAAGGCAAAAAGCACGAGCTTCGGATCATGTAACGCGCAGTCTGTCCAACAAACCAAATTTGATGTGTCATCCTGAACATTCCGCGAGGAATGTGAAGGATCTTGAAGATTCTTCGCTGACACTTCGCTTCGTTTCACTCTGCTTCGGCGGAAGATCGCGCGCTTCCGCAAGCTCCACTTCGTTACGGCGGTATGTCGCGCGTTTCTCGCGCGTAACATCGCGCGTACCATGTTCAGAATGACAAATCCGGCACAAAAACAGCGCCCCGACCGGGGCGCTGATGCGTTTTTGGATTGTTATTCTGCGTAGGTGGTCATACGGCGGATCAGATCGAAGCAGAGGGTGAAGATGTCTTCACGATTCTCGTCCATGACGTGCTCAATCACGACGTCGTTGACTACGCCGGTCATGCCGGTGCTGTAGTTGGTGATCATGCCGAGCGCGGCGTATTCGATGCCGAGATCGCGGCACAGCGGCGCTTCGGGTACGATGCTCTGCCCCACGACCTGCGCGCCGAGCATACGGAGCGCGCGTGCTTCCGCGGCGGTCTCAAAGCGCGGACCTTCGAGGCAGGCATAGACGGCTCTGCCGGAATACGGGAAACCGTGCTGGCGGATAAGTTCTTCGAGCACGTTGTTCAGGGATTCGGAAAACACGTTCTCCATGCCGGTATGCAGCGCGGGACGGTGTTCGCGCTCGAATGAGGAGGGACGACCCTTCGTGAAATCCATGAAGTCGTTGATGAGACAGTATTCGCCGAGCCGCATGGAGTAGTCGCATGCGCCGACCGAGGTCACGCCGATCGCGTGGGTGACGCCGATCTGATGCAGCGCATAGACGTTTGCGCGGTAGTTGATATCGCCCGGATCGTGCGCATAAAGAATGCCGTGACGGCTTAGGAAGATGACCTCGTTGCCTTCTTTAAGCTTGCCTTTGAACACGACGACGTCGCCGTAAGGCGTGGAAACTGCCTGCTCCCTGTAACGGATCGGGAGCGTTTCGATGTTGGTACCGCCGATGATCGCGATTTTCATGGTCTTAGAGATTCCTCCGTATGAAATTTGCGCTTTTATGATAGCACAGCACCGCCCAAAAGACAAGCGGACAAGGGAATATATTCGACAAAAAACGGGGCGGTTTTGCACCGCTCCGTTCTGCTGCCCTGCATCAATTGACCTTCAGCATGATCGGATCGACCGGGAAGGCGGCGAGATCGTCTTTCATAAGGATCGGCGTCAGCGTGATCTGCCGCATGGTTCCGATCCGATTGAAGGGGATACAGCCTTCGAGCTCGATGGAAAGGATATAGCTGCCGTCGCCATTGCGTTGGATTCCGCCGCCGAAGTCGATCTTAAGATCGTCGTCCACGGTGATATCAAGCAGGAGACCTCTTAAAAATGTTTCCTTTTGCTCCTCACTCCAGTCGTCCGGCATGACGGTAAGGAGCTCGATGCCGTGAATGCCCATTAGGTCCACGGTTCCGGGCGCAATCACGCGCAGCGTGACGCCGTCCAGATTCGCGGCATACCTGACTTGATCACGGTAGTCATACCAGACCGCGTCGCCCGAAAGCGCGATCGTATCCTGCGCCGCTTCGATGCTCCGCTGTTTCATCTCCTTGTATGCGGTCATGTTGACCGTGACCGTACCGAGATCGACGTCAAGCTTTTCGCTTGCGTCCTCGCTGTGCTTGATCCACACGGAATAGCGCACCCCGAGGGTGAGATACCCGTTTTCGTCGATCGGCAGGTCAGCCTGCGGATTCGCCGCTTCTGAAAAAACCGCTGCGACGGCACGCACGCCGTTCGTTTTGCAATGCTCCAAACCGCTTTCTCTCCATGCGGCGGCGGTTTCCGCATCGAAGGATTCGAAACAGCCGAACCGATCGAGAAACGCCTGTCTGAACGCTTCGTCGACCGGACGGGAAATCGGCTCGATCCACGCGGGAAGCTCTGTGCCGTTTTCCGCCGTCAGAATCAAATCACTGTGCGGTTCGCTCCATTGTCCGGGGTCGATCTCTTCCGCAAGATAGGTCGGAAGCAGCGCGTCGGCGGGAAGGCTGGGACACCATGCGTTTTCAAAGAGCGGATAGCCGGACAACTCGTCGAAGTCGACGGAGATATAGATCGCATTTCCGTCGTAGATCGTTTCGCCGAGCGTTGCGGAGAAGTTTTCTCCGATCTCGCGCCAGTACGGTTCATCTGCAATGTAGTTCACCTTGATTTCGGTACGGGTCAGATCCTTTGCGGTGATCATGGCGTCAAGCTCCGGCACCGGATCGCGATCTTCGGGATTCTCGGCAAGATATTCCTGTGCGCTTGCGGGACTGAACCATGAAAATACCTCAGCGCGGGCGGAGGGGATCGCCATCGTGACGCCGAAGACGATCAGAAGCGCGGCAAGTGCAATGCCGATCGGTTTCAAAACGCGCAGCGCGGGCACTCGCTGCGGCGCGGCGGTCCTTGCGGTTCGTTTGATCTGATCGTCGTTTACGATCCGGTTTTGAATAACGGTTTTATATGCTTCCTGTTCGTTCATGTTATTCTCCTTTCCGTTCCGCTGCGGGAACATCCTTGTGTTGCGCCGAAAGCAGCTTCCGAAGGCGGGCTCTTGTACGGCTGAGACGCTTTCGAACGGCGTCCTCCGAAAGATTGAGCTGCTTTGCGATCTCGTCGGTCGGGACCGAAAAGCCGTAATAGAGCGTAAATGCCTGATAGCTCAAAAGAGGCTCCGCTTTGATGAGCGCCCAAAGCTCCCGCTCGCGTTCGCGGTCGAGCACGATATCCTCGGGCTCCTCACCCTCGTCCGGAAGCTGATCGGGGATCGCCGTCTCGTAACTCAGCACGACGGCGCGATGCCGATAGAATTTAGCAAGCTCCTTTTTCGCAATGCCGAACACATATTTTTCCGGCTCGCGAATGCCGAAGCGCGTCATCTTCCGGTACAACTTCCGATAGATCTCCTGCATGAGGTCCTCGACGTCTGCGCTCGATCGGATGCGCGGTATCAGCCAGCGCAAAAGCGCGTCGCGCGTGGCGTCATAGACACGGTTGAATGCTTCGTGTTGTTCCATAGTACCCTCGTAAAACCGGTTTTCACCTATATAGAGCCCCGTAAATTGGAAAATCGGACATGATTTTTGAAAAAGAACGCACCGGTCAGCGCCGGTGCGGATGGGAACTCAGTTTGAACGGTTGATTTCGCGAAAGAGCGGAATCGCCTCGTCGAGCGTACGGAAAACCGCGTCGGGCATGAAATTGAGCCGCGGAACGGGGTCGATGAGGTCCGGCACGCAGATCGAGAAGAACCCGCCCGCATGCGCAGCCTTCAAACCGTTTACCGAATCCTCAAAAACGGCGGTTTCTTCCGGCGTTCCGCCGAGGGCTTTATTTGCGAGCAGAAAGATCTCCGGATCGGGCTTGCCGTGTATAACCTGATCGCCGAAGGCGAACGCGTCGAAGTATCGGAGCGTGTCCGTGCGCCGGAGGTATTCGAGCGCGATATGCCTGCTCGTGCCGGTCGCAAGCGCGACTTTGATACCGTGTGCCTTCAGCGCGTCCAAAAGCGCATAGAGCCCGGGCTTCACGGGCACGCCGTGCGTTTCCATTTCGAGGGTCATCCATTCGGAAATCATTGCATAGCACGCGTTAAATGAGATCGCCGTGCCGAACAGGTCCGGAAACATCCTCTCGAAATCGGCGTGATTGCAGCCAAGCGTTTTGAGAATGTTTTCGCGCGGGAATACAAGGCCGGTTTTCGGTCCGACGTACTCTTCCAGGGAACGCACATAGAGCCGTTCGGTATCGAACATCAATCCGTCCATATCAAAAATGACACTTTTGATCATAAGAACCTCCTCATTGTCCCTTATTATACCGAAAACAGGCATATTTTGCAACGGCTGTCGTTTGACAAGGCGTGTAGGCGCATATTATAATGGAATCAGCAAAACAAGGGAGGACGAACCCATGACGATCCGTGAAGCGATCGACGCGCGGCATTCCGTGCGCGCATATACGAAACGCCCGATCGACGGCGGGATTTTAAAGACTTTGGAGGATGAGATTGCGGCGTGCAACGCAGAAAGCGGGCTTTCGATCCGCCTTTGTCTGAACGATCCGAGCGCGATCAAAGGGCTTTGGGCATACGGCTCGTTCGAAAACGCCGACAACTACATCGTGCTCGCCGGACCCGACACGGACGACCTTTTCCGGCTTTCGGGATACTTCGGTGAACGGCTTGTGCTGTTTTCCGAAACGCTCGGGCTTTCTACCTGCTGGATCGCAGGTTCGTATAAAAAGGGACGCGTCAAAAAGCTTTTGGGCGACGGCGAAACGCTTGCCGCGATCATCTCAATCGGATACGCCGCTCGCCCCGGCAAACCGCACAAGAGCAAGTCGTTTGAACAGGTGACGGAGATCGAAGGAACGGCGCCGGATTGGTTCCGCGCAGGTGTAGAGGCGGCACTTTTGGCGCCTACCGCGATCAATCAGCAGCGTTTCCGCTTCCTTTGGCAGGACGGAAAGGCAAAGGTGAAAGCACTTTCCGGACCGTATTCCATGATTGATCTCGGCATCGTGCAGTATCATTTCGAGATCGGCGCGGGTCAGCCGGTCGAAGTCGAGCTTTAAGGATTCTCGGAGGGGGCATGCGAGTAAACAGCGAGCAGCAGCGGCAGCTGATGCTGACCGAGCCGATCGGTCCGCTGCTGTTCAAAAAAGCGGCGCCGACGGTGCTGATCCAGCTCATCACCGTCATTTACAATACCGCGGACACCTACTTTGTCGCAAAGATCGACACGGCAGCGTCTGCGGCGGTCGGCGTTGTCTTTTCGCTGATGGCGATCATCCAGGCGACCGGCGGCAGCATCGGCATGGGCGCGACGAGTCTCATCAGTCCGATGCTCGGACAGAAGCGCGTGGACGACGCAAGTACCGTCGGCACCTCCGCCGCTTTGATGAGTGTTCTTGCGGGCACGCTGATCGGCGCGCTCGGACTGCTTCTTTTGAAACCGCTTGTCGGTTTGATCGGCGCGCGCGACGAGGTCGTGCCGTACGCAATGGACTACGCGCGCTATATTCTGCTTGCTGCGCCGTTTATGACGACGGCGTTCGTGCTGAACAATATCTTAAGATCCGAAGGACAGGCGCTCTATTCGATGCTTGCCATGATCACAGGCGGCATCCTCAATCTGTTCATTGATCCGCTTTTGATCTTCACCTGCGGCATGGGCATTGCGGGCGCGGCGCTTGCCACGATGCTTTCCCAAATGACAAGCTTCGTCATCATGGCGATCATCTTTCTGCGCGACCGCAGCATCGTCCGCCTGCGCCCGAAACACATCGGCAGAAAGCCCTCGGTATATCTGCATATCGTGCGCATGGGTGTGCCGACGCTGTTCCGTCAGGGCATGGCAAGTCTTTCCTCCGCGCTATTGAACATACAGGCGGCGCCGTTCGGTGCGGCGGCGGTCGCGGCGATCTCGATCGCGAACAAGCTCTATATGTTCGTGCGGCACGTCGTGCTCGGGATCGGGCAGGGTTATCAGCCGATCGCGGGATACTGCTTCGGCGCAAAGCGCTATTCGCGCGTGAAGAAGGTATTCTGGTACGCCACGGCGGCGGCGACGGTCATCTGCGTTGCGATTGCGGTTTCGGTCTTCTTTTTCCGCGAGCCGATCATGCGCTGGTTCCGCGACGATCCGGAGGTCGTGCGCGTCGGAAGCCTGATGCTGCGATTCCTGTGCGTCACGATCCCGCTGATGGGCTTTTCCACCTATGTCAATCAGCTTTATCAATCGCTCGGCTTCGCAATCGGCGCAACGATCCTTGCGTCCTGCAGGCAGGGCATTTTCTTTGTGCCGCTCGTGTTCCTGCTGCCGTATCTGTTCGGGCTTGACGGCATCGTTGCGGTGCAGGCGGGTGCGGACCTTCTGACATGTTTCGTCTCGATCCCGTTTCTCATCTTCTTTTTCAAAAAATACCTTTCCGCTCCCGACGAAGCGGATTGACAAAGTCCTTGACCGGTCGGCGAACCCGCACCGGTTTTATCTTTTTACTAAAAGGTGTAACACTTTTGCCTTCTGAATCGTCTATAAGATAGAGAGGTCAAGGGGGAAGACTGTCGAATGGTATTTTTGCTGCTGATGCTGGACAGCGAATCGGATCGCGCACTGATCAGCGAGCTGTTTGCATCGAACTATCACCGCATGAAGCGCGCGGCGCTGAGCATTTTGCATGAAGAGGGCACGGCGGAGGACGCCGTACAGGACACGTTCGTGCGCTGCATGCAAAAGATCGACACGCTGCGGATACTTCCGGAGCACGCAAGGTCGGTGTATCTGTTAACCGCCGTCCGGCACACTTCACTGGACAAGCTCCGAAAGGGCGGCGCGCATCCGAGCGTTCCGATCGAGGAGATCGACATGCCGGACGAGGGCGCTTCGGTGGAGGATCGCGTGATCAAAAGTCTTACTGCGGAGGCGGTTAAGGAAGCTTTTTTGAAGCTTCCGGAAAGCCAACAGGATGTGCTGCGGTATAAGTATCTGCTGGAATTGAGCGACGGCGAGATCGCAAATGCGCTCGGCGTTTCGAAGGCGACGGTGCGCGTATATCTGATGCGCGCGAAAAAAGCGGTACTGCATCTATGCAAGGAGAACGGCTATGCGAAATAAATCGTTTGAGATGCTGTTAAAAGAAGCAATTCTTTTGGCGGCAGAAGAGCAGGGCAAGCGGCTGGACAGCGAGCCATCGGCGCCGGTTCCCGCAGGTGCGCAGGCGCGCTTCGACACCGCCGCGGACCGGAAGGAGCGGAAAACGCCCGAACGGACGGCGCCCGTGTCCTTTGTACCGCAGAATGAGGAGCCGCGGAAAAAGCCCGTGCGCCGCTGGTTTACCTATGCCGTGACCGCCGCCGTGTTCACTCTGGTTGTTCTTTCGGCCGCGCTGCTGATCAAGATCCGTGGAACGGAAACCAAGCCGGGAGCGAGTATGCTGCCGGAGATCACCGCAGAGCTGCCCTCGACGGTCGACCCGACGCCGGTTGTTCAGACAACACCGCTTCCCTATACCGGCATTACCTACCAAGACAAGGCGGAAGCGGAAACCGCCATGCGCCAGCTCTTTCAGGTTGACCGCGAGCTGATAGAACAGGTAAAGGAGGACCTCAACGAACCGGAGCATCGTGTTTTGAAAAACGGCGTCGTATATGCCGATTTGGGCCGCAATGAGATTGATTGGGACCACCCTTGCAGCGAAACAACGGAAGCAATCCAAAGACTTTTGCAGCTTCCGGGCGGCGGGTATTTCTTCGCCGGGTGGGAACGAGTCTATCGTGTCCCGATCTTCTTCCTTACGGTCCGTTGGGTGAATGAATCCGGGTACTATCAGACGAGCCTTGTGTACGCGGAGGATCCGGATTATCTGTACAGTCATTATCCCTCTTCGGAGGACATCACGCCGGAGCCGGTGACGGAGGACAGGACGTGGGCGATCTATTCGGAATGCTGGCAAAAAGCGCCGTTTGAAATGGAGCCAGATCCCGAGCCGACGCCCGCGCCGAAGCCGTATATCACGATGTTTGTCAATCCGGGTCCGGATGCGGTCTTTGAGTGCGATGCGGTCGTTCCGGCAAGCGAAATGCAGGCGCGCGCAAAAGCGTTTTGGGAACGAAACCGGGAGCGTTTGGAGAATGCGGCAAACGACGGGATCGAAACGCTTCAAAGGATCATTCAAAACTCGGACGAGCCGGGCGTGAAAACATTCCTTGCCGATCCGACTTCGTACTTTACGGAAACCGCGAATCCGATGACGGTGCTGTCGTTCCCGTGGGCAATGGACATGACACGCAGAGAAGCGGGCGAGCTCTATGAGGTGCGGCTGATCTACGCGTCGAACCCGTCGGAGCAGATTCGCGAGCTGTACAGGGACGCGCTTGAGCCGATCTCGGAGCATTGGTACCTGCTGACGGTCTACTATGTCCGTTCAACGGTTCCAGGCGTTTGGACCATGCCGGATCGGTACGGATACGGCATGTCGTATCTGGAGCTCAATTCGAACGGCACGGCGCGGTTGATCGAAACGACATACGATTCCCATGCGGACGAGCAGTTCCGCTTTGACGCGGACCCGGGTGAACCGTACGGCATGCAGTTTTCCAAGAGTACATTGCTGATCCGCGCGGTCTACGATCCCGAAACGGATGTGCTCACGGTGCGCTTTTCGGACGGCAGCGAGCGCACGGCGACGCGCGCAGCGGAGATCGTTCTGCCGCGGCAGGAGCCGGATGACCGATCGGCAAGGTCGGCGCTGAAGCTTCCGGTTTCATGCCCTGTTTCGGCGCTCGATCCCGCGTTCGGCGAGCATGCGGAAAAGGGACAGCTGTTCTTTTATGACATCGACGGCGACGGCAGATGGGATCCGATCTCCTTCTATACCGATGCGGACGGGTATCCTGTGATCCGCATCGGCGAGACGGAAACGGAGCCGCTCATGGAGATGGGCAAGGGCGCGATCCTTCGGGAAGCGATCCTATTGAATCCGCATGAAACGACCGGTGATCTGACGCTTGCGCTGGAGGTGAAGGACCGGCAGATCGACTGCTCGAATGTGGACGTGCTGCGGATTCAGAACGGAAAGAAAACCGCGCACACCTATTATCCGAATTGCTCCATGCGGCTGGTCGACGGGGAGGTGTTCTTTACCGAATGGTGTTATGTGCTCGGTTCGATCTCGGGGACCTCGCTGCGTCAGGGCGCGCTGCTCCGGCGCGTGCCGCCGGGATGGGTCGAAACGGGCGTGCTGGACCGCGTACAGAACAAGACGCGCGAGGAGCAGATCGCGTTTCACGATCTCATCGAGGTCGTCCGGGATCTGCCCTGCACGATAAAGGACGCGCCCGCCGTGATCGAGGCGGGGACGTGGGTCTATGTGCTGCGCTGGAACGGCACACGGATCGTGATCCGGACCGAGGACGGCAGAGAAGCGACGCTGGAGGTGCAGACGGAGCGCTCGGACGACGGTCTCTACGTCGCTCGCTATCTGATCGACGGCGTCGACGCGGAGGACTATTTCGACAACCTCGACATGGCGGGGTAAACGAACAGAAAAAAGGGGACGTTCCGAAACGCCGGACGCCCCCTTTTCGTTTTGCTCTTATTGGTAGATCTTTATGATCCTGCCGCTGCTCCAGTAATCTTCCATGATCTCCGTGATCTTCCGATAGATCGGGAAGCGCTTGAAGCAGTCGAACAGCTCCTTTGCCTGCCGGTCGATCGCGGCGGTCTCGTCCGCAGTCTGTGCTTCCAGACGGCGCATCCACAGCATGCAGATAAGCTTGTCGATGCAGAGGTCCTCGGCGCATTCGATGTTTTGGATGCGCTCGGCGCCGGACTTGATCGCCGCCGCGATCTCATAGTACATAAAGTGCACGCCGGGGATCTTTTCAAGGTACAGCTCCGCCATCGCCTGCTCGCCCATTTGATGGTATGTTTCCGCCATCGCCCGATAGACGTCGATGCGGTTGGAGTCGTCTTTGGTGCAGTTCAGTATGCGTTCGCCGATCTCGATGATCTCCGCGCTGCGGCTGCCGTCGCCGTTCTGCTGCTCCATATCCTCCAGAATACAGGTCAGCAGAAGATCGTTGTTCGGGTATTTCTCCAATGCCTTCCGAAGGTACGCTTCGCTCCTTGCGGGGTCTTTGCCGCCGCGTCCGCTTTCGATAAGGATCTGTTCGATCGCCGCGTCGAGTTTACTCTGGTCAAAGTCCAGAAGATTGTCGAGGGACGTGCCGAAATAGATCGCAAGTTTCGGCAGCATGTCGATGTCCGGCGCGCTTGCGCCCGTTTCCCACTTGCTCACCGCCTGGGAAGAAATGTGCAGGTATTCCGCAAGCTCCTCCTGCGTGATGCGCTTTTCTTTTCTCAGTTCCTTGATTTTTGCTCCGATA
>JAFOQN010000130.1 GCA_017393775.1 Clostridia bacterium
GAGGTTGTCAAGGCAGCGAAGAAGCTCGTCGATCTGATCGGCGCGGACTTCATCGTGTCCGTCGGCAGAGGTATCAGTAAGGACGTCGAAAAGGGTCTCGCCCTTGCCGAGGAGCTTGCAAACGAGCTCGGCGGCGTGGTCGGCGCTTCCCGCGCGTGCGTCGACGCCGGCTGGATCAGCGCGGATCACCAGGTCGGACAGACCGGCAAGACCGTCCATCCGAAGGTGTACGTCGCGCTCGGCATATCCGGCGCGATCCAGCACAAGGCGGGCATGCAGGAATCCGAATGCATCATTGCCGTCAACAAGAACGAAACGGCGCCGATCTTCGAGTGTGCGGACTACGGCATCGTGGGCGACCTCTTCAAGGTCGTTCCGGAGCTCATCGAATCCATTCGCGCTGCCAAAGCGGCGAAATAAGAACCTAAAATCACAGCGATCCCGGGGGAAACTCCGGGATCGTTTTTCTGTGCATACTGTTGTAATTATAGATGACAAGCGCCATTCTTTTGCTTTCGATATAATCATAGCATGTATTCATGCAGAATACAAGTCTTGTTTTTTATAGAACGTCGACATATGATGGAGACATCGAAAGGAGTATGCGGGATGAAATACATGCATTTCAAGGCGTCATGTTCGTATGCGGCGCTTGCAAATCTTTTGGAGCGGATGGGCGTTGATACCGAAGACACGACCATAGCTTTGGAAATGGGATTGCCGTGGCTGCTTGCGAAAGAAGGAGACACATATATATCCGGGCCGATGCTGCAAAGCGCTGAGTGGTTCAATCTTTGGCTCGTACCACACGGGCTGTATATGAGAGAAGCGAAGGTTCAAAGAGATACGCTTTGTACACGACTGCAAAAGAGCGAACCGTTGATGCTTGGTATCAAAACGCCATATGGAAAACATGCCGTCGTTTTTGTCGGATATGACGGGGCATATCATTTCATCAATCCTACACATAAGGACAGTACGGAGCAGATGATGCTTGTGCTTGTGGCGGATGCACTTTTGGAACGGGTCGACGATTCCGTGATGCTTGCAAGTGTTGTACGCAGAGATCCGGAGCAGGTCGATCTGAATCCGTATCTGAAACGTTCCATTCAGATCCTACGTGAAAACGTTGCGGCGATTGAGCGGTTTTCGACCGTTTCGCACAATGCTGACGCGTATCCTCCTGCTCTCAACGCGCTGTTTCGACCGCTCCTGCTGGATGGGATCAGTATGCTGACCCTTGCGGGGGAGGAGACGCTTGCAAAACGATTTACGGACCTGCAATCCGATTTGATGACCTTTATGCGTGGTCCGAGTACCGGGAGATTGGCGGACACGTTATCGCTGACAGAACTGAAGTCTGCCGCGGAAGAATATGTGCAGCTTATCGAAAAGCAGATTCAATCGTAGGGACGGGCATTGCCCGTCCGTTTTTGATCCGCAAAAAGCTGGCGCTTTTCTGCGAGTACTCCTCATCCGCCTTCGCTGACGCTTCGGCACCTTCCCCACATCAGGGGGAAGGCTTTTGGATCGCGTAAGCAAAGGCTTCGCCCCCTCGAAGATGGTGGAGAAGCTGTCAACGCAGTTGACTGATGAGGGAGATGAATTGCGCTGCGCGCATGAATTGTCCTTCGGACATGAATTGCGGCAAAGCCGCATGAATTGGCTTCGCCAAGAATTGCTCCTTCGGAGCATGAAAAAGCCCGACCGCGCGGTCGGGCTTTTGTGATGCGTTGGATCAATCGATCATGGATTTCAAGTTCTCCGCCACGGTGATGGGGGCGGCGGTGACTGCCTTGACCTGGTCCACGGTGAATTCCGGGTTGATCTCGGTCATGACAAGACCTTTTTCGGTGACTTCCAGCACGCACATCTCGGTGATGATCTTCTTCACGCAATGCGAAGCGGTCAAGGGGAGACGGCACTTTTCGAAGATCTTCGGGTTGCCCTTTGCGGTGTGCTCCATGCAGACGATGCAGTTTTTTGCGCCGACGCACAGGTCCATTGCACCGCCCATGCCGGGCATGCGCTTGCCGGGAATGATCCAGTTTGCAAGGTTGCCTTCTTGATCGACCTCGAGCGCGCCGAGGAAGCAAGCGTCCACATGACCGCCGCGAATCAGACCGAAGTTCGTTGCGGAATCGATGAAGCCGCCGCCGAACGCCACGGATGCGGGATTGCCGCCTGCGTCCACGACGTGGTACGGATCGTAGTTCGCGTCGCCCTCTTTCGGAGTCGCGCCTGCGCCGACGATGCCGAGCTCAGCATGGATGACGAGGTCAACGCCTTCGGGAAGGTAGTTGGGGATCATGGTGGGAAGGCCGATGCCGAGGTTGACGACGTCGCCGTCCTTCAGTTCTTTCGCGCAGCGCTTTGCAATAAAGGCTTTGATTTCATTCTTATCCATTACTTTCTTTCTCCTTCCACGATGTAGTCGACGCACATGCCGTAGGTGTGGATGTTCTCGGGCTCGATTTCGCCGACGGGAACGAGGTATTCGGTCTCGGCAATGACGGTGTCCGCCGCGGTCGCCATCACGGTGTTGAAGTTGCGCATCGTGCCCTTGTACCAGCAGTTGCCGGCTTCGTCGCACTTATAGGTGCCGAGGAGCGCGAAGTCCGCATGGATCGGCGCCATGAGGAGATACTCTTTGCCGTTAATGACCTGCTTGCCCATGCAAAGCGGGCTTTCTTCGATCAGCGTGTCGACGCCGACGGGGGTCAAAACACCGCCCAGTCCCGCGCCGCCTGCGCGGATGCATTCCGCCATGGAGCCCTGCGGGATCAGGTTGACTTCCAGCGTGCCGGCGTTCATCTGTTCGCCGACTTCGGGCGTCATGCCGACGTGCGTTGCAATGACGCGCTTGACCTGGTGGTTGTGGATGAGCTCCGCGATGCCGAAGAACTCCTCGCCCATGGGACCTACCGCGCGGCCCATATCGTTTGCGATGAGCGTGAGGTCTTTCGTGCCGAGCTTCACAAGCTCCTTGACAATGGCGCGCGCCTGTCCGCAGCCCAAAAAGCCGCCGCACATGATCGTTGCGCCGTCGGGAATCATTTTCGCTGCTTCATAAGCAGTGATGACCGGTTTCTTTGCCATAGTTTGCCTCCTTGTTGATTTCGGTTCTATCTTTGCGGCTTATTTCATGCCGCGTTTGACCATTTCCGTGACGACGAAGCTTGCCACGTCGTCGCCGTAGGTGCCTGCGCCGAAGCCGGCGTCGAAGCCGAGCTCCTTGGCAAGCTCATGTGTGATGCGCGGTCCGCCGCAGACCACCACGAAGCGATCGCGAAGCCCTTCGGCTTCCAGAAGCTCAATGAGGTTTGTGAGGTTCTGGATGTGAATATCCTTCTGCGTGACCGTCTGCGAGACCAGAAGCGCGTCCGCGTTGACTTCGAGCGCTTTTTTGATGAAGTCCTCATTGCTTACCTGCGAACCGAGGTTGTACGCCTCGATCATCTCGTAGCGCTCTACGCCGTAATGCCCCGCAAAGCCCTTGCGGTTCATGATCGCGTCGATGCCGACCGTGTGCGCGTCGGTGCCGGTACTTGCGCCCACCATGACGACCTTTCTTCCGATGTGCTCGCGGATGTAGTCGTTCGTTTCCTCCATGCTCATCACTTCGGATTCGACGGTGATGACATGGATGTCCTCGTAATTCACGGTGTGCACGCAGCTGCCGTAGACGACATAGAAGGTGAACTCCTTGTCGAGCGGCGCGTGATACGTCACGTTCGGTTCGTCAAGCCCCA